>DATBEI010000110.1:0-24411 GCA_036269595.1 Candidatus Sulfotelmatobacter sp.
AGGTTTCTATGCGCCATAGCAGGTAAGGACTGCGCCACGGGGCCAGGCGATGGCCTTTGGTAGCATTCCACAGAAAACGAAGCTTGTAGCGCATGCAGCCATCATACGCACTCGGTCAAGATCGGAGAAAACCTTGAACCACGAAGGGCACGAAGGTTCACGAAGGAAAACCCGCTTCGTAGAATTCCGGCTGCGGAAATTCAGATTTTATTCCTTCGTGCTGCTTCGTGTCCTTCGTGGTAAATGACGTTTTGCGATGCCGGAGAAAACCTTGAACCACGAAGGGCACGAAGGTTCACGAAGGAAAACTTGCTTCGTAGAATTCCGGCTGCGGAAATTCAGATTTTATTCCTTCGTGCTGCTTCGTGTCCTTCGTGGTGAATGACGTTTTGCTGCAGAAAATCTTGAACCACGAAGGGCACGAAGGTTCACGAAGGAAATCTCGCTTCGCGGAATTCCGCTCCGCAAACTCAGATTTTTCCCTTCCTTCGTGCTACTTCGTGTCCTTCGTGGTGAATGACGTTTTGCCGCAGAAAACCTTGAACCACGAAGGGCACGAAGGTTCACGAAGGAAATCCCGCTTCGTGGAATCCCCGCTCCGCAAATTCAGATTTTTGCATTCTTCGTGCTACTTCGCGTCCTTCGTGGTGAATGACGTCTTGCGATGCCGCGAGAATCTCCAAGGAAACCGCGCCCAAAATTCGTGGAATTCCTGCCGCGGATTCAGCTTTCGGAGGTTCTTGCGGTATTTCGTGTTACTTCGTGTCCTTCGTGGTGAGGCTGAGCAGTGTTAGAATTCAGACTCTGCGCATGCCTGATCCGGACGCCCGCCAAAAAGCTGAAGATCATTACTATGCCGCGCTCGATCTGATGGCGGACGGACAACTGGAAAAAGCGGTTGCGGCGTACCAGGAATCTCTCGCCGCCGATCCAACCTTTACCGAAGCCATGCATGGCCTTGCACGCGCTCTGCAGGACTTGCAGCGCTACGATGAAGCGATCGCGGTCGCGCAAAAGCTCGCAGAAATCGATCCCGACGACGTGCTCGCGCATACCAGTCTGTCCGTCCTGTACCAGAAGAAAGGGATGATTCCCGAAGCCGAGGCCGAAGGCGCAAAGGCCCGCGTCCTGGGGTGGAAGCAGCAGTTGAAAAAGAGCTAGCTGTCAGCTCTCAGTTATCAGCCATCAGCAGAAGCCTTCAAGGCCCAATGTCGCGGCAACCATGAAGCCGCTTTAGTAAGCGAAAAGGCCTTGTGGGATTACAGATATTAGGCTTTCGCTGATGGCTGAGAGCTGACGGCTGAGAGCTACAATTCGTACTTCTTCATCAGATGGCGGAAGGAGCGATATGAGATACCGAGGACGTCGGCGGCCTTAGTCTGCACGCCGCCGCTCTGGTTGAGAGCATTCTGCAATAACGATCGTTCAATCCCGGCTACATAGTTTTCCATTCCCAAGCCTTCGGGCAACGTGAGATCGCCGCTGATTTCCGGCAGCGCTCCTCCTCCAGCGGCAGCGGCGGCGGCGCGTGCCTTGGGTCGCTCGGCAGGAAGCTGGACGTGCAGTTCCTCGGTCGTCTCCAGGGCCACCGCTCGTTCGACGGTATTCTCGAGCTGGCGGACATTGCCCGGCCACTCGTATCCGCATAACGAGTCGAGCGACGGCGCGTTCACTCGTAAGATGCTTCGTCCCGCGGCGGCCGCATACTTTTTTAAAAAGTGATTGACCAGGAGCGGAATGTCTTCTCGTCGTTCGCTCAGCGGTGGCACGCGGATGGGAATCACGTTGAGCCGGTAGTAGAGATCCTCGCGAAACAGGTTTTCGGCCACGGCTTTATCGAGATCGCGATTCGTGGCCGCGATTACGCGCACATCGATGGCAATTTCGCGGGTGCTTCCCACCGGGCGAACCGTGCGTTCCTGCAGCACGCGCAGCAGCTTGACCTGCATGGCCAGCGTCATTTCGCTGATTTCATCCAGGAAGATCGTGCCCCCGTCGGCCACTTCGAACAGGCCGCGCTTGTTCTGGTTCGCCCCGGTGAATGCGCCTTTGAGATAGCCGAAGAGTTCGCTTTCCAGCAAACTTTCAGGGAAGGCGCCGCAATTGACGGAAACGAAGGCGTCGGTGGCGCGCGGCGAACAGACGTGCACGGCGCGGGCGACCAGTTCTTTACCGGTGCCGCTTTCGCCATGGATCAACACCGTGCTGGCAGTTGAGGCAACGGTGCGCACGGTCTGCTTCAGCTTCTCCATGGCGGAACTGGAGCCGATGATGTTTTCGAGTGAGTTGCGGGCGGCGGCATCGCGGCGCAGGGCGAAGTTCTGCTTGCTCAGATTGAGTTTCTCGACCGCGCGATTGATCGCCAGCTTGATTTCGTCCACCAGCCCGGGACTCTTGCGAATGTAATCGGTGGCGCCGCCGGCTTTGACGGCTTCAACCGCAGCCGCATAGTCATCGACCGCTGTGATGAGGATGACGGCGGAGTCGGGCGAAACTTTGTGGGCGTGGCGCAGCACTTCAATGCCGTCGATGGTCGGCATTTTAATGTCGGTGATGATCACATCGTAGAGCGCGCCGTCGATTTTGTTTTTCGCCTGTTGTCCCGACTGCACGGTTTCGACCCGGTGTCCCTCGCGGCGCAGGGAGATGTCGAGCATTTCGCAGATGGAGCGTTCGTCGTCACAGACCAGGATGTTAGCCACGTCCACCCCCTGCGGCGGCGGATAGCGCTTGAACCTTGTCCGGCGTATTCTCGGTGGCGGGGAGCGCGCGCCCGGCTTCGAGGCGCTGCAGCCGCAGCACCAAGGTAGTTCCCTGACCCGGCTTGGAGCGAGCCCATACTTTGCCGCCGTGCGCCTGCACGATCTGATAAACGATGGCCAGGCCAAGGCCGGTGCCGCCCTCGAAGTTGGACTGGAAAGGTTCGAAGATTTTCTCGATCTGTTGCGGGCTCATGCCCGAGCCGGTATCGGTAAATCCAACCTGCCACTCGTCTCCCATGGTCTCGACGGTGACGGTGAGCACCGCGCCATGCTCGAGGCCTTTCATGGCGCGCACCGCGTTTTCGCAGAAATTCCAGAATACCTGTTTGAGCTTGTCGCCATCGGCCATGGCCAGGGCCGGAGCGGCAGGAAAATGCCGCTCGATTCTGATCCCGGTTTTCTCCGCGGCCATACGATGTTCCATCAGCGTCAAGGTATCGTCGACCAGTTGAATGAGGTCCACCTTGGCGAAGTGATATTGCTTGGTGCGCGAGTAAGCCAGGAAGTCGGTGATGATGCTGTTCAAGCGCTGCGACTCGCGAGTGACGATGTCGAGCAGGCGGCGGTGGTCTTCGTTCATCTCAGGCACGCCGGAAAGCATGCTGACCGAGCCGGCGATGGAAGTCAGCGGATTGCGAATTTCATGGGCAATGGCCGCGGCCAGGCGTCCCACAGCCGCCAGGCGGTCCTGCATTCGGACTTCGCGCTCCAGCCGCCGAATCTCGGTGAGATCGTCGAATACGTACACGTATCCCAGTTCGCCGCGCTCCGGCACAATCAGCGTAGCCACGCGCACGCGCACCGTCTTGCGAAATTTGTTGGGAGCGTCGAAGCGAATTTCACCATGACTCTGATTCGATTCAACATTCGGCAAGGGATCGAGAAACAGCTCATCGACGCGGGCTCCGAACAGTTCCGCGGAAGAGCGCTCCAGCAGTCGTTGGGCCGCGCCGTTAACGAGTGTAATGCGGCCGTCGAGACCGGTGGTGATAAGGCCGCTGCTGATGGAGTGAATGATGTTTTCGTGCAGCGCCTGCAGGCTCTCCAGCGCGCCGCTGGTGTTCTTGAGCTGTACGCCGACCTGGCGCAGTTTTGCGGTGAGCAATCCCGCGAGATAGGCGACGGCCAGGAACGCGAACAAGTTGACGAAGATAATGGCCTGCAGCGTCTTCAGGCCGGGATGAGAACTGGCATAGGAAGGGACCACTCCGAAATAGCTCAGCTCCAGCACCGTACCGTAAAGAATGAAGGCCAGGGCGGCCACCAACTGCGCCCAGATTCGTGTGAGCAGCACGCTGGCGACAATAATGACCAGCGGATAGAGAAAGTTGAGAGAACTGTCCCAGCCTCCGGTTTCGTGAACGACGAGGCTGACCAGAACCAGGTCCGTCAGAACCTGCAACGAGGCCTGCAACCGGTGCTCTCGCCACAAGGAAAGTAAAAGCACGTAAAACAGCGAAAGGCTGTACCAGAAAAGGATGGTACTGAGGAACAGGCGCATGGGCAGCGGCGCCGGACTGAACTGGGCGACGGCCAACTCGATGCCGAGCAGCAAGGTCAGGATCAGAATTCGTACCCGAACCAGCCACACCAGCCAATTGCGCTCGTCGAAGGTCGATTGCATGCGATGGGGAAAACGAAAGTCCAAATTTTCAATGTTTCAATTTCTTAATGTTGCCGGGTTGCAAGGTTTCAAAGTTTCGCGGAGAGCGCTCCTTGAAACTTTGAAACCTTGTCCCATTTTCGAAGCCGCCTCTAGCCAGCCAGCTTCGCGATCATGGCGAACAGCGGCATGTAGAGCGAAATGACGATGCCGCCAATCATGATGCCCAACGCGCCGATGATGAACGGCTCGAGCATGGCCAGCATGTCTTTGGTGGCAGCATCCACTTCCTCTTCGTAGAAGTCGGCAATTTTTTGCAGCATTGAGTCCATGGCGCCGGTAGCTTCGCCCACGCCGATCATCTGCGTCACCATGTTGGGAAAAACTCCGCATTCGCGCAGCGGATCGACAATCGTGCGGCCTTCCTCGATGGCTTTCCGCACCTTCAACAGCGCCTCTTCCAGCACGGCGTTGCCCGAGGTCTTGGCGGTAATGGTCAAGCCCTCGAGAATCGGAACACCGGAGGTGATCAGCGTGCCCAAGGTACGGGTAAATCGGCCGACGGCAATCTTGCGCAGCAGCGAGCCGATGACGGGAACGTAGAGCAGCACTTTATCGAAGTAGTAACGGCCGCGGGGATGCTTGCGAATCTGCTTGATCCCAACAACCAGGCCGACCGCGCCGACGATAAACACCCACCAGAAGGTCTGCACAAATCCGCTCAGGCCCATGACTACGCGGGTGGGAAGCGGGAGGTTGACGCCCAGTCCGGCGAACAAGTTGGCGAAGATCGGAACCACCCACTTGAGCAGCGCGCCCACGATCAAGACTGCCATGCTGACCACAGAGACGGGATAGATCAGCGCAGACTTGACAGCGGACCTGAGGCGTACGGCCTTTTCCACGTAAGTGGCCAGGCGCTGCAGAATGATGTCGAGAATACCGCCAGTCTCGCCGGCCTCGATCATGTTGGTGGTCAGGTCGTCGAATACAACGGGGAAGCCGCGCATGGCGTTGGCCAGGGTGGCGCCGCCTTCGACGGTGGTTCGGACCCCGGTCAGGATTTTCTGGAAGGCCTGGTTTTCCTGGTTCGCTGCCAGGATCTCCAGACACTGCACCAATGGCAGTCCGGCATCGATCATGACCGAGAATTGGCGAAAGAAGATCGCGATTTCCTTGGTCTTAACTTTGCCCGAGCCGAAGGTGGGCATGTTGAATTCCTTGCCCTTTTCCCGGATCGCTCCGGGAGTGATACGCTCGCGCCGTAACGCCTGCGCCAGCGCCTGCTTGTTGGACGCCATTCGCTCCCCGGCAATCTTTTGCCCGGATGCATCCTTGCCGGAAAATGTAAAGACTGGCATGGTTTAGCTTCTCCTCGACTGATGTAGCTGCTTGTTCAAACTTTTGTTTCTCTTCTTCATGCTGCGACCTAGTGCTTAGAAGGAGCAGCGCCGCGCGCCATCGTTGTTCCTGCCGCGGTCGGCCGGTTCAGACTGGCGCCGCGGTTAATCATTTCCTGAAGTTCATCCACGTTGCTGGAGCGAGCCAAGGCAGTTTCCAGCGAAATCTGCTTCTGGAAAACGGCCGTGGCCAGCGATTGATTAAAAGTCTGCATCCCGAATTTTTCCTGCCCTGACTGCATGGAGGAATAAATCTGGTGAATCTTGTCCTCGCGTATCAGGTTGCGGACGGCGGCGTTGGGAATCAGAATCTCCATGACCATGGCGCGGCCTTTGCCGTTGACGGTGGGCACCAGGCTTTGGCACATGATGCCTTCCAGCACCAGCGAAAGCTGGGCGCGAATCTGCGGCTGCTGGTGCGCGGGGAATACGTCGATGATACGGTTGATGGTCGAAGTGGCCGAGTTGGTGTGCAGCGTGCCAAACGTCAAGTGGCCGGTTTCGGCGATGCGCAGCGCCGACTCGATGGTTTCCAGGTCGCGCATTTCGCCGATCAGAACGACGTCGGGATCCTCACGCAGCGCGGCCCGCAGTGCATCGGTGAAGCTCTTGGTGTCGGCGTGCAACTCGCGCTGGTTGACCACGCAATTCTTGTTCATGTGCACGAACTCGATTGGGTCTTCGATGGTCAGAATGTGGTCGTGACGCTCGCTGTTAATCTTGTCGATCATGGCCGCGAGCGTGGTGGACTTGCCCGAGCCGGTCGGCCCTGTAACCAGAACCAGTCCGCGAGGCTTGTCGCAAAGCTTGCTTACTACCGGAGCCAGGCCAAGCTGGTTGAACGACTTGATTTCGAACGGAATGACGCGGAAGACGGCGGCAGTGGCGCCGCGCTGGTTAAACACATTCGCGCGGAAGCGGGCCAGTCCCTTCAAGCCGAAGGAGAAGTCGAGCTCAAGGCTCTCTTCGAAACGATGCTTCTGCGAATCGGTCATTACGCTGTAGGCCAGTTGCTTGGTTTCGGCCGGCGTCATCTGCGGCAGATCGAGCGGCACCAGGTGTCCGTGCACGCGAATCTGGGGCGGCGAGTTGGTAGTAATGTGGAGATCGCTGCCATTCATCTCCAGCATTCTCTTGAGCAGATCGCTTAACGACAAACCCATGACAAGTGTCCTTCCCTTGAACTTCGTAATCCGGTCGTTGGTCGTTGGCCGCTGATGGTTCGCGAAACGATTAACGACCGGCGCCTAACGACGAATCAGTGAATGGTTTCGCGTGCCACTTCCTCGAGCGTAGTCATGCCCGCGGCCACTTTGATCAATCCGCTGCGGCGCAGCGTGATCATGCCGCGCTCGATAGCTTTCTTCTTCAATTCAACGGCTGAGGCGCCGACCAGAACCAGTTCGCGAATCTCGTCGTCGACTTCCATGACCTCGTACAAACCGCAGCGTCCTTTGTATCCAGTGTTGTTGCAGATACCACAGCCCTTGCCCTTCTGGATTTTTATGGTCCTGGACTCCTCGGGAGTGAAGCCGGCGTCGACCAGCGTCTGGGGCGGGACATCCACAACTTCGATGCAGTCCTTGCAGATGCGGCGCACCAACCGCTGGGCGCAGATGAGGTGAACCGAGGTCGCCACCAGGAACGGTTCAATACCCATATTCATGAGTCGGGTGATGGTTTCGGGCGCGCCGTTGGTGTGCAGCGTGGAGAGCACAAGGTGTCCGGTAAGCGCGGCCTTGATGGCAATTTCGGCGGTTTCAAAGTCTCGAATTTCGCCGACCAGAATGATGTTGGGATCTTGCCGCAGAAACGAGCGCAAGGCGGCGGCGAAGTTCAGCCCAATCTGCTCCTTCATCTGCACCTGATTGACGCCGCCCAATTGGAATTCGACGGGATCTTCCGCGGTCATGATGTTGGTGTCGGGCTGGTTCAGGCGCGAGATGGCGGAATAGAGCGTATTGGTTTTGCCCGATCCAGTCGGCCCGGTCACCAGCACCATTCCGTACGGTTTGAGAATGGCTTTTTCGAATTTCACCAGCGACTCAGCCTCGAAACCGAGCTTGGTCATATCAAGGCGCAGGTTTTCTTTGTCGAGCAAGCGGAGCACGATCTTCTCGCCCCACAACGTGGGCAGGGTGCTGACACGGAAATCGAGCTGCTTTTTGCGGCCGCCAATATTCATCTTCAGCATGATGCGGCCGTCCTGCGGCAGCCGCTTTTCGCTGATGTCGAGCTTCGACATGATTTTCAGGCGGGAGGTGATCGCGTCCTTCAGCTTCAACGGCGGCGACATGATCGACTGCAGCACGCCGTCAATACGGAAGCGGACGCGGAATTCTTTTTCGTAAGGCTCGATGTGGATGTCGCTGGCGCCCCGTTTCACGGCATCGCCGAGAACCACGTTGACCAGCTTGACGACGGGCGCTTCGTCGGCCGCTTTCTCCAGTTCGGCCAACTCGATTTGCTGCTCTTCCGACTGCAGTTCGACGTCGGCCTCGTTCATCTCCGACATCGACTGCATTACGGTTTCAAGATCCTCTTCCTTGGTCCCGCCGCCGTAGGCCTTCTCAATCCCTGCCAGAATGGAGCTTTCCGACGCGACCACCGGCTCGATGTTGAAGCCGGTCATGAACTTGATATCGTCCATGGCAAAAACGTTGGTCGGATCAACCATGGCGATGGTGAGCGACGCGCCCACGCGGCTCAAGGGAAGAATCTGGTAACGCTTGGCAGTCTCGAACGGAATCAGCTTGACCACCGCCGCGTCAATTTCGAAGTAGGAAAGATTGATGGCGGGAACGCCGTATTGCCGGGACAGGAAATTGGTGACGTCTTCGTCGGTGAGGAAACCTAGCTTCACCAGGGCGGACCCCAGGCGACAGCTCTGTTCCTTCTGCACCTTGCTCGCTTGTTCCAACTGCTCTGGGGTAATGATCTTCTCTTTGACGAGAAGGTCACCCAGCCGTTGAGACATACCCGGATCTCCTATCCATGTGAGTGGAACGATGCCGCGCACTCGTGCCGGCATGGCGCAAAAGGCCGCAAATCATTGGGAGAGACGCGGCTCATTCGCGTTGACATAAATTGTCAACGCAAGCGGATTACTTCACCACTTACTTTGGTACTTGACCTAGACGATGGGTCCTTGGCGCAGGACAAGGCTTTCACGGAACTCCGCGCCAAATGCTGTTTTTCTCAAGCCATGGGAGCGATTTGCAGGCCCTGGTACATGCACTTCAGTAAGTTTTGCGTCCGCCTGTTGGGGAGCGAGTAACCATCCGACATGGACCGTACATTAGACTCGGGGTGAGGAATCGTTAATGCCGCGAGCCCGCAAGGAAAAAGAAGAAGCAATTCGGCGCTACTATGACGAACTCCTTCGCGCTTGGGGACCGCAGCACTGGTGGCCTGCCGAAACGCGTTTCGAGGTCATTGTGGGCGCCTATCTGACGCAGAATACGGCCTGGACGAATGTCGAACTTGCCTTAGCAAACCTGCGCCAGGCGCGGCTTTTGAGCGTGGAGGGGATTCGCAAAGTTGCGCTGCGAAAACTGGAGCGCCTGATTCGTTCGTCCGGATATTTTCGCCAGAAAGCCGCGCGGCTCAAAACATTCGTCGCCTTCCTCGACGAGAAATATGCGGGCTCGCTGGACAAACTCTTCTCGCAGCCTACGGAAAAGCTTCGCGACGAATTGCTTGACTTGAATGGGATCGGGCCGGAGACGGCGGATTCTATTCTTCTCTATGCGGGGAACCATCCTGTTTTCGTTGTCGACGCCTATACTCGACGCGTTCTTGAGCGGCACGAAGTTCTGTCGGCAAAGGCGGATTACGAAGACATTCGCCAGCTGTTTCAGCGCGCCCTGCAACCTGCGGTTCGTCAGCAGGAGCACAAGCCAGCGAAGGCCCGGCCGCAACTGGAAACAGGTTTCCGCGGCGCTGCCCATCCGCCATCCGCCATGAGCACGGCTGAGCGCACGGCTCTGGTGCAGGTCTACAACGAGATGCACGGTCTCATTGTGGGAGTCGGAAAGAATTTTTGTAGAAAATCACAGCCCCAATGTGACGAATGTCCTTTACAGCGATTCCTGCCGCGAGTTAAGTGAATCATGGAATCGCTGTTCGGCAGCGTGCGCCATGTGCGCTCCCGTTAGGACCGAAATGCTCAGTTCGTTGCGGCAACTTTGTTTTCTTGTTCCGCTCCTCGCCGCAACCGCGTCGGCACCTTCTTTGCCACTGCGCCAGGCAGCCGATCAGGCTCATCTGCTGGTAGGAGCGGCGGTTCGCCCGTCCATGTTTTCCGAGGCCGGGTACTCGGCAACGCTGGCCCGCGAATTCAATATGGTCGAACCGGAAGATGTTATGAAGTGGTGGGTGGTGCGACGCAATCCGGAGGCATTCGATTTTCGCGAGGGCGACGACGTCGTCCGCTTCGCACAAGCGCATGCCATGAAAGTTCGCGGGCACTGCCTGGTTTGGGACCACAACAACCCCGACTGGCTGGCCCGCGGCAGGTTCACGCCCGCGCAGTTGTCCGTGTTATTGCAGGAGCACATCGCCACGGTCATGAAACATTACGCCGGACAAGTCTTTGCTTGGGACGTAGTCAATGAGGCGCTGGACGACACCGGCCGCGTGAAAGATTCGCCGTGGTACAACCAGCCCGGCATCGGAATGGCGGACCAGGGCACCGCTTATATCGAGCAGGCATTTCGCTGGGCGCGCGCGGCTGACCCGCAGGCGCTGCTGTTCTATAACGAGGCGGAAGGCGAAGGGCTGAATCGCAAGTCTGATACGATCTATGCGATGGTAAAAGATTTCAGGGGTCGCGGCGTACCGATTGATGGAGTTGGCCTGCAATTGCACATTTCGCGTCTCGAGTTCGACACCACCGCGCTCGCCGCTAACATTGCTCGCTTGACTGCGCTGGGGGTCCAAGTTCACATCACAGAACTCGACGTCTCTCTACCTGTGGATTCGAATGGCGCGGCACGGGAAGATGATCTTGGTCGCCAGGCTGAGATTTACCGCGCCGTGGTACGGGCGTGCTTGCAAAGTGCAGGCTGCAGCGCAATTCAAACCTGGGGATTCACCGACAAATATTCATGGATCGGATCGCACTCGCACGGAGCGCGCGGTGCGGCGCTGCCCTTCGACCGCGCCTATAAACCCAAGCCTGCATACGACGCGATGTTGGACGAGATTTCCGCCAGAAAGAATCGCCCGCACTGAGCGGCACTCTGACTGCGAGGGTGCTCGGGCGGGAAATGCTCGTGTGGGGCCGGGTCTCTGACCCGGCCGCGGCCCGAAGGACCGCGCTTTTTTCCCGCCGCTCGACTTTCTCCCTGCAGCAAACCCGCGGCGCTCCGCGCCGCGACCGGGTCCGAGACCCGGTCCCACATTGGGCGCTGCAGCTTGGTCCTGTGCCTGTGCATCTATAATGACTTGCACATCCTGGAAGCTTGGGTTGTTCCAGACATGGCCGGGATGTGGAATGCCAGTGGCACAGCCAACCCCAATTCCGCCGGAGAAGACTTCGCACCGCAAGCAGGTCATCATCCTGCTCGCCATCTCCGTGTTTTTGTTATTCGCGATCCTGGTTTCGCAAACTGCGTTTGACCTGACTTTCTTGCGTCCCGGAAACAATCAGGACATTGTCGTTTTCGCCGCTCTCTCGGCGTTGATTTTTCTTCTCTTCGTCGCGCTCACTTTTGTGCTGATGCGCAACCTGCTCAAACTGTTTGCCGAACGGCGGCTCGGGGTGCTGGGATCGAAGTTCCGTACGCGCATGGTAGCCGGGGCGCTTCTGCTGTCGTCTTTGCCCGTGATGGTAATGTACTGGTTTGCTTACGGATTGATGAACCGCTCGATTGACAAATGGTTCTCGACTCCAGTGGAGGAAGTGCGGGCCGACACTCATGCGATGGCGACTTTGCTGGCGAGTTACGCCATGCAAACCGCGCGCGCGGAGGCGTCCTCCATCGCCTCGTCACCGGAGATCGAGCGCGGGTTTTCCGGGCACGGCTTCTCGGGAGTGGGGGATGAGTTTCAACGCCACGAAAAAACATTCCAGGGCGGATTTGCGGTTGCCGTTCAGGACGGCAACGCAGAGGCCGGTTTTAATTTGCCCGCGCCCTGGCCTGTTCTGAAGGCGAGGCTGCCGTTGGCGCAAGCGGCTTCAGGAAATCCCGCCCAATTTAATTGGGAGCAAACCGACTACACGCTGGGCAGCGCCGCAGCGAAGGGAGGTGGGCTGATTCTGGTGGCGATTCCGCTGCCGCCTGAGTTTGCACAGACCGTTCGCCAAGTCGAGGCCAGCCAGCAGCGCTACTACGATCTGGCCCGCGAGCGGAAGTTGGTTCGCCGCACCTACATGAGTCTGCTGCTGCTGCTGACCATGATCGTGCTCTTCGTGACCACCTGGCTGGCGTTGTTCCTTTCGAAGATTGTGACGCGGCCATTGTCCGCATTGGCGGAGGCGACGCAGGAAATTTCTCGCGGACGCCTCGACTATCGCGTTCCCGTCAGCGCAGCCGACGAAATCGGGGACCTGGTGCGGTCTTTCAACCGCATGGCCGAAGACCTCGAAGGCAGCCGGCGACAGATCGAGGCCTCCAGCCGGGACTTGAGCGCCGCCAATGCAGAACTCGACCAGCGCCGCCGCCAAATGGAAACTATCCTCGAAAGCATTCCGACCGGAGTGCTTTCGCTGGACGGCACGCGCCGTGTTACCCACGTTAATCAGGCGTTGCTTCGCATGTTTCATCCCGATGCCGGTCGCGATGGCGCTTCCCGGATACTTCGTGGAGCGTCTCTGGCCGACGTGTTTCCCGCCGAAGTTCTGGAAGATTTTGAGCCGCTGCTGCGGCGTGCCGATCGTATGGGCATGACCACCAGCCAGATGCAGATGCAACTGCCACGGGTATCGCTGAACGTTGCCGTGACCGTGGCTACCTTGCGCCATCAGGGCGCGGGCTCGGGGTATGTAGTGGTGTTCGAGGATCTTTCCGATTTGCTCAAGGCGCAAAAGCAAGCGGCGTGGCGGGAAGTGGCCCGCCGGGTCGCGCACGAAATCAAGAATCCGCTGACCCCGATTGCATTGTCGGTGGAACGCATTCAACGCCATCTCGATCGCGCCACGCCGACCGATCCCGCATCCTTAGGCGTGGTGCGTTCTTGCGCGGCGACAATTGCCGGAGCCGTCGAGACAGTTCGCAGGCTGGTCGACGAATTCTCCACGCTGGCGCGCTTTCCCGTGGCAAAACCGCAGCCTGCCGACATCAACGACGTCATTGAGAACGCGCTTTCAATGTTCAACGGCCGGCTGGATGGAATTGAATTGCACAAATCGCTGGCGCCCGACCTGCCGAAGGTTATGGCCGATAGCGAAGCTATCAAGCGCGTGGTAGCCAATTTAGTGGACAACGCCGCCGAGGCTTCGCAAGATTCAGTAGTTCGCGAAATTGAAATTTCAACCGCTCTTGTGGCCACGCGCGACGCGGTTGAGATCACGGTCGCCGACAGCGGCCACGGCGTAACTCGCGAGCTGAAAGAAAGGCTTTTCCTGCCCTATTTCTCCACCAAGAAGCGCGGCACCGGGCTCGGCCTCGCCATCGTGAACCGCATTGTGGAAGATCACCGCGGCTCGATTCGCGTGGAAGAGAACCGCCCGGTGGGAAGCCGCTTCATCGTTGAGCTTCCAGTTGTTGTCGAGCCCGCCCCGGCAGCGTCCAGCATCCAACATGCATAACATTCTCATCGTCGATGACGAGGCCGGCATTCGCGAATCCCTGGCCGGAATCCTTTCAGATGAAGGCTACGCCACATCCTCGGTGGAACGCGGCGAGGCGTGCCTTGAACTTCTGCGTAAGACCGCTTTTGATGTAGTGCTGCTCGACATCTGGCTGCCCGGCGTGGACGGCCTTGAAATTCTGACGCGGATTCGCGACCTGGAGAATCCTCCCGAAGTCATCATGATCTCTGGCCATGGCACCATCGAAACCGCCGTGCGCGCCACCAAACTCGGCGCCTATGACTTTCTCGAGAAACCGCTGTCGCTGGAAAAAACTTTGATCCTGGTGAAGAACGCTATCGAGTCCAAGAAACTGCAGCGCGAGAACGTCGACCTGAAAAAACAGCTTCAGGTGAAGAGCATCATCGTGGGCGACAGCATTCCGATGAAGGCGCTCCGGCAGCAAATTGGCTTGATGGCGCCGACTAACGGCCGCGTTTTGATTTACGGGGAATCGGGCACGGGCAAGGAACTGGTGGCGCACGCCATTCACGGCCAAAGCCTGCGCAAGGACGAAACCTTTGTCGAAGTAAACTGCGCCGCCATCCCCGAGGATCTCATCGAGAGCGAACTTTTTGGCCATTACAAGGGATCGTTTCCCGGTGCCGCCGCCGACAAGGAAGGAAAATTTCAGAGGGCTAATGGGGGAACGCTCTTCCTTGACGAAGTCGGCGACATGAGCCTGAAAACGCAGTCCAAAGTATTGCGCACTCTGGAGGAACAGCGTTTTACGCCCGTGGGCAGCGACGAAACCATTACCGTCGATGTGCGCGTGATCGCCTCGACCAACAAAGATCTGGAAGAAGAAATATCGCGCGGCAATTTCCGGGAAGACCTTTTCTATCGGCTCAATGTGATTCCCTTCTTTGTGCCTCCGTTGCGCGAGCGCAAAGAAGATATTCCGCTTTTCACGCGGCACTTTCTCAAAGAACTGGCCGCAACCTACGGACGGCGGCCGCGGGAAATCAGCGACGACGCTATCGCAATCCTGATGCGTTACTCCTGGCCGGGAAATGTGCGCGAACTGCGCAACGTCATCGAGCGCATCGTGATCATGAATCCCACGACCACTCGCTTCGACGCCAAACATCTGCCGCCGCTGGTGTATCGCGAAGGCAGCCGGCGCGCGCCGAAAAGTGAATTTTCCACCCTGCACCAGGCACGCGACGCCTATGAGCGAGACTACATCCTGAAGACACTGGACCAGAATCACGGCAACGTCAGTCGCACCGCTGAAGTTCTTGGCCTGGAGCGTAGTCATCTTTACCGGAAGATGAAAGCATTGGCGATTGCGGCGAAAGAGTGAAGTCGCTTTACTCCGTTCTTACCGGCGTTTCAGCGCTTCCAACTCATCCAGCGTTCGCGGCCAGTCCGATCCCAACAGGCGCGACAGACTTCGATCCGCCAGAACTTTGCCGCCGGTCTGGCAACGCGCGCAATAATTCGTTTCTTTGTCGGCGTAACGAATGCGCAAAACTTTGTCGCCGCATCGCGGGCACGGCTCCCCATAGCGGCCGTGCACCGCCATGCCTTTACGGAATGCGGTGACTTTCTCGGGGAATTTTGTCTTCGCCTCAGCCCCGAGTCGGTCGACCCAATCCTGAATCGTGTGGCGGGTCGCGGCGAATAATCTTTCCCACTCTTCCGGCTTCAGCTTGTTGGTGTGCGCGATGGGAGACAGTTGCGCCGCGTGCAGAATCTCATCCGAATAGGCGTTGCCAATGCCGCTCAATAACCGCGGATCGGTGAGCGCCCGCTTCAGCGTGTGATTCTCGGCGGTGAGCGTTGCGCGAAACAAATCGAGGTCACTGGAGAAAATGTCGATCCCACCGGCATCGATGGAACGCAAGCTATCTTCGCCCTGCAGGACGTGCAATGCGGCGCGATGCTTAGTACCGGCTTCGGTCAGTACCAGCGAGCCGTCGGGAAAGTCGAACGCCGCCAGGCTACGGCGGCCGGACAGCTTGGCGTTTGGCGCCTGCCAGTGCAACCGGCCGGCAATCATCAAATGAAGCGCCAGCCACAGTTCGTGATCGAAGCCAATGATGATGCGCTTTCCCACGCGACGCAAACGGCGGACAGTTCGGCCCTCCACGCTCGCCAGCGGCGGCTGCGCGGTTCGTAAAAGAAATGCGCTGTTCAGCCGGACATGTTCCAGCGGCTGGCCAACGATCCGCGACTCCAGCGCGCCAATGTAGGCGGCAATATCGGGCAATTCGGGCATGGATACCAGATTGCTCGCGGAAGACATGGTTTGGCAACACAGCCAGCAGCGCGCATCGAATTTAGGTTTCGTGAATCTAATTCTCCATGCGCTTACGTAAGGGCATCGTGGGTTTCATTGCTGTCCTTCAGTCCGTTCTGTTTCTGACGCACTTGTTTCTTTATAAAACCTGGATGTTTGCGCCGGACGGTAGCCGGGTGCCCGGCGCGCGGTGGGTCGCCCCGTTTCTTGGTATCTTGTCGGTCAGTTTCGTCGCTGCATCCCTACTTGCCTTTCGCTATACAAACCGCATGGTGCGCGGGTTGTACAAGGTCGCCGCTGTTTGGGTTGGCCTGCTCACATTTCTGTTCGTGGCGGCAGTTTCCTCCTGGATCATTTTCGGGGTAGCGAGCCTGGCCGGGGTGAGCCTTAACTTTCACCGGTTGACGGAATTGCTGTTCGGGATGGCGGCAGTGGCGGGACTCTACGGAGTTTTCAACGCTAACTGGACGCGCATCACACGTACGACGGTGCAGTTGGCGAACCTTCCGGCAGCCTGGCATGGGCGGAAGGCCGCGCTCATCAGCGACGTCCATCTGGGCCACGTGCGCAACGGCAGGTTCCTGCGGCGCCTGATCGCCAAGATTTTGAGCGAGGAACCGGATGCGATTTTCATTGCGGGCGACCTGTACGACGGCACCGCGATCGACGCCGGACGCGCGGCGGCGCCTTTGAGCGAATTGACGGCGCCGCACGGCGTTTATTTTGTAGCCGGAAATCATGAGCAGTTTGGAGATGACAGCCAATATTTGAACGCCATCGCGGCAGCCGGCGTGAGAGTGCTCAGCAATGAGAAAGTGGAAGTGGAAGGCCTGCAAATTATCGGCGTACCCTACCGCAATGCTGCGCAGGACGGGCACTTTGCCTCGGTGCTGCGCCGCATCGGATTGGATCGCGACCGCGCCAGCATTCTGTTAACTCATGCTCCCGACCGTCCCGAAATCGCCGAGGCGGCGGGCGTTTCCCTGCAGTTGTCGGGACATACGCACCTGGGACAGTTCATTCCCTGGAGTTGGATGGCACGACGGATTTATCGCCAGTTCGTATACGGTTTAAGCCGGATCGGCCAGATGCAAGTCTTCACTTCGAGTGGCGCGGGAACGTGGGGACCACCGCTGCGGCTGGGATCGAATCCGGAAATTGTCGTGCTGGAATTTGCCGGTCTCTAACCTGTCATTCGAACTCGACCGTCTCGAATCCCAAACCCTGCATCAGGCTGGTGATGGTCGAAGTCGCATTTTGCTGTGCAGTATGCAGAATGCCATCGGCCAGGGCTGCCGCTTGTAGCTGGCGTTCCGCCTCCTGCCGCACTTGCGTTTCCAGGTCCGGGTCCGAAGGCACCAGCAATCCCGTCTGCCGGGAGTACACGCGCGTCTTGGTGCTGTCGAGACGCGTACTGAAAACCTGCGGCGCGGGAAGATGCAAACGGACATGCTTGCCGTCAACCTTGACATCGCCTGGCTTTAAATTGGAGAAATCGATTCCCGCCACCACTTCGCCGTGAACCAGCATCAGCAGCCTGTCTCCCGCCAAGAAGTCGGGAAAGAATGGGGTTTGCTTGGCGCCGGAGACGATTTTGTCCATGGTGTACACCACGGTCTCGAGCCGCTGCAGGCGCTGAATGCGGTCGACGACCGTGGGTTGACTTACATCGAGCGTGAGAGTTCTTCCGGTCAACGCCGACCAGGCCCGGCGTAGCAGCGAGCGCCCGGAATTCCGCGAAAGCAGCAACCCTCCCATGGAGCCCACAAAAAATATTCCTAGTAGCAGTCCGACCACCAACGCGGACACGACCGCCGCGCGCGATCGCACGGGTCTTGGGGAGGCGGGAACGCCAGGATCGAGAGGCATGTCGTAAGGTTATCATCCGCGGGAGGGCGGATTAACGACGCACGACGTTACAAACTAGAGCTTTCAAACTAAACCATGCACGCGACTCAGGGCAGCGGTTGCAACGCCTGGCAAGCAGCCTCGCTGGCAATCGGGGCGCCGGTTGGATCAACGCGAATCGTCGCATCCTCGAATGAGCAGAAGCTGCGAGTTCCAGTCTGCCCCGGAGTGACCGGAACCGCGGTCGCAAAGTATTGCGAATTGGGAGGACCTCCGGCGCCAATTGCGCTGAAGTTGTAACCGGCCTTGACGCCGCTCGACAGAACACTGTCGATCAGACAGGCCGTGGCGGGACTGGGAGTGCAAGGCGTGACCCCACCAAGCTGCGCCAAACTCGCCGCATAGCCCACGGAGGGGAAGGCGGAACTGTAACTGATCTCGGCGACGTTGATGGTGCGAATCGCGCCCACGGCCGACGTTTCGTTGGCCTGCATTTTGGCGCGCAACAGGTTGGGAACCGCGATCGCGGCGATGATCAGAATAATCGCCACCACGATCAGGAGTTCGATGAGTGAGAATCCTTTTTGCTTCCGCATCGGAATGTCCTTCGCTTCAAGAGTTCACGCGCGGCGCGGGCGCGCGGAGAAAAACTTATCGCTTCAGCATGTGAATCTCGGTTCCGTTTTTGTGGAACTTCACTTCATCCATGAGTTGATTGATCAGGAAAATTCCGCGCCCGTGATTGGAATAAAGATTCTCGCCGACGGTGCAGGTGGGTATCGCCTTGGGGTCGAACCCGGGGCCGGGATCGCGAACGATGATGAGAATGCCGCGCTCCGCGTCGCACACTACCACGCACTCGACGATCTTGCTCGGATCTTCTTTGGCGCCGTGAATGACAGCATTGGCTAGCGCCTCCTGCAAGGCCAGTTCAATGGCGTCTTCCTTGCCGTCGATGCATTTCATCTCGCGCACCGACTGCATCACTTGGGCCACGACCGGGTCCACGGCCTTGCGGTCGGCGGCCAGCGTCACTCGCACCCGCAAGGTTAGCTTTTCTGGATCGAATTCTTGTTCCGGAAAGTGCTTCTCGGAGGAAGCCCCAGCGTCCATGGTTGGCTCGTTCGTTCTCTGTCCGCCCGTGGAGCGACGGCCTCTTTCGATTTTAGTGGCGCCGCTGAAATCCCGCAACGGCAGCCTGATTGAAGCGCTCGTTACCATAACACAACTTTAGTCTTCTGTGGAATTGCCGCTATGACCGGCCAGCCCCGCGGGCTGCTCTCGCAGTTCTTCCCGATTCGGTTGCGGCGCGACTGGGTCCGGCACGATTTGTTGCAGCATCCGCTGTTCCAACTGCCGACGCCAATCGAGTTCCTCGACGAAGCGGCGCGAATCGCGCCAACCCGGTTCCGCTTTCACATACAACTCGAGAAAGACTTTCGTCCCGAACATGTGCTCGATCTGCAAACGGGCCGCCGTTCCAATCTTCTTGAGCATCTCGCCGCCCTTGCCCACAAGGATTCCCTTTTGCCCGTCGCGCTCGCAATAAATGGTGGCTGAGATCCGGGTGAGCCGCGCGCCTTCCTCGAAGTTTTCGACGATCACCGTGGTCGCGTAAGGAATCTCTTCGCTGGTGTTTAGCAGTACCTGCTCGCGGATGATTTCGGCAGCCATAAACCGCGCCGGCTGATCGGTGACCTGATCTTCGGGAAAGTACGCTGGACCCGCCGGAAGCGCCGCAATCACCTTTTCGAGCAGTGTGTCGAGGCCCTTACGCTTGAGCGCGGAGATCGGAATCACTTCGCTGAAATCGTAGAGCTTGCGGTATTGCTCGATCATTGGCAGCAGCTTGGCCTTCTCCCGAATCAAGTCAACTTTGTTCAAGAGTAAAAATGCTTTGGTCTTGGGACGCTTGAGCAGATCGAGGGCAAACTGGTCGCGCGGATCAAACTTGTGCGTCACATCCATGATCACGAGCACCAGGTCGCAGCCCTCCAGCGCCTCGCGCACTTCGACCATCATCTTGCGCCCCAGTGAACTGTCGGGCTTATGCACTCCTGGCGTATCCACCAGCACGATCTGCCCGCCGTTTTTGTTCTTGCCTTTGGGAACGTGAACCACGCCCTGAATGCGGTTGCGCGTGGTCTGCGGCTTGGGCGAGATGATGGCCAGTTTCTCGCCCACGAGCGCATTGAGGAGCGTGGACTTCCCCGCGTTCGGACGGCCGAGAATGCAAACGAAACCGGAGCGAAAGGGCATGAGGATCAGTTTCTAGCTACTAGCCGTAGCTTTTGTACGGCCTGCACCATCTTCGTTGATCTTAAAGCACAAACCAAATTCAAGCACGAGCACCGACGCTTCACCGCTAGCCGGCGAATCGCCGGCGATCAATTGATAAGAACGCAAGACAAATAGAATCTTGCTGAATTATTCAGGAATTTGAATGCTGCCGTCTTTCGCCAGCGGGAAAAACGGGTTCCAGGCGACTTCCCAGAGAAAGCCGTCTGGATCGGAGAAATATCCCGAGTAGCCGCCCCAGAAGGCTTCCTGCGCGGGCTTTGCGCCCGCCGCCTCGGCTTCTTTGAGCACTGCGTCCACTTCATCGTGACTGCGGGTATTGAAGGCAAGCGTGTCCCGCAAATTCGCAATAAATTTGAATTGTCATCTTGAGCGAAGCGAAAGACCCATGCAACGCAGATTCAATTACACAGGTCCTTCGCTTTGCTCAGGATGACAGGGCTTGTTTATGCCACGAATTTCCAGGACACAACACTAGCTACTAGCTAAAACATTCCGGCTGCAATTCTCCCTGGGTGAGACAAAAAGACCTAGCAAGCTACGTCTCTACGAGTTTGGCTTCCAGGGCTCGTGACGTTTTTAGCTAGCAGCTAGAAGCTAGTAGCTAGAAGCTTTTAAATCAACTTCAGCTGCTGCGGTTGCACTGCGCTCACGCGCACGCGCTCGACCTTGCGATCCGTCGACTCCAGCACTTCAAAACGTAGGCCATCATCCTGCACCACTTCGCCCTTCCGGGGAATCCGGCCGGCGAGCTCGCTGACCAGGCCGGCGATGGTGGCCGACTCTTTTCCTTCGGGCTTGCTGCCAAAGAGTTCGTCGAGTCGATCTACGTCCATCCCACCCGCAACAATGAACGAGCGTTCGCCTTCGCGCACGATCTCAGGCTTTTCGTGGTCGTCGCGAATTTCTCCAACGATCTCTTCCACCAGATCTTCAATGGTGACCAATCCCGCCACGCCTCCGTATTCGTCGACCACAATGGCCATGCGGATATTCTGCTTCTGCATTTCGCGCAGCAGATCGCTGCCCAGCTTGCTCTCGGGCACGAAGTAAACATCGCGCCGCATGATGGTCTCCACGACGCGGACGTGAGCTTCGCTGTCGGGCACCTGCAGCACGTCCTGCGTGTAGACGATTCCCTTGATGTTGTGAATGCTGCCTTCGTATACGGGCACGCGCGAGTAATGCTTGACGCGCAGCAGTTCGATGAAGCGCTCGACCGTGGTGTCGCTGGGCACGGCGAACATCTGCGGGCGGGGCTTCATGGCCTCGCGCACCGTCTTGCCGCTGAACTCCACCACCGATTGGATCAGGTCGCGGTCGCCCTCCTGAATAATGCCTTCCTCCTGACCGGCTTCGATCAGGGCGTCCACTGCCTCGGCCGAGCTTTCGGGTTGCTCAGCCGTGTTCTGCCGGGTGAGAGATGCAACGGACTGAAGGAAGCCAAGCACGATCGTGACCGGCATGGCGATGTAGATCAAGATCTTCAAGACCAGGACCCAGTGAATGAGCCAATCGCCTCTGGTGCGTGAAAAAAAGACGAAGGGCAAAAAGCGGTTGCAAAGAATGACGGCAAGAATCAGGCTGATGGCAGCTTGCAAGATCTCGTAGATGCTCCAGTCCGGGTCGCTGAAAACCAGGAAGCCGATCAGCAACGCAATCGTCGCCATCGTCAACTGCGTAAGCACCGCCATCGACAATGCAGCGCGTGGGCGCGCCACGCCCAGCTTGGGCTCGATCTTCTGCTCGAAGACGTCGATGTTGTCCTGGAATTCGCGCGAAAGAAACTTACCAACTTCCTGGTAAACGCGATCTACATAGGAAACCAACGTCAACAAACCAAGCAGCAGAAGAAGTGCGACGGCGACGGCGATGTTCATGCCGTTCTCCGGGAGGCCGCGCGCCTGCGGGCGACGGGCTTCGCCAGTTTCATAGTCTCGGGTTCGGACTTAGTCCCTTCGATCCTGGGTTTCCCAATCTTCGTTCGTTCAATCAAGGCAAGAGGAAGGCGCAGAGCGTGCCGCAAATCGGCTTCCTTGCAAGCCATTTCACCATTATCGCGCTCGTGGTCAAAGCCCGCCAGATGCAGGATGCCATGCAGCACCAGGATCTTTACTTCTTCGATTGCCGAATGCCCGAGGCGGAACGAATTCTGCAACGCGATGTCAGCGGAGATGGCAACCTCACCCGCCAGCTTTCTTGCATTGCTTGACTGCTGAGCCGAGGACGCGGCTGGAAACGAAAGGACGTCGGTGGCTTTGTTCTGGCTGCGAAAGCGTTGGTTGAGCGAGCGCACGGCGGCACTGCTCGTGACCAGCACATTCACTTGTCCGCTCAGTCCCACGGCCTTGCGAGCGCGCACCACGAAGCGCTCCAGCGCCGCTTCGTTCACTCCAGCGACTTTCTTTTCCAGAATGACCAAGTTCAAAATCACCAAGCTGTTTTCGGTTCTGTGACCACTAAGACCGGCGAAAAAACAGAAGAGCCGCTGGCCCTCCGCCTCTAGCGCGCACGAACTATCCTTTGGCTTCGGCGCCCTTGGCCTGGGTAGCCGCTTTCTCGGCTTGCGCCGCGGCAGCCGCCTGCTTTTCGGCACTGGCCGCATCCGCATGGCGAGGCTCGGCCAGTAGAAGCAACTGCTGCTCGGCGGAGCGCGTTTTGTGCTCGTCGTAGGCGCGAACAATCCGCTGCACCAGGTGATGGCGCACCACGTCGGTCTCGTCGAAGTGGCAGAACGCGAGCCCGTCGACGGTTTTGAGCACATCCATCGCTTCCAGCAATCCGCTGCGGCGCGCGTTGGGCAAATCGATCTGAGTCACGTCTCCGGTAATGACTGCCTTGGAATTAAAGCCCAGCCGCGTGACGAACATCTTCATCTGCTCGGAGGTAGTGTTCTGCGCCTCGTCGAGAATCACAAAAGAATCGTTGAGCGTGCGCCCGCGCATGAAGGCGATGGGCGCGATCTCAATCACGTTCTTCTCCAGGTAGCGATCCACTTTCTCAGGATCGAGCATGTCGTAGAGCGCGTCATAGAGTGGGCGCAGGTAGGGGTCAATCTTATCCTGCAGCGTACCCGGCAAGAATCCGAGGCGCTCGCCTGCTTCCACCGCCGGTCGCGCGAGGATGATGCGGTTCACCCGCTTGGCCAGCAGCGCGGAGATAGCCATAGCGACGGCGAGATAAGTCTTGCCGGTGCCGGCGGGGCCGATGCCGAACACCATGTCGTGGTTTTCAATGGCTTCGAGATAACGGCGCTGGTTGCTGCTCTTGGGCTGGACGGTCCGGCGTCCGAAGGCGCGCTGGCGTCCGGCATCAGCCAAGCCGCGCAAGGTCGTGTTGGGGTCGGATGTCAGCACACGCAGCATGCTGTTGAGGTCGCCATTGTTGAAGGTGTAACCCGAACGCTGGAGAGTCTCGTAGTCGGCAAAGACCTGCTCGGCGCGGGCCACGTCGCGGGCGGCGCCTTCCAGTTCGATGGCGTTCGACCGCAGGTTGATGGTGATGTTCAGGCCGTCTTCGAGCAGGCGCACATTCTCATCCCGCGTGCCAAAGAACGTTTCGATGTTGGAGCTTACCCCGATGCTCTTCTTCATGCTTAGGTTTGTGCCTTTGGGTTCATGCGTGGAGAAACCATGTGGAGACGCCGTCGTGGGCTGTCGGACCGGGTCCCAGCCCGGAAGGTGCGGACGTTGCGATACACCGATGCCGCCTCAGGAACAAAGCAGGGTTTCGCTTGGAGACGGGACCAGCCGGAATGCGCATGCCCAGAAGGCAAGTCACTACCATTAAGCTAAAGCCTACCCCGGGGCGGGGAGGGAGTCAAATGGTTCGGGAGAGAAGCTTTTTACCGCTGAGAAGGGGGAGAACATCCGTCGAGGAGGCAGAGAAGGGGCAATGCCAGGATTGAGGGCCGCACCATCACCGTATAGGCGGGGCCTTCTCGCCGGCTGAGGCAGCGACGGCCCTGGTTCGCGCCCAGTCGCGCAGGGTGGCGATCTCTTCGGCGCGCGTGGTGGAAAGCGGGACGGTCTGCGACAACGCGTCCAAAAGCGACTGCGTGGAAAGCGGCTTCTTCTCGGAATATGCGGCATAGAGCGCGCCTTGCACGGCGGCGTCGATTTCGGCGCCGGAATATCCCTGCGCGGCGGCGGCAACTTTCTCCAAATCGAACTCGGCGGGATTGCGTTTGCGCTTAGCCAGTTGGATGGCGAAGATCTGCTTGCGCTCGGCCTGGTTGGGAAGGTCGACGAAAAACAGTTCGTCGAAGCGTCCCTTGCGAATCAACTCCGGCGGCAGCACCGTGACATTGTTGCAACTCGCGGCGACGAAGACGGGCGCCTTGCGGTCCTGCATCCAGGAAAGAAACGAAGCCAGCAGGCGCGAGGAGACACCGGCGTCGGCCGAAGCAGAATCGGGGCCGCTTCCGGCGAAGACCTTTTCCAGTTCGTCGATCCAGAGAA
>DATBEI010000187.1:0-16453 GCA_036269595.1 Candidatus Sulfotelmatobacter sp.
GAGAACATGAACAGGTTGAGATACCCGAAGAAGCGGTAATACCCGCCCTCATGCGCCATGTAGCCGGTGGAATAAATATGGATCAGCATTCCAACGCCGGTTACAAACAACAGCCAAATGCTGGATAGCGGATCGAGCAGAAACCCGGCGTCGGCTTGAAACGAAGCCTGCGTGCCGTCGTGCTTCACGTAAGTCAAATGTCCGGTATCGGTGCCGAGCCAGGTGTAGAGAACTTTTTCGAAAGGTTGGTGATTGTGTGCGGGAGCCCAATTCGTATACTGCAGCACCGCCCCGCACGCTACGATAAACGCTAGCACGACCGATCCCACGCAGACGGCATTGACCGTCGCCTTCCGCACTTTGCGCCCGAAGAAAAACATGAGCGCCGCGCCGATGGCGGGAAACAGCGGGATGAGATAGATGTGGTCTAGAAAGAGCATTTCATCTTTCTTCGGTAATTCCGACTCTTGTCATTCTGGCGAAGCGAAGAACCTCTGTATTTTTGCCGGCGCCAAGCATTACACAGGTCTTTCGCTTCGCACAGGATGACAAATTTGTACTTATACGCAGCTCTATTTACGAAGCACTGCCTCTCACCACTTCAACAAATTCACTTCATCCACGTTCACCGTCTCCTTATTACGGAAGAAGGCGATCAGGATGCCGAGACCTACTGCGGCTTCAGCGGCGGCGTCAGTGATTACGAAAATCGCGAACACCTGTCCGTGCAGGGCGCCGGGACCGTGAATCCCCTGCCAGTAGCGCGAGAAGGCAACCAGGTTCAAGTTGACCGCGTTCAAAATTAATTCGATCGACATCAGCACAATAACCACGTTGCGGCGCGTCAGCACTCCGATCACGCCGAGCAGAAACAGAGCCGCGCCCAACACCAAGTAGTGAAGAGTCGAGATGTGGAACATTGCGTCCATCTTGTTTGTCGCCAATCAGCACTCAGTCTTAAACTTCTTGTCATTCCGACCGAAGGGAGGAATCTGCTTTCTGCTGGCACATGCGCCGGCGCCAGCGACACCAGATTCCTCAACGGCTGAACGCCGTTTCGGAATGACAACAGTTCGAATTCCGAGTGCTGAATTCATCCTTCAAATCCTCTTCTTCGCCATCACCACTGCTCCGATGATCGCGACCAGCAGCAGCAGCGAAGCGATCTCAAAGGCGAACATGTATTGCCCGGCGTTACGGTCAAAGAGCAAGGCCGCGACTGCTTGCGTGTTTCCCATTTCGCCGTAGGTCATTCGGCCTTCGGGAAAAAGAATTCCTTTAGTCCGGGTCGTGTAGACAGCGATAAACAGGCCGCCGAGCGCGGCAGCCGCAATGATTCCCACCAGCCACTGCTTGTTGAACTGGCGTTCTTTTTCGGCCCGCTCGATCGAGATCAGCATGATCACGAACAGGAACAGCACCATGATGCCGCCGGCGTAAAGAATGATTTGCACGCCAGCCACGAACGGAGCGTAGAGCATAAGGTACAGCCCCGCTTGCGCGAGCAGCGTGGTTATCAGGGCCATCGCAGAATGCACGGCATTCTTACGCGTGATCACGAGGATGCCGCCTGCGATCATGGTTGCCGCGAGCAGGTAAAAGAAGAACGGCGTCGCGACTGGAGGATTCGTTCCCGGAGGGATCATGGCCGCCACGCTCCCTGCAGTTGCGCCCAAAGTTCCGTCCGCATCCCTACAATTGCGGTCAGGATCAACAGCGCCAGTCCCGTCGGCAGCAGCACCTTCCACCCTACTTTCATGAGTTGATCAAAGCGGTAACGAGGGAACGTGCCACGATACCAGATATAGAGGTACATGAAAGCGGCAACTTTCGCTGCAAACCAGAAAATATCTGTGACACGCACTCGCACTGCGGGGACGAGCAAAACTAGCCCGATCAAGCCCAGCACCACGCCGAATCCCGCCAAGCCCATCGTCTGCACGCGGAACAACGGATGCTTGGGCATCCGCGCTGTGTTGTAGAAACACATCAATGCCAAAAGCAGAAAAGTAATTCCGGGAAATAAAGAGAAGACCAGGTCCCACGTCGGTCCGCCGAGAGCATTGGGAAATGGGCGCAACCATCCACCCAGCCATAGCGTGACTGCGATGGACGAGACTGCAATCATCGCGGAGTATTCCGCCAAGAAAAATAAGGACCAGCGGAAGCCGCTGTACTCGGTGTGAAACCCTGCCGTCAATTCCGATTCAGCTTCGGGCAGGTCGAAGGGTGCGCGGTTGGTCTCGGCGACCATCGCGATGGCAAAGATGCCGAAGCCGATCAGGCCCAGCGGGAAGAACTTGAAGATGAACCATTCTCCCTGCGCCTGTTGTGCCTGCACGATCCCGATCATGCTCAGCGTCCCGGTGCTTTCCGCGTTGAGGCTGGTCATCAGAACCACCGAGACCACCGCCAAGCCCATGGCGACTTCATACGAGACCATCTGAGCGCTGGAGCGCAGCGCGCCGATCAGTGGATAGTGTGAGTTCGACGCCCATCCCGCGGTAACGATTCCCAGCACGCTCAGCGACGACACGCCAAGCATAAAGAGGATGCCGATATTCATGTCAGTAATGGCATGCGTGGGGCCGAATGGGACGACCACAAACACGGTAAACGCAGCCAGCACCACGATGAACGGCGCGACCCAGAACACGACCTTGTCGGCCTCGGCGGGAATGATGTCTTCTTTCAGTAGCAACTTGATGGCGTCGGCAATAGGCTGGAGCAAGCCATGCGGACCCACGCGCATCGGGCCAAGCCTTACCTGCATGTGGGCGAGGATTTTGCGCTCCAGCCAGTTCATTGCGATGACTGCGACCGACAGGCCTGCGAAGACAAGCAGGATATAAACCGTAGCCCAGAAAATATTTCCCGCCCCGCCTGGCGTCTTGTCGCTATCGAGATACGACTGGATGTACTGCAGGAACGCGTGCATCAGCGGTCTACCTCGCCAAGAACGATGTCGAGTGTGCCGATGACGGCAATCACATCGGCTACAAGCTGGCCGCGGCACATGACGTCGAGCGCTTGCAGATTGACAAACGATGGAGGACGCACGCGGATTCGGTAGGGTTGCGTTGATCCGTCGCTGACAATGAAATATCCCAACTCGCCCTTTGGAGCTTCGATGGAGTGGTAGACCTCGCCCACCGGCGGCTTCATCACTTTCGGAACCTTGGCCATGATGGGGCCTTCGGGAATGCCTTCGACCGCTTGCTCGATGATGCGCAGCGACTGCCGCATTTCGATCATGCGCACGATGTACCGGTCGTAGGTATCGCCGTGTTCACCTGTGGGAATGTCGAAGTCGAAGTTCTTATAGTTGGCATAAGGCTGCGCCTTGCGAAGATCCCACTTGACGCCGCTGGCGCGAAGCACCGGCCCGGTCACGCCCAGCGCAATGCAATCCTTGCCGGAAATTTTGCCCACGCCCTTGGTTCTTTCGAGCCAGATGCGATTGGTGGTAAGGAGTTCTTCGTATTCGTCGATCTTAGGCTTCACGAACGAGACAAAGTTTTTCACGTCCCGTTCGAATCCGTCATAGGCCTCATATTGCAGGCCGCCGATGCGGAAGGCATGCGTGGTGAGCCGCGCGCCACAATACTTTTCGAAAATCTTGAGAATCTCTTCGCGATCGCGGAACGTGTAAAACAGAGGCGTGATCGCTCCGATATCGAGCGCGTGCGTGCCCAGCCAGAGCTGATGGCTGGCGATGCGATTGAGTTCGGTGAGGATGACACGAATATATTGTGCGCGTGGCGGAGCCTCGACGCTGAGTAGCTTTTCGACTGCCTCGCAGTATCCCAGGCCGTTCGAGACCGCAGCGACGTAATCCATGCGGTCCACGTAGGGATTGAACATGGTATACGTGCGGTTCTCGGCGATCTTTTCGACTCCGCGATGCAGGTAGCCGATGACGCACTCGAGGCCCATGACTTTTTCGCCGTCGAGCCGCAGAATGACGCGGAGCACGCCATGAGTTGCGGGATGTTGCGGGCCCATGTTGATGACGAGTTCGTTGGCATCGAGAAACGTTTTGTCAGGCGTTTCCAGATCCAGCGGCGAGAGTGTGTTCGGGTCGCTCATGTCTTCGCGTTGTCTTAGTTCATTGCTACTGGCCGCTCTCAATCCCTAAATTGATCTGCACCCACTCATTGTCCTGCTGCAGGATGCCGTAGTCTTTGCGCAGGGGATATCCCTTCCAACCGTCGGGCAGGAGAATGCGCTTGAGGTCAGGATGACCGTCGAACTTGATTCCGAACATGTCAAAGACCTCGCGCTCCAACCAGTTGGTGGTCGCCCACAGCGGAACCGAGCTGGGTAGGCTGGCGCCATCGGCGAGCAGAGTCTTCACGCGAATGCGCTGGTTGTGTCGGAACGAGTACAGCACCCAGATGACATCGAATTGCTTTTCGCGTTTGGGATAGTGCACTGCCGTGATGTCGACGCAGTAGTCAAACTGCTCACGGTCGCGCAAGACCTGCAGAATTTCTGGAATCAGCGAACGATCTACCACCATGTAGTTCTGGCCGAGATGACTCAGCGGCTCAATGCCGGAACCGTATTCACCCTTGAAGCGGGAAACCATGGGCGAATCCCACGGAGTGGGAACTGGAGCTGCGGGTTTCGGAGGAGCGGCTGCGGGTTTGGGTGCGGCAGGGGTTGCGGGGGCGGCAGCGGCAGGTTTTGGGGAGGTAGCAGGAGCAGCGGGCTTGTCCGGAGCAGGTTTTGTTTCTGATTGAACCGAACCGGAGGGAGTGGCTTTCACCCCGCCCGGGGTTGCGGGTCGATCCGCCGTCGGCTTCGGTTCCCCTTCCGGCGGCGGTGACGAGGGGGATTTAATTTCATCCGGCATAACGCGAAGGCACAAACCTCCGGCGCAGAGAGCGTCAAAAGGAACGTTAACTTTTACCAGCTTGAGAGGGCGAAGTCAACGAGAAGGGAAATGGGAGGCGCAAACCGACGCGCTTGGCGACCCGCGGGGCAAGAGGTTGGCAGAAAAAGATTTCCACAATGTTCCTTCAGGAACAGTTGTCGTACGTAAATGTACGTACAAACTCAGTTAAGTCGTTCCGTGCTTATGATCTAGCGGTATCGATGTCGTAAGCAAAAACGCGTCTACATTTGACCTCCGGGAGCCGGCGGACTCACTGGCGGCTGTGGTTGAGGGGCCGTATCTTGACGAGGCGCGACATAAGGGACGTTCGGCAAGTGGGTTACTTGGCCGCGAGTGGCCTCAGCAATATCGATGCCGGAGTGGTCCAGCAGAAGCCCAGTGGCCCGATCGAGTTCGATGCGGGATTTCTCATAGGCGGCTTTCGCAGACACCAAGTTAGATTCTCCCGTCCGCAACGTGGCGGCATCTTGAAGAATGACAGTCTGGGTAGTAAGTCCCACCTTTAGTTTCTGTTGGTCAGCGTCGAGGGTCTGGCGAGCGAGGTCGACGGCAGATTGGGCCGACTGAACGGCAGACCGGTTTTGTTTTACGTCGAATTGTGCGTTGCGTACTTCGATGCGCACCTGGTTTTCAAGCTGGAGTTGGCGCACCTGCGCCTGGCGATATTCGAGGTCAGCGCGAACTTGGTTGGATTGTGCCAGGCGATTGCGGAGGGGGATGTTGAGCGAGAAGCCCACGCCCTTATCGGGAGCGGTTGAATTTATAAGTTGGTTCAAGGTGCCTCCATAGCCGACGGAGGTGCTCGACCGAAATGGTGGCGGGGCTCTGTTCTGATCAAAACAGAAAGCACTCGTGGTGGTGGCGCAGTTGGGAACGTCGGGACTAACGTCGCCGCCGACTCCAGAACCGCCGTAATAGGCAAATGCCTGCAGGGTGGGGAGCATGGCATTGCGAACGGCCTTGATGTTGATGTCGCGTGAGTTGAGGTCAATGCGCGACTCGACCAGTTCAGCGCGATGTTGCAACGCCTCATTGATTAAATCTTGAATAGGTGTAATCGGCTCCTCTTGGGGCACGAGCATTCCCGAGGTAGGTATTACATCGGCCTCAGCCAGCATCGGGTCCTCAATACTCCGGCTCAACGCGTTCTTCATGAGGAGTTGCTGCAATTGCAGATTGTTTTGCGCGACGATCAGGTTCTGCTGATCGGTGGCGACCGTGCTTTGCGAACTTACGACTTGAATGGGCGGAGCGGTGCCAACTTGTGCCTGGCGCTTGGAGTCCTCGAGAGCTTTCTGAGCGTAGGTGAGAGATTCCTCCTGCACGCGGACATTTTCATAGGCGTAGACCAAATCCCAATACATGTTCTCGACCTGGTCGACGGTAGTGATGACCTGGAGGCGGAAGGCCACGTCGGAAATCTCGCGATTGTTTTTGGCGATGCGGATAAAGCGAGTGTTGGGAAGAAAACCAAAACCTTGCAGCAGGTTTTGGGTGAAACGAAACTGGAAGTTCGAGCCCAATTGCGGCGTGAGCAGACTGGTGGGATTGTTGGTGGTGAGGTGAGTGTTGTTGAAGCCGCCAGTGAGCGCACCACCCCATGCAAAGCCTTGGGTGTAGCCGAAGTTCGAGGTGTAGGTATTCTGAGCGACGATCGGGACGGGGCTGAAGACGCTGACTGACTCGGTTTCGTTCTTGTCCAGTTGCAGAGTTCCGGTCAGCGCGGGATCGAAGCTTGTGATGGGAGCGCCAATACCGAGAGTGGAGCTGACCAGACCGTTGGTTCCGGTGCCGGCACCTCCGGCTGCGACGGTGGTTCCACCGGTACCGGAACCGACGGTGCCGCCGAGTCCGCCGACGCCGCCGCCGGGGGTATTCTGCACGATGCCGGTGTTGACGCCGAGAATGCTGGCGCCTGATTTGGCGCGGAGCAAGTCGGCCTCGGCGATGTTCAGGTTATAGCGGGCAATGTCGAGATCGAGATTGTTCTCGAGGGCGAGCGCAACCGCGTCATCGATGGAAAGGTAAATTTTCCCGTCTTTCAGGAGCGAGTCGATGCGTGGGGAGTTTCCAAGGTTCGGTTGAGCCACATCCTGTGGTACATAGGGTTGCAGCACGTTTGGAAAGGCAGAACGCGGCTTCGAGTAATCCTTCAGGTTAACCGCTTGAGGCTGCGCAGGCTGGGGCGCAGCGAGAGGCGTCTGCGGCGATGTCGGGGCCGGTGTTGTCTGTGCGTCCAGTGACGTGGGATTGGTCGCCACGGTGATGGCGAAAGCGAGGAACAGGGGCAACAGCCTCACTCTCTGAGCCACAGAAATCAAGCGCGGTAAAAGCATCGGTCTTCTCCTAAGTCAATCGTCCTGGCGTTACGAGCAGGCGAGCGTTCGATGGTACCCAGACCCGGATAATTCGAGTGTTGGATGCTGTGGACGGAAATATGTCACTTCAATCTTAGCGGGTGAAGTTTCAGCGAAACGATTCTGGATTGTAAAGAATTGTGAGACAGGACGGCTAAAAACGAGATTTATGAAGGTCTTGGCGCGCTGTTGGACGAGCTTTTCAGCGAATTGTGCGCGTCATACAATGAGGAAACGCTCGCAGGTCGGCTGCCCATGATCGACTTGCGAGCCCGTTGAGAGTGTGAAGTGAACTTGGTTTCGGAAAACGACGAGTCCCACATGGCAGAACACAAGTTCGCTCGCCGGCTGAAGCGGGCTTTGGATGTGACGGTGTCGATTTTCGCGCTGATAATCCTGTCCCCGGCAATACTTGTGATTGGAATTCTGGTCCGATGGCGTATGGGCCGGCCGGTCGTTTTTCGCCAGCAGCGACCCGGTCATAGGGGCGTTCCGTTTTACGCTCTGAAGTTTCGCACCATGACGGACGAGCGCAACGAGCGGGAAATTTTGTTGCCCGACGCAGAGCGCATTACTCGTCTGGGCACTTTTCTCCGCCGGTCAAGCCTGGATGAGCTCCCGCAGTTGTGGAATGTGCTTCGTGGGGACATGAGTTTAGTAGGGCCGAGACCATTGCTCATGCAATATCTGGATCGCTATACGCCGGAGCAGGCCCGGCGGCATCTGGTTCCTCCTGGAATTACCGGCTGGACGCAGGTAAATGGACGCAACGACCTGGCGTGGGAACAAAAGCTTGCTCTTGACGTTTGGTATGTGGAGCACTGGAGCCTGTGGCTCGACTTGCGCATTCTGGCGATTACTGTGTGGAAAGTTCTGACAGGGGAGGGAATTGCCGCGAAAGGATCGGCAACCATGCCGGAATTCATGGGCACCGAAACGCCGACTTCGGAGAAAGCAGCGCGGATCCCTTAAAAGTTTAAGAATTGTCAGGGGCTAACGTCTCTTTGATTTTGATAGGACTTTGGCTGGGACGCCGACCGAGGTAGTGCCGGGCGGAGCCGAATCCAACACCACGCCGCCTGCCCCCACTATTGCTTCCGCGCCAACCGTCGCACCTGGCAAGACGATTGTTCCGATTCCGAGGAAGCAGTGCGCTTCCACTTGCACATTGCCCCCCAAAGTCACGCCGGGAGCCAGGTGGACGTGATCGCCGATGCGGCAATCATGTTCGACGATGGCGCCGGTATTGAGGATGCAGTTGTAGCCGATCACGGTGTCCGGATTGATGACGACGCGTGGCATAACGACAGTGCCGCGCTCAATGCGGACCGAGCCGGAAACAACGGCTGAGGGATGGATTAGGGTAGCGGCTTCCAGGCTTTGCTCGATGGCGTGTAGATAGCAGCGTTGGCGGACGCGGTTGTCGCCGATTGCCACGACAAAATGGTTATAGCCGCGCACCTTGAGGGCTCTAAATCCCTCAGCGGAAGGCAACAGGTCGCAATCGCAAAAAGATTGACCGGGGGACGCGCAGGCGTCGTCGACGAAGGCGACCTCGGCGAAGAGCGTCATCGCGCGAGCGATGTCCAGAACAACCTTTCCATGTCCTCCAGCTCCCCAGATGATCAGCTTCTGCAATCGTTTTGCCCTGAGTTGCGATTATAGTTTGGATTCGGAACTCGGCGGTTCCCTTGAGGTTTCAACCGATAAGAAAACTATCGGAGCCGCGGGCAGCTGTCAAACTAAGTTCGGGCAAGCGTTTACGGGCGGGGTCGGCGGAGACCTTCGGGTAGTAGCGGGGGCCGGCAGCTCGAATCCCGCTAGGACTTCTTGGCGGGGACCATCCTTGCCACGATAGCTGCTATGGCGGACGGTGCGTGTTCGCCTGAGGCTTTTTCCAGGGCGTAGGACCGCTCAAAGGCGTGGGGACCTGTGATTTTCATCTCCCAACGCTCACTCCCTTGGGAGCCGATGATGGACAGTCGCCAGTCTCCAGGCCGATCGGACAAAACATGCTCAATGATGGCGACTACGTCGCGCTGCCAGTCGCGATCGCCGGTATTGTGGATTTCCACGGTTACCGCCATATCCTGAGTGTACCGCCCGACGGGAAGAAGAGGGAGAGGGTGGGTATCAAGCTCTTGTACCATTGCCGGTCCTTCCCGCCTGAACCATGTCCTGAAAGGCGGATTCGGCTGTGCAAATCTTTTGAGAGCATTACACAAAAAACAGCTTGGATTGTTGCCCGATATGAGGTATTTTGGCCGGCATCGAATTCGGAGCGAAGCTCGGTTCTCACCAAGCCTAGATCCAAGACATTTGGTTTCGCGGATTGAAGATACTCCTGCCGCCCGCGATAGGATTTCAGGTGCAATGAGGTCTCGACGCCTCCGCGAGGCATCCAGCCGTGAAATCTCTTTGTCGTTTGTCCGTTGTACTCTCCGTATTTCTTTTGACCCGAAGTTTGTTCGCGGGTAGTGAAAAACCGGCCACCCGGTTAGCGGATGACGATGCCGCCGTAAGCTCTTCTCCCGCAGAAGGAACGACCGCGGCGCCCTCAAAATTTTCAATCCCAGGGCCGCAGCGATCTTTTTTTCGCATGGCCGGAATCAGCCAAAAGGTCGCTCCGGAAGAGGTGTTGCCTTTACTCAGCCGGAATGTTTTCACGGAGGGATTTGAAGGGTCCTCGCGGCCCACAGAGTTTCTGGTTTTGCTGAAGCGGTATGTGCAGCAGGCTCGCGAATTGTCGCAGCTGGCGTCTGGCAGCGGGATGGCTCTTCGGGTTTCGAATTGTAATGACGCAAAGCCTCTTCTGCGAATTTTGGGCTATCGAACCAGTACGGATTGCGGAGTTGCTGAAACGTCTTTGCAAACTCAAGATCCCGAGCGGGCTTTTCTCGCGATCGATTCGGGCTTTCCTCTTCCGGACCTCGAGCGGGCGCTGCAGGGCGGCAAGGCCTTTGAATATAGGTTTGATTCTTCACCTGTGCCCGTGCTGTTCGCCGAACACGATTGGACGAAGGCGAGTCCAAGAAATGGCAAAGAAAAAAATGGGGATTTGCTGGACACAATCCTGAGCGATCCTTCAGTCGCGCGGCTTTATTGGGCTCTATCGAGGATGGACCCGGAGACGGGCAGGGTTCTGCAGCAATCCGTCGGCCTCGAAAAGCTGCTGCCGCACGCTGCGGTGCTTGATTTTTATGGGAGGAGCCTCTGCATTCGGGGCGGTCGGGTCAACGTGCCGGGTGGCGCCGCTGCCGAGGGTGCGTGGAAGGAGTTGGTCGGAGCGAGTCCGGAGGCGCCTGGGCCTTTCGTCTCTAAATTGCTGGCCAAGGACAAAGGGTGGTTGGCCGCTTATTTCGATGTTCTTTCGCGAGTGAGCGGAACCCAGCAGGCTTATTTTACCGAACCGCATCGCCTGCGGCTTTTTTATGCGGGACTTCGCACTCCAGATCCGTCGGCTCCCGCAACAAGAGGATTTTATCGACCGGCCCCGGGACTTCTGCTGCTAGTTACTCGACTGCCGTTACAGAGTAACGGAGAGCCACTCGTTCCGGGAGATCTCCAGGTTTGGAAGGAAACCCTTATCGAAGGGCGTAATGCGAGCTTGGTACGCCACTGGGGAAGGCAGTCGCCGCGGCTGACAGATGCAGATCATCTTCTGCAGGTCTTGTTCGCGATGTCGCGGGCCGCGACCGACAGCGGACCGCTGCAGACCTATCTGGCGCTGAGTGAAATCGACAGCAGACGATCTCCGGAACATCGCTTGTCAGCGCCTACGGTCCGACTGCTGGCGCGCAAGTACGAGGAGTTCAGCGATCAGTACAGAATATTCGCCGAATTTCCAGAGTTGAGTGATGAGTCCATCGAACTTTTTCTCAACACGGCTCATGCTTTGGGTAACCTGCCTGGACCGACGCGTGGGAACGCTTTTGGAACGCTTCAGGCAAATGTCGGAATCTGGCAGATTCTTGCACGCCAGGGGGAGATTTCGAACTCGCGCTTGAATGAGTCGTGGCAACAAGTGGTGAAGCCTTTTGCCAAGATTCGAACGGCCAGCCAGGTCTACGACGCGGGACGAATCTCCCTCGGGGAAATATTCCGGTTCTCGGCGGGCAAGGCCAGAGGCTCGCAAGACGAGATTATCGATCTATTGGCGGGACCGGGGCAGAGCAGTGCGGAAGGAAGGGAGATGCACCGCGAAGTTGCCGCCCGCATCCGCTCTGTGCTGGACGATCAGCGGCTGGTCTCACTGGACACACTGTTGACGCTGGGAGATGCGCTGGCTGAAAAACAAAAAGGAAAACAGCCGGCGGAGTACATGATACTGCTGGCTGGTGAGACGCGGGAATTCGAGATGCCGCGGCCCATCTTCACCAGCAGCGAGAGAACGGAATGGGCGTCGGGAATCTACAACAACCATCACACCGACGTGCAAATGAAGGCCGATCTGCCGAGGGTTCTCAAGTCCACGACCGTTTCGCGTGCACAAATCGAGGATGCGCGCGGACAGCTCGCATCTTTTTTGAGAGATACGCTTGTTGGTTTGAACTACGCCTACTACGAGCCTCCGGGGGCGCAGGCGCTGCACAACAATCCGCTATTCGTGCGCTCCCACGACTTCGCGGGCGAGACCGTGGAGGGCATGAAGACCCTGTGGCAAGCGCCAGAGTTGATGGGCCAAGGATCTCCTGCAGGCGGCGGGGCGCACTTTGTCGGCTCGCTCGCCGATCTGCCTTACGCCTTGTCTGAACTCGAACAGGATTTCATTGCACCGGACAACGTTCAGGCTTTGATCTGGAATCAATTGACTCCGGAACTGTTGACGTCTGCCATTTTGCCGCGATGGTGGAATGTCAGTCCGTTGGAATTGCACGCGGTCACGCTATATCAGCGGATGGGGGAAGAAGTCCTTGTTGCGTCTGCCAAGGACGACGCCCTGCGAAGCAAAGTGCTCATGATCCTCTCGAGTCGTACGCTTCCGGGACGATTGAGTCAGATTGAGGAAGCTATGGTGGCAGGACGAATTTCAGAAATGCTTCCTGAAATCGCGCCGGCAGATACCTTCTACCTGGCGGCAGAGTTCCGGCAGAAGTATCCAGAACAGGCTGTCGTTGCGGGGACGGCGTCGCAGGAATTGCAAGGTCTATGCAGGGAACACCCGGAGCAGGTCAGTTGGAAACGCTTGTCGCACGATTTTGGAACGCCGCATCCCAGCCTGGCGCAGAACTACGGTCTCGAACTGCTGAACGTCGCGCCCATGCCGCCCTTCTCAGGATACTCCAGCCGTTTTTTTGCGGAGTCATGGGATTCGCCGATCCTGTATTGGGCTCGCCTGGCGGATGAGCAAGGATATTCGCCGGTCATTCTCAATCAACTTGTGCCGGAACTGACGCGGACGATGGTGCAGAAAATCTTCGCCACCGATTTTGAAGATGGGCCTGCGCTTCTTCGGGCGATGCATGAAACGGGAAAAGAATTTCGAGAGGGCAAGTTGACGTCGCCGGTCTTGTCAAAGATTAGTTCGGCTCGGCCCTGAGGCGCGTAGAACAACTTTTCGCGACAATGCAGCAGCCTCGCTGAAAGCGAGGTTGCAGAAGTGGAATTTTGACTTATGGCAAGAAAATCATGGCTTCCGGTTCTGATTCTTCTGGCGTTCGTCTTGCGGAATGAAACCACGGTCGATGCCCAGGAAGGCCCGAACATTCACGTCGTGGTCAACATGGTCCAACTCAACGTGGCAGTGACAGATAAGAAGGGAAATTACATCACAGGGCTTCGTCCCGAGGATTTTGAAATCCGCGAAGACGGGATTGTAGAGAAGGCGGCGACCTTTGCCGAAGGCGACGAGTCGGCCCGCAGTCTCAGCGAGCTTGCGGCGCAGGAACCGAACGCCGGTGCGCCTGCCGACTTGACCAAGCAATCCTCCGATGGCGCCGCGCCCCAAAGCTTTGGCGCGCTGGTGAACGGAGCGAATGTGTACGTTTTGTTCGACACCAGCGACTACATGTACCGGGGCTTCGTTTTTGCGCAAGACGCGATTACCGATTTTATTCGCTCCTTGGGAAGCGCCGACAAGATTGCCTTTTATTCGTATAGTCGCGATCTCTCGCGTGCGGCAGGTCTGACTGCCGACCGCTCGCAAATTTTGCGGGCTGTGCGCTCCACCGTCGCTGGAGATCAGGCCGCACTTTACAACGCGCTGTTATTGACGCTGAAGGATGCGGCGCAGAATCGAGGCCGGAAAGTCGTGGTTGTATTTTCTAACGGGCCGGACAACTCGAGCGTCGTGCCGCCGGAGGATGTTGCTGAATTTGCGCAGTCTGCCGGAGTCTCCATTTACATGATCAGCACGCAGGAGGCGAGGCTGGAGCCCGTGTCCACCGCAGTTTTTGATCGCATGACCGCCGCGACTGGGGGCAAAGCGTATTTTGCCAGAAATTGGCGGGACGAACACCGCGCCTTCGCCTCCATACGCGATGATTTGGCGCACCTGTATTCCTTGAGCTACTATCCAAAATCCAATCCCAACAATGGCTGGCGTGCGATTACGGTAAGGCTGGTGGGCGATCAATTGAAGAACTATAAGGTTCGCACGCGCAACGGCTACCGTCCGCAGCCCACGCGATTTGCAGGCGAAGAAAAGACGACAGCATCTGGAATCGCGCCCGACTAGCAGATTCGGAATTCCGCATGCAGAATGTTTTCCACCGCGGCGTGCAGCGGGCGCTTCGCCGCTTGGCTGCCCGCGCGGAGTTCTGTTATTTTGGCAGTAGTCTTATATGACGACAACCATCAGCAATTTGCGTCAAGCCCTTGCCATAAGTGGCGGCGAGCCGGTGCGTATGGAGATGTTCCCCCCCTGGCCGGCATTTGAAGAAGAGGAAGTTGAGGCCGCAGCCGCAGTTTTGCGCTCCGGACGCGTGAATTACTGGACTGGCGATGAAGGCCGACAGTTCGAGCGCGAGTTTGCCGCGTTCACCGGATGCAAGTACGCGATTGCCCTGGCCAACGGGACTGTAGCTTTAGAGTTGGCGCTCTACTGTCTGGGCATCGGTCCCGGCGATGAGGTAATTGTCCCCAGCCGAACTTTTATCGCTTCCGCGAGTTGCGCCGTGATGCGCGGCGCTACTCCGGTCGTGGCCGACATTGATCGCAACAGCAGCAATCTCACAGCCGAGAGCATCGAGAACGCGATCACACCGCGGACCAAGGCGATCGTTGCCGTGCATCTGGCCGGGTGGCCCTGCGACATGAAGTCGATCTTAGAATTGGCCCGGAAGCGTGGGATTGCCGTAGTGGAAGACTGCGCTCAGGCTCACGGAGCGCGGTATCGAGGCCAGCCCATCGGTTCGTTCGGAGATATGGCCGCGTTTTCCTTCTGCCAGGACAAGAACATGACGACCGGGGGCGAAGGCGGGATGCTGCTCACCAACGACCACAGATTGTGGGAACTCGGTTGGAGTTTCAAAGATCACGGCAAGAGCTTTGAGGCGGTGTATGAGCGCGCTCATCCTGCGGGATACAAGTTTCTCCACGAATCTTTTGGCACCAACTGGCGCCTGACGGAAGCGCAGTCGGCAATGGGGCGCGTGCTATTGAGGAAGCTGCCGCGCATGGTGGAAAAGCGGCGGCGTAATGCCGCGTATTTGAGCGAGGAGTTCAGCAGGATTCCGGCGTTGCGCGTAGTCCGTCCGCCGGATGAGGTCTTCCATTCTTATTACAAATATGATGTATTCGTGAGGCCGGAGCGTTTGCGGGAAGGCTGGGATCGAAACCGGATTCAAGAAGCGATTGCCGCCGAAGGCATCCCGTGTTTGAGTGGAACCTGCAGCGAGATTTATCTGGAGAAAGCCTTTCCAGAATCGATGCGACCGCCGCATCGCTTACAGGTGGCGCGGGAACTGGGCGAGACCAGCCTGATGTTTAAAGTGCATCCCACGCTGTCGGAGCGAGACCTTGCGGATACTTGCGCGGCGGTGTCGAAAGTAATGCAGACTGCGTCGCGGGATTGAAACACAATCGGACTCGGGTGGGTTCGCCCCGGCTAACTGCGACTGGTCGCTCGGTGTGGCCATGGAAAGGCAAGCCTGCCGAGTGAGACCGATTGCAATTTGGGCGGCTAGCTCCAACGCTCAATAACTTCCCACCAAAGTAGCTTCTGCCATTCCCTCGCCGCATTTTTCGCCCACTCCCGGTGTGCCCACCATTTCGTTCCAAACTGCGTGTCGTCATGAGCGGCGACTACGGACCACCTGAAAGACGGAATACGATGGCGGAATACGGACAACGCGCGCCGGGTGTGGTAATCCGAAGTGACGATTAGAATTTGGCTGCGCGGACGAAGGTACGACAGGCATTTCGCTACGTATCTCGTCTCAGTGACCGTTGAGTCTTCGCGGATTGGGCAGACTTGCACGTGATCGATGAGGGCGACTGGATTCTCATGAACGAATTGACGAGCCCAGTCCGCGTAAGAATGGCCGTAAAGCGTGACATCCTCGGAGGCGTCTAAGAACATTTGTTGGGCATAGCCTGCTCGTAATAATTCGATGCCCTTTTGATATCGGCGATCGTTGACATCTCCTGCCAGCACAAGAATGGCATCCGCGCGTTGCGGATTTTCTACTTCCAAAAAACTGGCGAGGTGACGAATGCATGCGATTAACAGGACAGCCGCGATGAACGCAGTTCCAACCAATAGCAGCGGCTTCCGCATAAGGTCAATTCAGGACTAGTAGGGAACCCGGTAGATTGCCGCGGTCGCTGCAAAGCCCACGAGAGTGCTTGCGCTCAACGCTTCCTTGATGACACTACTTGGAACGAACAGGATGTCCTCGTCATGGACAGGGATGTCATGAATCTGGCCGCGTAGCAATTTCTTGAGATCGATCTGCTGCTCTTGAAAGCCGTTGTCGGTTTTTCGAAGCAATCTGGTTTTTCCGGCAGAGGCGACGTGAGTCGTGCCCCCGGCGACGGCTACGACTTGCAACACCGTTACCCCACCACTGGCGTTGAGCACGTATCCGCCCGGCCGCCCCACCTCACCCAGCAGGTAGACGATGCCGGCCCTTGGAACTACAACCGTGTCGCCGGGTTGCAGTTCCACATTGCTGACGGCCATTTCGGCGGGGTTTTTCGAGAACACGACGGTGGTGGTCTCGGTTTCGCCACGGTGGCTGATGGTTATTTTATT
>DATBEI010000216.1:0-9990 GCA_036269595.1 Candidatus Sulfotelmatobacter sp.
TGCGCGACGGACAGCAGATTCCCGCGCTGGCGGTCGATCCGCGCGATCCGAATCGGGTGTTGGCCGCGATTCTCGGGCATCCTTACGGGCCGAGCGAAGAACGGGGAATCTATCGCTCGACCGATGGCGGCCAAAACTGGCAGCGAGTGATTTCGAAGGATGTAAATACGGGCGGATCGGATGTGGAGATTGATCCCGCCAATCCCAACGTAGTTTACGCCTCGATGTGGGAGGTGCGCGAAGGGCCGTGGGAAGACGGCAACGAATTCAACGGAAGCGGCGGTGGACTCTTCAAGTCGACCGACGGCGGCAGCACGTGGCATCCATTGAACAATGGCTTGCCGAAGGACCTATCGCAAATTTATGTGGCCATCGCGCCCAGCGATCCGCGCCGCCTGTACGCAACTCTGTCGACGGCTGCGGGAAAGCTCGGCGTTTATCGTTCCGACGATGCGGGCGATTCCTGGACGCAGATCACGAACGATCCGCGACCAGCGGGGCGCATTGGCGGCGGCGACCTCTCTATTCCGAAAGTTGACCCGAAGAATCCAGACCTGCTCTACGTGGTCAGCACGGTGACCATGCGCTCGGCGGACGGCGGCAAAACATGGTCGGGGTTTCGCGGCGCTCCTGGCGGCGACGACTACCAGAACCTTTGGATCAATCCCAACAATGGCAACATTATTCTGATTGTCAGCGATCAGGGCGCCATCATCACGGTGAACGCCGGGGCGAGTTGGAGTTCCTGGTACAACCAGCCGACGGCGCAGTTCTATCACGCGATCACTACGAACAGTTTTCCGTACCAGGTCTGCGGCGGGCAACAAGAGAGCGGGTCTGCGTGCACGCTGAGCCGCGGCAACGATGGCGCGATCACGTTTCGCGATTGGCATCCGGTGGGCGTGATCGAGTACGGCTACGTTGCGCCCGATCCGCTGGACCCGGACGTTATTTACGGCGGCGGTAGAACTGAGGTTTCGAAATTCCATTTTTCGACCGGGCAGGTGCAGAACGTTACGCCGATTCCGCTGCGCAACCCGAAGTACCGCACCGATCGCACCGAGCCCCTGATCTTCTCTCCGGTGGACCCGCACGTTCTTTATTTCGCGAGCAACGTGCTTTTCAAGACCACCGATGGCGGGAACAACTGGCAAACGATCAGCCCAGACCTGACGCGGGAGAATCCTGGCGTACCTGAGAGCGTAGGCACGCTCGTCCCCAAAGGGGCCGACAAATCACGCGGCGTGATTTACGCACTCGCCCCGTCGTTCAAAACAACGAACACTCTGTGGGCCGGGACTGACGATGGCCAACTTTGGATCACGCGTGATGGCGGAAAGAATTGGGCCAACATCACGCCCAAAGAGCTGAGCGCGTGGAGCAAGGTGACGCAAATTTCCGCGTCGCACTTTGACGAAGAAACGGCTTACGCCTCGGTGAGCCGGTTCCGGATTAACGACACTCATCCTTACATTTACCGCACGCACGATGGGGGCAAGAGTTGGAGCTCGATTACCGCCGGACTGCCGGATTTCGGGCCCGTGGACACGGTGCGCGAAGATCCGGTCCGCAAAGGCCTGTTGTTCGCTGGGACTGAAAATTCGGTTTGGGTTTCGTTCGATGATGGCGACCACTGGCAGTCTCTGCAGCTGAATCTGCCGCACACTTCCATGCGCGATGTGTGGATTCACGAAAACGATCTGGTCGTCGCGACACACGGGCGTTCGTTCTGGATTCTCGACGACATCGCGCCACTGCGCGAGGCCTCAGCTGCGATTGCGAACACTGCGCACCTGTTTGTGCCGGCGCCCGCTTACCGCATCCAGCGCGACACCTACACCGACACGCCGATGCCGCCCGACGAACCTGCGGCAGCCAATCCGCCCGACGGCGCAATTCTGGATTACTTCCTGCCGTCAGCGGCACCGACGGTCACGCTCGAAGTTCTGGATGCGCAGGGTCATCTCGTGCGGCGTTATTCGAATAGCGACAAGCCGGATATCACCGAAGACGAATTGCAGAAACAGCTGATTCCGCTGTATTGGGTGCGCAAGGCGCGACAAGTTTCCACCGAGGCGGGGATGCATCGCTGGGTGTGGGACCTGCATTATTCGGCGCCGGCTTCAATGCGCCACGATTATCCGATCTCGGCGATTCCGCACGACACGCCCCGCTTTCCCCTTGGACCGACGGCGTTGCCGGGGACTTACTCTGTCCGGCTGACCGTGGACGGAAAATCTTCCACCGCGTCCCTCACGATCAAGATGGACCCACGCGTCAAAACATCCGCGGCGGGGCTGCAGAAGAAATTTCAGGCGGAGACGCGACTGGCCGCGATGATGACGGAAACTGCGAAAGCGCTTTTGCAGGGCGGCTCGATTCGTAGCCAACTGGAAAAAGTTAGCGCGAATGCTTCGACCAAAGAAGCCGTCGAGTCTTTTCAGAAGAAGCTGACGGCGCTGCTTGGCGCTGCGGGCGGCTTCTTCGCACCGCCTTCACAGGAAGTCACGCTGGGCCGAGTAAACGGACAGGCGGGCACTCTATATATGCAAGTGTGGCAGGCGGATGCCGAACCGACCTCCGCACAACTGGATGGCTTGTCGGCGACGGAGCGCGATAGCACCGATGTGATGAAGCGTTGGAACGATTTCAAGAATTCGGACTTACCCGCGCTGAATAAGATGCTGCGGGAATCGAATGCTCCAGAAGTAAAGCTGGAGGCAGATCTACATCCGGAAGAATCGCAGATGGACGAAGAGTAGCGGCGGCGCTTTTTCCAAGCGCTTCAGAGGGCTTCGACGGCTTTTTGCAATTCCGCGGCAATTTTTCGTGGATCGGTGTCGCGTGCGAACTTCATCGGCTTGCCAATGCGAACCCGGATCGTCCACGGCTTGGCGAACTTTTTCCCTGCCTGCTTCACTTCGAAAAGGCCGTCAATGCGCATGGGCAGGACTGGAATACCGAGATTTTCGGCGAGCAGGCCGATTCCGGCGCGAAAGGGATTCATCTTTCCATCGGTGGTGTGGCGGCCTTCAGGGAAGACGAGCACGCTGTAGCCCCGATCGACCGCCTCTCCGGCATAGGCGAAACTGCGGCGGAAACCCGCTTCGCGCGGCAGCGGAAACAGATTCAGTAACGAAACGCCTAGAGCCCACTTCACGCGATCGTATGTACCGCCAAGGATTCCCCGACCCGGGCCTGGCGAGCGCAGCGCCTCCAGCGCCTCTCCCCCGGTAGCCGTTGCCAGGCGATGGCGAAATCGCGTAGGCAGCGCCGTCAAGATAAATCCTGGATCAACGTCGCCCACATGATTCGAAATCACCAGCACCGGACCGCTCACCCCACGTAAATTTTCACGGCCTTCAATGCGAGGCCAGCCCAGTAGAAAGATTGCCGGCCGCATTAGCAGGTAATGCGCCAGGAATCGCAGCCACGTCACAGGCCAGCGCAACGCAAAGTTCGGATAATGATATCCAGCGCCAGACGATGTGCTGCCGCGTAACATTTTTTCCAGGTCTCCGGCAGTTCGCACCGTGCTGAAGCGGGTTTCGCTCAGGTCGACCTGGTAGCGGTCCTCGAGCGCGCTTAGCAGTTCCACGCGATCCAGCGAGCTCAGCCCCAGATCGGAGTCGAGACTCGCATTGTCGCGCAAGCCGCCAACAGCGCGTCCGGTCACCCGCGCAATCAACTCAGCGAGAAGACGATTCGAGTGATCTGCTGCAGCCGGTTCAAACAACTGCGTCTGCGCAACTTCGTGGATCAAGTTTCGCCGCGGCTTCTGAGTATTCGTGCGCGGAAAGTCTTCCTCGGGCCATTCCATCCACAGGCGCATCCGTTGATACTCTGCCAGCGAATCGTTCGCTCGCTTCACTACTTCTCCCAGAGGAGCATCGCCGCGCAGGATTACGACCGCGCACGGCTCCGCATTTCCGCCGCGCTCCATCCCGACGACCACACAATCCTTCACTTCGGGTTGCCGGAGCAGCGCGGCCTCCAAGTCGTCGGGATAAATATTCATTCCGCCCGGCGTGACGATCACTTCTTTCTTGCGGCCTTTGAAATACAAGTTTCCTGCATCATCCAACGCACCAATATCTCCAGTGCGATACCAGCCTTGCGTATCGAAGACTTTCTGCGCGCCATCGTCATCCCAATATCCGGAAGCTACGCCGCCGCCGCGAACGAGAATTTCACCGTCCTCAGCAAGCTTTAACTCGCGTCCCGGCAACACTTTGCCGATTGAACCTTTGCCCAGGCGAAATGGATGATTCACGCTGATCAGCGATGTCGTCTCGGTCAACCCGTATCCCTGGATCACGGCGTAGCCAAGCCTTCCCCAGAATTCTTCCGTTTCAGCATCGAGCGCGGCGCCCCCAGAAATGAAAGCCCAGAACTTCCAGCCGAACTGACGATGAATCGAGCGGAAAGTCCACCAACGCCGCAGAAAATGTTGACCTGAGGAAGAACGAAAACGTCTGCGGAAGGCATCGCGTTCGCCCTGATCTTCTAGGTCGCGCTCAATTTTCTGTTTCAGCGACTGCAGCACCCGGGGCACGCTCACCAGCACTGACACGCGCTCGCGACGAATAGCGTCGAGCACTTCTGACGGCTTCAGTTCTTCCTGAAAGATCACAGTACCCCCGAGCAACGGAGGCAGGAACATCCCCAAGAACTGACCAAAGACATGGCTGAGCGGCAGCAAGTTCAGAAAGCGGATGGGATGCACGAAGCGTTCGTATTTGAGGTAGGCGCGCATCTCGCGCTCCAGCGGAGCGATGTTGGCAAGAACGTTTCCGTGGGTGATGACGACGCCCTTGGGATCGGCGGTCGTGCCCGAGGTAAAAACAATTTGCAGGAGATCGTCGCGGCGGAGCCCGAGATTGGGCGGAGTTGTCGACTGGGTAGGGCTTCTGGGAAGTTCGTCCAGGCTCAAAGTGGGGATCGTGGGGATCGCGGAGTTCGCGCGCTCGTCCAAGTGTGCCGGCGACGCGATCAGTAGCTTCGCCGAAACTTTCTGGTAGACGCGCATGGCGAAGTCGGGAGCGGAGGCATCATCCATCGGCACCACCACCACACTGCTTAGGACGCACCCAAAAAAAGCTGCGACCCATTCTGACGAATTCGCGCCCCAGAGCATGACGCGATCGCCCTTCGCAATGCCGAGCGTTTTTAGTTCGCGCGACACCCCGAATGACATCTCGAGAACTTGGCCATATGTGCGGGATTCGGTCCGGTATCCGCGCCGCTGCCGATAGGCGCACTCGCGCCGATGCGTCTGAAAATGCTCCAGAAAAAATTCCTCAAGTGATTCGGCCATAGCTTGAACGGCGCTTCGCTCGTTCAAGTTTAGTGGAACGGTGCCCGCTCAGGATGGATCGGTTCATTACGACGCGAGGGCAAGGCCGCCCTCAGCACAGCCGCCAGGTCCCGGTGCTACGGTTACGTAGGTCACAAGCTGGACGCGCCGTGCGCTACTCTCGTCCCACTCCGAGCGCATCGGCCACGCGATTGATGTAGTTGAACCACGAAGCGATGAGTGTGATCTGCAGAATTCCCCGATCGTCGAATCCAGCCGTGCGCAGCCCTTCAACATCGGTTTTCTGAACCCTGGTGGCATCCTTGGTCAGTTTGACGACGTAATCGAGCATCACCCGATCCTGCGGCGAAATCGGCGCGGCCGTGTAGTCCCTCTGTAACTCCTCGACTAGGCCTTTATCCAACGTGACCCTACGCAGAAACTCTGCGTGTGACTCGATTCAATAGACGCACCGGTTGGTAACCGAGACCATAGTGGCGATCATTTCGTGCTGCCGCCGCGCCAGCGGAAGGTCGGGCGACATCAATGCTCCGAAGGTGCTAAACGCGTGATAGAGCGCGTCCGGAATCAGCGTGTGCGAGCCAACGATCGACGACGCCCCCGAGGGATCGGGATGCACCGGGTCGCCATATTCTTTGGGATAAAGCAGTTTCTCGCCCTCGATCGCGCGCCGCAATTTTTCGTCGGCCTCAGGCAGTGAGACGGTTCGAATCCAAGTCATTGTTGGCTATTGCCCTCCAGTTGACGTCTGCCAGTTTCGGAAAAATACACGGAACGTTCAAACCTGCACATAGCCCATTCATACTAGAGCAGTAATGGCTACATGAACGGACGCCCGCCGGGGGAGGAGACGTGGACAATAAGAATGCGGGCGCTACACGTTTCCGCCCAAGTTCCCTTCGTAACCCTTTCGTACACTCCCTTCCGGTAACCCTTGGTAACCATGCGGTTCATGACGTCCAGACGTACAATTGGCCTTGTCCGGTAGGTCCGTTCGCCAACGATGAGTTGGCCTTCGGAGCAGTGCCCCGAGAGAATTTCCCCAAGCTTTTTTCGGGATTTGTACCGAGACCAGAGTCTGGAGTTCGCACTCATATGGCGTTGTTTGGATTCAACAAACAGAAGGTTCTCAGCAGTGCGGAGAAGTATGTCCAGCAGGGCAAGATCCAGAATGCCATCGCGGAATACGAGAAGGTCCTCAAGAACGATTCCAAGGACCTGACGGTTACCAACACTGTCGGCGATCTTTATACCCGCTTGGGCGAGACCGATAAAGCTACCACCTGCTTCAAGACGGTAGGCGATGCCTATGCCAGCCAGGGGTTCACGGTCAAAGCCATCGCGATGTACAAGAAGATCTGCAAGCTCCAGCCGTCGCTCGAGAGCTTGCTAAAGCTAGCCGAACTGTACTCGCAACAGGGTCTGTTTAACGACGCCCGCGCCCAGTATCTGCAGGTCGCGGAAGAATTCCTGAAAGCCAACGAACTCGAGAACGCTGTCCGTATCTTCCAGAAGATTCTGGAGATGGATCCGGAAAACAGCAACATGCGGGTGCGGCTGGCGGAAGTTTATGTTCGCCTGAACAAAAAGACGGACGCTTGGCAGATTTTTTCGGCGGCGGCCGAAAGCCTGCGCTCCAAGGGATCGCTCAGCGAGGCCGAAGCCATCCTGCAGCGCATGCTGAAGCTTGATCCCAACAATACTTATGCCCTGCTCATGCAAGGCAAGAATCTGATCGAGTCGGGCGATGCTGCGGGAGCGGTCACTGCACTGCAAAGAATCGGCGACATCGATTCTCATCCCGACGGCTTGCGCGACCTGCTGAAGGCGTACTTGCAGACAGGGCAACTCTCGGAGGCCGGAGGCATTGCTAGCAAGCTGCTGACCGTGCACAACGATCTGGCCGCCATCTCCAGCTTTGCCGACGCGCTGATGCAGGCCGGGCAGTATGAGAACGCATTGCAGGTGTTTGACCAGCATGCCGAGCGCTTGCTGGCGGAAAATTCCGATAAGGTTCTCGATTGCCTGCACGCCATCATCGGGCACGTGCGCGACAATCCGGACTCACTGAAGAAGTTGCTGGATCTTTTTCACAAAGCGGGCGATACCAGCCACGTCAGCGAAGTTACCGAACTATTGGCCCATGCCAGCGTTCAGTCCGGGGACCTGTCCGAGGCGCGCGACCTTTACCAGAAGCTCGCGAATCTCGAACCGGCCAACCCGCTTCACGTGCAGAATTACCAGCAGGTGGTCGGCCAAATCAGCGGCACTTCCGGCAACAAACTGATTAGCCCGGAAGAGGCCGCCGTCATCCTGGAAGATCTGGAATCGACCGCGCCTTCGATTCATCAGCATTATTCCGATGAAGTTTCGCTCGCGGTCCGTTCCGCTCTCACCGATGCTGAGCTCTTCATTTCATACAATATGCCCGCCAAGGCACTCGGCCCGTTGCTCGCGGCTTTGCCGATGGCACCCAGCGATCTTCGCCTGAATCAACGCCTGGCGACCTTGCACACGCGCGCTAACCGTTTTGCCGAGGCTGCGCTCTGTTGCCGCACTTTACAGCACATTTATTCCGAAGCGGATCATCCTGACGAAGCTACGCGATATGGGGAACTGGCCGAGCGTTATGAGGAACGAACCTCGATCCAGATTCCCGACGCTGCTGCCGAAGATGCCGCGGTACCGCCACTGTCCGCTCTGACCGCTCAGGCGCCCAATGCCGCCCGTCCTCTTCATCATGACTCTGAGGTAGAAGTCCCCGAGTTCTCCATTGAAGAGGCGTCACCGGAAGTGAGTGCAGTCCAGGAAGAAGCGCCGGAAGTCGCCATGGTCGCACCAACCGCTTCGCCCTGGCCAACGATTGCGAAGCACGAACCTAAAGCAGCCCCTGCCGAATTTGCAGTCGCGGACGAATCCAGCGCAGCGACTGCGACCCCCTCAGAGATTGACCTGTCTTCCGAGTGGGATGACGCCATCACCGTCGAAGCCGATGCTCCCGCGGAGGAACCGGCCGAAGCGCAGGTGGCCACTGCCAGCTCTCATGGAATCGGCGAATCGAGCAAGGCCACTGAAACCGTCGACGAGATCCGCTTTTATATTTCTCATGGCATGCCCGCGCAAGCCATGGCCGCGTTGGCCAAACTGCAGACGCTCACGAACGACCAGGCGCAGCTCGATGCCATACGCGCCGAAATTGAGGCTGCCATTCAGCCGTCGGAGGAAGAAGTCACCACTGAGCCGGTGATGGAAGAGCTCACCGCCGACGATATTCCGACTTTTGATGTTGAGGTCGATGCCGCTTCCGTTGACAATGCGCCGGCCGCTGAGGTTGCAGCCCCACTTGTTGAACTTCCCGTTGTCGAGGTTCCAGTCGTCGAAGGGCCTCCCGTGGTTGCACGGCCTCAAGTCGTCGAGCCCGAACCCGTCGTCCCCCAAGCTCCTACGCGCACACAGCCGGCCGCGGCGGTTGAGCAGCCCGCACCCCAGCCCGCGGTCCTGCAGGAATTTGTTTCCGATCTCGAAACCTCGCTGGGAGACGGTTTCCTGCCAGATGCAGTGGCCAGGAAGTCGGCACCGGTTGGCCCCCCGGCAGCGCCAGTCTCTCGACCGGCTGCACCCGTCGAACCTGCCGTTGCCGCTGAAGCGAGCGCGCCGGTGTTGGGAGTTTTTGTTGCGGACATTGAAGCATCCCTTGGTGACGACTTCTTGAAAGGCGCGCCCGTCGCCGCGCCGCAGGCTGTTGCTCCCGTTGCTTCTGCCGCGAAGGCAACGCCCAAAACAGCTTCTCCCGCTCCAATGCCTGTCGTCGCTCCGCGGGTCGCAGCGCCGCTCCCGGTTGCTCCGGTCGTCGAAGTTGCAAGAGTCGCGCCGCCGATGGCGGCGAGTGCCGCCGCCTCCGCTGCTCCTCACGCCGCGCCTCCGCCTCAGCAGAGTTCGCCCGTGATGTCTGGGCCGGCGGCCCCGGCGACCGCGTCTGTCGCCTGGCAAGCGCCCCCGATGGCAACTCCCAAGCCGCAGGCTCCAGCAAGCTCCATATCCCATGCGGGCGCCCCTCGGCCTTCCGCCAAAGCTTCCCCATTCGGCGACGACGCTGGAGTCGATCTCGCCGAAATGTTTGGCGAACTTAAGCAGGACCTGGAAGCCGATGTCGCCTCCGCCGATGAAGATCCCGAAACCCATTACAATCTCGGCATCGCCTTCCGCGAAATGGGCCTGCTGGACGAGGCCATCGGAGAATTGCAAAAGGCCTGCCAGGCTTTTGATCGCGGAAAACCCTTCCCGCAAATCATGCAGACTTACACCTGGCTGGCGCAGTGCTTCCTCGAAAAGAGCGTGCCTGAGGCCGCGGTACGCTGGTATGACAAGGCTCTCAACGTCTCCGGCATCGACAGCGAGACGCGCGTTGCCCTCCACTATGAACTGGCATCCGCCTACGAAACCGCTGGCGACAAGCCTGCCGCGCTGCGCCACTTCATGGATGTCTACGGCAGCAACATCGATTATCGCGATGTCGCCGAGCGCATTAAGGCCCTGAAGTCGTAGAATAGCCCGATGGCTTCTGTCCCCCATCTTCACATCCCGGGGCTCGCCGCAAACGGCGGAAATTTCCGCAACGTCGATTGGCGGAGCAGCCGATGACCGATCCCACTTCGTCTTCCGGCGCGACCCAA
>DATBEI010000248.1:0-44200 GCA_036269595.1 Candidatus Sulfotelmatobacter sp.
TTGTCCTTTTCGGTAAGTCTCGCCTCTGGATGCATCGTGGTGTACTGCCACGGCGGCATCCTGCCGGTCAATATAACTCCGCACATGGATTCCAATTTGTCTTGCCTTTGCCATTGCGAATAGGTGTCCCACTCCGAGAAATTAAATCTTTCCCTGCCTTCCCGCACATGTTGCGCAATCCACCAGGACACTGGTGGAACGCGGCTGTACCAAGGCCAGTCAGTGTGATTGGAGTGGCAGTTCCCACAAGCCCGCACCACGACTTGCCAAGGTTCTACATTCAATGACATTGGCAGTCCCATTGTTTTGGGTTCCCTCGAAACCCAACGCTCGGTTCCCATTTGTCCAATAATCAGGGCTGCAGTTGCCAACGCAACCATTAATTTCAGGGTCTTTATCACCTGTGTTTTCCGTGACCCGACAAGATTGGACTCGATGCAATTGTGATGCCCTTCGCAAGCCAAGAGCCTTGAAGTGTCGAGAGAAGAAACGAACTTGGATTGTGTCTGCCGAACGACCATCATACTTCTGTATTGCATTCTTCAATGTTGCGTCACGGAGAAAAGGTTGACCGAGCCGGCACGATCGAGTCAACACCGTCCGCATTTCGACACAGATCTGTCGATAGGAGGTCATGCCGGGTTCATGCTATCCGTTCGACGAGTAAGCAAGCGAGGTAACTGCACATGGTCTCGAAAGTGCATTCTGGGTGGAGAGGCAGCTTATGCGTACGAGAATCTCGGACCGCGCTATCGCCACAATCCAGGTCATTGGCTGGGCGGGAATCATGATCGTGATGGGGATGTTCTTAACTGTCATCGGGGCAGGCATTACGGAATGCCTGGCAAATCCACGCTGAGTCGGCGTTCGAAGTTTTAAATAGAGCCGCGCCAGCACAGTGCTGTAAGCCCTCAGCGGCTATATCGCCAACCGAGCGCGATCGCAGTTTGGAAGACTCGAAGTGGTGCAACCACGCTTTCAGACATCTGGACTCGTAACTTATTTTTTTATCAACAGCTCAACGTTATCAACCCGTGAGAAAACCGCTCCTGGAACACAGTGGTACTTGGCATGCACAGAGGGGAGCACCGCAAATCACCGCGAACCCCCTAAGTAGCAAGGAGGAACCGTGAGTCGTACGAAATGTTCGGAAAGACTCCCATTGCTCTACACGGCGGGCCTTATTGCGCTCGCTATGCTAATGGTAATTCCAGAAGCATCGGCACAAAAGACTGCCCCACCCACACTCAATTTTCAACTTCCACCTGGTTATCAGATTCCGATAGCCGACCAGCCGTGCATCCTGCCAGGCCAGAGACTGAACCTGCGATGCGTCATTGCAAACGATCCAGACTTCAAGAGAATTCGGGCTGAAGAGGCCATGCTGGAGTCTCAGGCTTTGGCGGCTGCGAAGTCAGGGTCGCTGGATCCCTACCATCAAGTCCAGACTCTGGGCGAACTTGAGATTTTCGATCCCAAACTGTCGGTGAATAAAAATCTTGCCTGCAGTTATTGCCATGACCCGGCGGCGGGTTATGGAAACGGAGCATCGATCTTGAGCGTATTCACGGGCGGATCGAATCCGGGATCGGTTCCCATCACCGTCCATGGAGCATATCCTAACAACCGGATCGCGAAGCGGAACCCGCAGAGCTACGTGTACGCATCGTACTTCCCTCCCCTCCACTACAACCTAAGTCAAGCCGATTTCTACGGTGGCAACTTCTGGGATGGCCGAGCAACTGGATACAAGCTGCAGAATTCAGCAGCGAACCAGGCACAAGGCCCGCCCTTGGATACCCAGGAAATGGCCAATCCAGATTCTGCTTGCTTGGTGTGGAAGCTCTCCACCAGCAAGTACAAATTCTTTTTCGAGCAGGTGTTTGGCGTAGGCTCGCTGGAACTTAGCTGGCCTTCAGACGTAGCGCAGATATGCAGCACACCAGCCGGTGCTGCTGTCCTGGAAGGAAACGCAACCCCGCTTCAACTCAGCCCGACGGACCGTACTCTCGCTAACAAAGACTTCGACGAATTCGCGCAGGCGATTGCCGCTTACGAGGGTTCCGACAGCGTCAGTCCCTTCACGTCGAAATTCGATTACTACCTCGCGGGGAAAGCAACCCTCACCACGCAAGAACAAAACGGGTATGACTTGTTCCGCGGCAAAGGCAGCTGCAATACCTGCCATCTGGATGGAAGGTCGAGCACGCTCCTGGGCGGAAGCGATACTGGGCAGGCGGCTAGCGCTCAACCTATGTTCACTGACACTACTTACAACAACCTCGGCCTCCCCAAGAATGTAAAGCTCCCCTGGTATTCGGAGGACACTCCCGACCAATGGGGTTTTACCGCCAACCCGCTCGGCTTCGGTTTCACCGACGAGGGAATGGGATTATTCCTCGACGGCTACTATGGAGCCCCGCCGGATTTGGACTGGGGATTACAGCTGCCGCAGTTTGAAGGCAAATTTCAAACTTCGACCGCGCGCGACGCAGCCAAGGTGCCCTACCCTGGGTTCGTGAAGGCATATATGCACAACGGGTATCTCACGAGCTTGAAGGAGGTCGTGCACTTCTACAACACTCGCGATGTGTACCCCTTTCCTGTGCTGTCTGGTAATTGTCCGTCAGGGACGGTTGAGAAGGTGACCTGCTGGCCAATGCCGGAAGACTCTAACAATGAAAACACGACAATCGGCAAGCTAGGCCTGTCGAATGAAGAAGAAAACGACATCGTCGCTTTCCTGAAAACTCTCGTGGACGGGTATAAACCATAACCAAAACTTTTGCTTCTACCATGTGGGGTGGGCCAGTGGCTCACTCCACAACTTTCACTCTGTTCAATCGATCGCTCGCGTTCAACCAACGCTCGACAGGAGGTTTCCATATGACCACAGCAAACGTCGCACGCCTCACGATCGCGATCAACGTTATGATCATGAGCTTCATCTTTGTCCAGCCTCGATCGGCGTGTGCGCGCCAAGGGTCGAGTGCAAGCCAGCCTAATACTAGCCCGACACTGGAATCCGTCAGTGACACGTTAGCTTTCATCCGTTGGACTACCCCCAATCCAGGCGGCACGATCCTGCATCGCGCTATCGTGCGCTATGGCAAAGATCCCAATCACCTTAACTTAACAGCAGAGTCTCCGACCAGAATCAACCCAAGTCACAGTGAGATGGTTTTTCGAGTGCGCGTGCACGATCTGGAGCCTGGGACCAGGTATTACTACCAAGCGTTCTCAGAGCAGGCCACGGGCGTCGCTGATCCGGTAATGAGCGGTGTGAATCAGTTCACCACGCGACCTTCCAATGAGATGACTGCGAACAAGTAGGACGCGGATTAGTGAATGAGCGGGTCTCTGTGATCCCAAGATGTTGCTGCCCAGCCAACTCGGAGAATCATGATGGCGCAAATCGGCAGTTTCGCGCTCTTATTCGCTCTTGCTTGCAGTGCATACTGCCTGATCGGCGGCGTCATACCCTTGTCAACAAGATGGCTTTTGCCGCGCCTTTTGCTGAAACGGCCCTGCGCGCGGGCTGTCGCAAACCTGTCTTATGTTTTCTGTCTGCCACGAACAGTCTTTGTTGGCCCGGTAACAACTCGTGCAGGATATTTGCGCGAGCACAAGAAGGCTGTCTGTGAAAATCTGCGCGATCTGAATTTCGAGTTCGCGGCCGGCAAAGTTCCCGTTGCCGACTACACATCACTGAAATCTTTTTTGCAGGCGAAGCCGCCAACTTATTGGCCGAACTCGCGCGCTTGGATAACAATTCTGCGACGGCAGTTGGCCGGCGCCCCAAAGTTTGAAAGGAGCACTCGTGCTGAAAACACTATTGCATATAATCCTGAGAGAGCGCTCTTCCAGAGAGCAATCGCTGCCCGACCAAGAGACTGCGCCGCCAACCGCCACAAGCAATGAGTGCACCGCAAGAATCCATATCGCGTTCATCCTGCTCTTGCTCAGTTCTTTCGCTGCTGCCCAGACTCTCACTGGTACGCTGAAAAGCTCCACTACCGGCAAGCCATCCGCTGGAGACGAAGTCATCGTGTTCACACTTGGCCCGGGAATGGAAGAATCGGGCCGCACCAAGACGGACGCCGCAGGTCAGTTCAGTTTCAAGCTCGATGACCCGCAGACACTCCACTTGGTTCGCGCAATCCATGAGGGCGTGACCTATCACCGTGTAGCCATGCCCGGAACAAAGTCGGTCGCCATCGAGGTTTCCGATGTCACGAAGAAAGTAGACAGGATCCAGGTTGTCGCCGATATCATGCGAATCCAGACAGCGCAAGGTCACATTTTGGTGACACGGGATTTCGGAGTGCGGAACACCTCCAATCCTCCGCGCACCCAGATGAATGAGCATAACTTTGAATTTTACATTCCCGATGGTGCACACATTGTCACCGATTCCGCTACTGCGGCTAGCGAAAATGGCAACCCGTTGAAGTCTGCTCCTGTACCCGAAGGCGAGAAGAATCGCTATTCGTTTCTCTTCCCTCTGCGGCCAGGGTTCACGCACTTCGAAGTGGTCTACCAACTTCCTTACAATGGCAGAGCCAATATTAATCCCAAGTCGATTTATCCGTTGCAGAACTTCGTCGTGATTATGCCGAAGGCCTTGCAGTTTCATGCGGCTGCTGCCTCGACAGGTTTTAAATTGATGAACTATCCCAACCAGCCCGATGCCAGTGTGCAGGTGGCGGCAAACACTAAGAGCGGCCAGAATCTTTCGTTTACAATTTCCAGCCAAGGCACGCCCGAAACCGGCCAGAAGAGCGCTACGCCAGGGCCGAACGAGAACGACGAGAACTCCGCTTCGATTGCTGCTCCTGCAGACTCCAACAACCGTCCTGGTGGCGGATTGGGTCGGCCAAGCGACGCTCCGGATCCGCTGCAAAAGTATAGATGGTGGATTTTGGGCAGTTGTGCCGCACTCCTAATCCTGGGGGGCATCTACATAGCGCGACGGCAACAGGCTACCAACCGTGCCCTGAGGTACCCAAAGGTGAACTCTCACTTGATGCCTGCGATTCAAACAAAAGAAGACATCGATGTGCCAGGCGAAGTGCGAAGTGTGGAGTCTATACGAACATCCGGGACTGGGCTAATGGAAGGAATCCGAGATGAACTGTTCCGGATTGAAATGGAGCACAAGAAGGGTCAAATCTCCCAAGCCGAATACCAAAAGGCAAAGGCAGCTCTCGACCGAACGCTGGAACGCGTGCTAAAACGCCAAGTGCAGGAAGTGTAGATTACGCACAAATTCAACATGTTCTCACTGGCTACGGCTATCACTTTCCACGAAGACGACCGGAACCGCCCGCGTTTGCCGTTAGTGCAGAGTAAGCCTCGATCCAGCGAATCCAGCGACCACTAGAAGAAGGCTCACTATCACGAGCAGAACGACAATGGATGCGAATGCCCAGGCAATCTTTATAGCGAATGCTTCGAGCTTCCTATTGTTTGTGTGAATGTGTTGCTTGTCCGAGCCGTCATCTGAGACCCGCACCGACGCGTACGCGGTCTCTGATAGCTGATTCACGGCAAATGATTTCGAACTCATGGATTATTTCCTCTTGGGCAGCGCAGCCGTAACCTCGAAGGGAATCTGTGGAACAAAAATCATGGACCCGACCGGCAGCAGCATACGGTTCCCTCAGGCCGTGCGTGTCTAAAAAGCCCGACCCTAAATTGAAGGGCCGGGCCGTCGCCTGAGAAGCGACAGTTGGACGGTCGACGAGTCAGGGCCTTCGCTACATGCCGCTCTGCTCAAAGACCAACGATTGTTTGTTATGACTGAAGTCGATCGCTTTGAGCGTCTTCAGATTGGCGCTAGTTGTCTCAGTCACGATGTCGTCTTCAGTCACATGAGGGTCATTCGTCTTCAACGTTCCGGGCACGGTGGCCACAGTCTTTCCATTCTGCACGAAGCTCACCTGTATTTCAGGGCCTGTTCCTTGCCACTTAACGTCGTAGTTGCCCGGTTTCAGTTGGGTGCTTCCGACTTGTACAAAAGCCGGGATCTCCACCCAGTGACGATTGTTGTCCTTTGCGAATGCGCCTACCGGTAACATGAAAGCGAGGATGAATAAAAGAGTGGTGTACTTTACTTGTTTCATTCTGTGCGAGTTCTCCTTTGTAACTGTGACGAAAACACCTATCATTTGCGATGACGATGGCTCAGTCACTTTAGAAACTGTTTTGTATTGTCAGTAGATGCTGACAAACTGAGTTAAGGTGCAAAGGTCAACGTTCGTGTGCGTAATTATCGGTAAAGCTTCGTAAAGCATTAGCGCGCGCTATTCGAGCTTACGCGCGGGTTAGAGCAATGAACTGCAGGCCCGGGGTCAGCGGGACCCAACCAATTCGGTGACCTCCGATAATTCGCCGAATTCTTCCTTAGTCAATCCCAGTGATGCCGCTGAAACATTCTGCTCGAGATGTTCGACTGACGAGGTCCCGGGGATTGGCAACATGAAAGGAGATCGCCGCAACAGCCAGGCCAGGGCAATCTGTGTGGGGCTCGCATTGTGCGCTTCAGCAACCCGATTCAGAACTTCGCCCGCAACTTTGCCAGCTCCGAGTGGGAACCAGGGAATATAGGCGAGCCGGTTCCGCTGGCAATAGTCGACGACATAGTCCCATTCGCGGTCGGCAAAGCTATAGCGATTCTGCACAGAGACGATCGGGACAATTGTGCGAGCGCGCTCGATGTGTTCCTGAGTAACGTTCGACAATGCGACGAACCGAATCTTCCCTTGGTTTCGCAGTTCAGCCAGGGTTTCCACCGAAGTATCGAAGGACACCACAGGATCGGGAACGTGCAGCTGATAAACATCGATGCGGTCCAGTCGCAATCTCTTGAGACTGCCCTCGACGGCTTTTCGAAGGTGAGAGGGAGTTGCATCGTGGGTCCACTGATTGGGACCGGGGCGATTCCAGCCCCCTTTGGTAGCGATCACCAAACCGCGCGGGTAGGGATACAGCGCTTCCGCAATCAGTTCCTCACTGATAAACGGTCCGTAAGAATCCGCAGTGTCGATAAAATTGATGTCGAGTTCGACGGCGCGTCGCAAAACCGCTAACGCAGACTTGCGATCCTTTGGCGGCCCCCAGATGCCTTCGCCGGTAAGGCGCATTGCGCCAAAGCCAAGACGATACACGGGGAGTTCGCCGCCGAGCGAAATCTCGCCAGCATTGCTTGCAGAGACGTTCTTTTGATTCACGATTCACCTCAACAAAGTTTTTTATGGGTGCGACTATTTGGAAGAGCGTCACACCCCTGTGTAGTAGCAACTCGCTTGCCAGCTTGCGAGCCCATGTCTCTGCTAACCGAAGATGGTTCGTACTGGCGGAATGACCGCGGTTTAACACGCGCGTCGAAATACGGACATTATGGATTTGAAAATTGTGTCTCGCCTCTTGCAGAACCCGAACGAACCCTTCATTTTGTTTGCAGTACGCGCTGGGTAACGTGGCAGGCAGAATGCTGTTTGAAATCGAGAAAGGACCAAATCGTGAAGCTCAAAGTGAATGGGACTAATCGTATTTTCGATGGCGATCCCGACATGCCCCTGCTGTGGTACCTGCGTGACATTCTTGGGCTGACTGGCACGAAGTTTGGCTGTGGAATCGCGCTATGTGGCGCCTGCACCGTTCATAAGAATGGCGAGGCAATCCGATCGTGTGTCACGCCCATGAGCGCCGCTGCTGGCGGCGAGATTAGCACGATCGAGGACCTTGGGACAAATGGGCTCCATCCCGTTCAAGAAGCCTGGATGGAGGTGAACGTTCCGCAGTGCGGATATTGTCAATCCGGGCAGATCATGCAGGCGGTTTCGCTGCTAAAAAATAATCCGCACCCTTCAGATCAGCAAATTGATGACGCAATGGCAGGGAACATCTGTCGTTGTGGCACTTATCAGCGCATTCGCAGCGCGATCAAGCTTGCCGCAGAGAAAATCGTATGAGTTCAATCGAGAATGTAAGCCGGCGTCGGTTCCTCCAAGGAGTGTTTGGGACAGGAGCACTGATTCTCGCCGTCCGATATCTCCCGCCGATATTAGGATCTCAGCACGCGACTAACGGTCAAACCGATGCGGACCGCGCCACGCTTCACCCCAATGTTTTTGTTGGGATTCAGCAGGATGGGACCGTCTACATCATTGCTCACCGCTCAGAGATGGGCACCGTCATCCGGACATCCCTGCCACTTGTAGTTGCGGACGAGCTTGATGCCGACTGGAAGCGGGTAAAGATCGACCAGGCGATCGGCAATAAGCGGTATGGAGACCAAAACACAGACGGGTCACAATCGGTAAGGCGATTCTATGGAACCATGCGCGCGTGTGGTGCAGCAGCGCGATGGATGCTGATCCAGGCTGCGGCGCAGCAGTGGAACGTACCTGTGTCGGAGTGTTCCACAGAGATGCACACAGTACTTCATAAGGCAACGCATCGGCGCGCGGTCTACGGTGATCTGGCGGCGGCGGCGGCGCGCCTTAGCGTGCCAAAGGTAGAACAGCTCCAGCTGAAGCAGCCTTCGGAGTGGCGGTACATCGGGAAGGGAATGACCAGCGTGGACCTCGCGCTCCTGTGTACCGGCAAGGCGATGTATGGAATGGACACACGCATTGATGGCATGGTTTACGCTTCGATTGAGCATCCTCCTGTATTCGGCGGGAAGATAGCAACTCTTGACGATCAAGACGCGCTCAAGGTTGCGGGAGTACACCAGACTGTCAGGATCGATCCCTTCAAGCCTCCCGCTGCATTCCAGCCTTTGGGCGGCGTCGCCGTCATTGCCGATAACACCTGGGCTGCGTTCCAAGGACGCAAAAAGCTGAAGATAACCTGGGACAACGGGCCGAATGAATCCTACGACTCCGTCGAATACAAGAAAACGCTCGTTGAAACTGCGCACAAGCCGGGTAAGTTGATCCGCAGCGTGGGCGACTCCGACAAGGAATTTCCCGCGGGAAGTCATGTATTTGAAGCCGACTACTACGTTCCGCTTCTGGCGCATGCGCCGATGGAGCCAATGGTGGCGCTGGCCGAATTCAAGGAGGGAAAAGTTACCGCGTGGGCGCCGACCCAGAATCCCCAGGCCGCGCAGGCAATTGTGGCGTCGGAGCTTGGCATACCGGTCGAGAATGTGACTTGTCACGTTACATTACTGGGTGGCGGATTTGGAAGGAAATCGAAGCCGGATTACGTTGCGGAGGCCGCGGTCCTATCCAAGAAGCTGGGCCGCCCCGTGAAGGTTGTGTGGAGCCGCGAGGACGATGTTAAGTTCGATTATTACAATGCGGTGGCTGCGATGTACATGAAGGCCGCACTCGATGAAAAAGGAAAACCGACAGCGTGGTTACAGAGATCGGTCTTTCCACCAATCACTTCCATTTTCGATGTGAACGCTGTCTATGGGGATCCACCCCACTTGGCGCAGGGTTGGACGGACCTTCCTTACGATCTTCCCAACATCCGCATCGAGAACGGCCCAGCGCAAGCTCATGTCAGGATCGGGTGGTTGAGATCCGTGGCCAATATCTATCATGCATTCGCGATTCAGTGTTTTACCGATGAACTGGCGAATCGCGCCAAACGTGATCCCGTGGAGTACATGCTCGATCTTATCGGTCCGCCTCGTACGTTGGACTTCACCAATGTCGCATATCCGAACTATGGCGCGGACTACAACACCTATCCTTGGGAAACCGGGCGCTTGCGGAATGTCATCGAAATGGTCGCGGATAAATCCGGCTGGGCCAGAAAAAAGAATGTCAAAGGCCACGGTTTTGGATTCGCTGCCCATCGCAGTTTCTTGACGTATGTGGCGACGGTGGTGGAAGTGGAAGTGAGTGATAAGGGAGAGATCCGCATCCCCCGGGTCGACACTGCGCTCGATGCCGGGCTGGTGGTCAATCCGGAAGCAACGCGAGCACAATTTGAAGGAGCGGTGGTCTTCGGCACGAGCATCGTACGAAGCGGAGAGATCACGGCAAAGAATGGAGTAATCCAGCAATCCAATTTCAGCGACTATCCCGTTGCACGAATCAACGAGGTACCGGCTCAGACGAATGTTTACATTACCGAGAGCTCCGCGCCGCCGGCTGGAGTAGGCGAGCCCGGCGTTCCCCCGTTTGTGGCGGCATTTTGCAATGCGATTTTCGCTGCCACCGGCAAGCGCGTGCGCGATTTGCCATTGTCGAGCAATAGCCAGTTCACATAATCGTCACGGAGTGCGCGCGCTCAGGAGGATGTTAATGACTTCCGATGATGCTGCTTCCAAGCAAACACACCCCGATCGTTCCCATCAGCCGCCTTTGCAAGAGGGAATGCGCTCGAATTGTGACTCTGTTTTCAGCCGGAGAGAGTTTGTCGGCATGGCTGCTGCATCCCTCCTGATGGCCGGAACGCTAAACGGGTCCGCAGCTGAGGAGCGTAAGAACGGGATTCCATATCGAACTCTGGGTCGAACCGGTGAAAAGGTCTCAGTGATCGGGCTCGGCGGATATCATTTGGGCAAGCAGAGCGATCCGGAAGAGAGCATTCGGATTATTCGTGCGGGAATCGATGAGGGAATCAATTTCCTCGACAACTGCTGGGACTACAACGGCGGAGAGAGTGAACTTCGCATGGGCAAAGCCCTGCGCGGAGGTTATCGCCAGAAAGCCTTTTTGATGACCAAGATCGATGGTCGAACCAAGGCTGCAGCTGCTGCCCAGCTCAACGAATCATTGCGGAGGTTGCAGACCGATCGAATAGACTTGCTCCAGTTCCATGAAGTGATTCGCGACTCTGATCCAGATCGGGTTTTTGCTGAAGGCGGCGGGATGGAAGCCGTATTGGAAGCCAAAAAGGCCGGCAAGATCCGCTTGATAGGCTTCACCGGACACAAGAGCCCAGATATCCATTTGAAGATGCTGACCACGGCTTCGAAGCATGGCTTCAAGTTCGACGCCGTTCAAATGCCCTTGAATGTGATGGACGCACACTTCAACAGTTTCGAAAAGAAAGTACTCCCCGTATTGACCGAGCATGGTATTGCAGTTCTTGGCATGAAATCGATGGGCGACCACGTCATCCTTGAAAGCAAGGCTGCGACGCCGATCGAGTGCTTGCATTACTCGATGAATCTTCCCACCAGTGTCGTTATCACCGGGTGCGACTCGATGGCCATCCTTCAGCAAGCCTTGCAGGCTGCCCGCAGTTTTCAGCCATTGGACCACTCTCAAGTTGCAGCTCTTCTGGCGAAAACAGCGAAGCCTGGTGAGGCAGGCAAGTTCGAACTTTACAAGACGAGTCACCAGTTTGACGGCACGTATGCCAATCCGCAGTGGCTTGGCTAAAAACACAGGGTCCGAAAGTCCCATCGCGAATGCAGAGCAGATTCGTTTGTTGACTCCTGTCGCGACCTTTAGACTCAGCAATACAGCATTGGCGGCCCCTTGTACTCCTGAAGCGAGTTGTGCCCCCTGAACTTGCCGCAGAAGTAGCCGATGTCTTTGGGGCTCCACAGACCTGCGAGATCTTAGACCCACTCAGGCGTCGTTCACCGGGAGCGCTGCCGAGATATCGACCTCCTCGTCGGGATAGTGCAGATCGGAAGTCCAACCGAGACCGGCTCGTTCAGGTTAACCTAGCTCATTAGCTTTGAGTCGCTTCCTGCGAGTGTTCCAAACCTGAAAGATGTTCGTGCAGAAGCCGATCCAGAGAGAATGCTCCCGCGCCCTGGACGACTATTACTAAGGCCAGTGCGATCGCCAGCAAATGATACTCAATTCCGTGTCCTTCCTGGGTTCCGAACCAGTTCAAGAAGAGGCCGAATCGAAAGTGAACGGTTGCGATAGCTCCTACCATCGTAAGCGCGATGACGAGCGCAGCAATTCTGCTGAATAGCCCGACGATCAGCCCGACTCCACTGAACAATTCTCCGGCGATTACCAGAAAGGCCAGAGTGGGGGGAAGGTGCAGATGTTCGGTGAACGTGCGCATGCTGCTGGCGAGACCAGGTCCCCCATACCAACCCAACATCTTTTGAGCGCCATGAGCAAAAAATATGATTCCCAATACGATGCGACCAACCCCCACAACCCAGTCGGCGTGAGTACCCGTTAGACTAGCGATCATCAGTTATTCTCCACAGTATTCATTTCGCTCGCGGTCTGCACGGCGTCTATGTCTTGCGCTCCAAAATCGTGCGCCTTGCAGCGCTGGCAAATAGAAAGTTGTATTGCTCGACTCCTTCCTCTGCATCCTTACTTCTGCACCCGGGATTCCATCTCCTGGATCACGACTGAGAAATCAAGGTCAGGCCAGAAAATGGATGCATCGGAATTGACTTGGAAAGCCGCCTCCGTTGCCGGCAATGCCAGGTTCGACTGCGAAGCAGCCTCGAGAATCAAGCGGAAATCTTTGTTCATCAGCCGCAAGGGAAATTGCGGACTGTAATCGTTCCGCATCGCACGGGGTAGCTTGCCCATATGAGCAGGGGCGACGACCGCAGTCTTACCTAAGACAGTGAAAAGTTGGTCACGATCCAGCCCTTCTTTCTCTCCCAATGCACAGGCTTCAGCAATCGCCTGCATACCGATGCCGAGTAGCGCGTTGACGACCAGCTTTGCTGCTGTTCCCGACCCGCTTGAACCCAGATGGAAGTACTGCTTGGCAATTGTCTTAAAGATGGGCTCAAGAGCGGCAAAAATGTTGGAGTCGCCACCACCGAGCAGTGTGACCGTGCCTTGTTCGACCGCGGGAGTACTGCCGGAGATCGCGATGTCCAGTACGATCACCCCACGTTCCGCGCCCACGCGAGCCACTTCACGGCTGGTCCGCGGACGAATCGTGCTCATTTCCAGAACGACTGTGCCCGGCGCGGCATGAAGGAGGAGTCCGTCAGGGGCGAGATACACTCCGCGTACTGCTTCATCGTTGGTCAGGCAAGACAAGATGATTTCCGCCGTGCTTGCAAGATCTGCGAGACTGTTCGAAACGGTTGCGCCGTCGACGACCAGGGACTCCGCTTTTTCGCGAGAAAGGTCATAGACTGCTACTTTGTATCCACTTGCCAGTAGTCGACGGACGATACGACTGCCCATCGCACCGATTCCTACAAAGCCAAGCTGCGTGTTTGCATCAATTCGATTCATATTATTCCTACTTTTCTTGCGACATAATCGCCGTTTGTGGACGGATGATCGTTGATCCAATGATCCAGCAATACTCCTTCCCTCCGAGAATGGCTGGGGAAAGAAGGGCCAATCAACCATCAACATTGGAGATATAGCAAGCTTGTCTCCAAACCCTCGTGGCCTGTGTCGGATGCAACCGTTGATGCTGCGAGCTTTTCCGGCCGAAATGGGCGACGAGCACAGGGTTGCAGTAGCAGTTCGTGTCAATCGTGGGACACAGTGTCGGCATTCCGCCGAAGCTCTGCGTGGCGAGCGCGAACTATCTACCTGTTCCGTCACGCAGGAATGGCATATCAAGTGCTTTGAAGGTATAGGAGGTGTTCGATGGCTAAGATCCAGCAGAACTTTAATAGGACGCTTTGTTACAGGATGATATTTGCAGTGTTGGCACTCTTTATTTCGCTCCCAGGGACCGTTCTTGCGGCGCCCCAGGACCAAACGGGACAGACTTTATTCAAGCGCAATTGTGCAACATGCCACAGTCAAAACGGCACTCCCACCGCGGTGGGAAAAAGCCTGAACGCACCTGACCTTGGATCGGAGCCTGTTCAAAGCCAAACCAATGCACAACTCCAGCAGGTCATCAGTAACGGAAAAGACAATATGCCTGCATTCAAGGACAAGCTGTCACAAGCCGAGATCGATTCATTGGTTGCGTACGTCCATACACTTTCAAAGCGGAGCAAATAAGGTCTCACCATTCGGCCGCTCGGCTCGGAACCGAACGCGAGGCGCAGTAACAGTAGGAGGCACGACGAGAGTGGATGTAGCAAAGGCAACGCGATCATTTCTCATCCGGGCATTGCCTACTTTTGATGGCCGAAGTAAGAGACCGGTCGGTCCCGAGGGTGGAGGGCCAGACGAGCCGCTCTCCGCCCCGCATTGCAGACCGCGGGTTGAACAACGAACGCCCATTGATCGACCGTTCCGACTTATCCTGCGTGACGGTGATGCCCAATGATTGCTCGCATCCTTGCACCGTGTGGAAATCGAAAGATGACGACGGACTAATCAGCGAAAGGACAGGGTTATGCCTCAGACAGAGCGGTATGAGGTCCTAATCGTGGGGAGCGGCGAGGCTGGAAAGTATATGGCATGGACGATGGCTGGCGCGGGTCATCGGACTGCCGTGATTGAGCGCAAACTGGTGGGCGGATCCTGCCCCAATATCGCATGTCTTCCCAGCAAGAACATCATTCACAGTGCCAAGGTAGCTTCTTTTGCAAGGCGTGCGGAGGAATTTGGGCTGGAACTGCGATCACTTTCTGTGAATATGGCAGGTGTCCAGCGCCGCAAAGGAAAGATGGTTGAGGATCTGATTCAGGTCCATCTCGACCGCTACAAGGCTAGCGGCGCGGAGCTGATCATGGGCTCTGCCCGCTTCGTGGGGCCCAGAACGGTCGAGGTCTCACTCAGCGGCGAAAGCACGAGGGTGATCGCGGGCGAGCGCGTATTTCTGAATTTGGGAACTCGCGCCGTCATTCCAGATGTCCCCGGCCTTAGGGAGTCCGAACCGATGACTCACGTGGAAGCGCTAGATTTGGCCAGGCTACCCGAACACTTTGTTGTTTTGGGAGGCGGTTACGTCGGCCTTGAACTGGCGCAAGCCTTTCGACGCTTCGGCTCGCGCGTGACGGTCATCGAGAGAGAGCCGCAACTCGCCAGTCGAGAAGACAGCGATGTGGGAGCCGCGCTGCTGGAGTTGTTCGGCGATGAAGGAATCGAAGTATTGTTGCAGACGGAAGTCCAGCAGGTTCAAGGTTGCTCGGGGCAGAAGATCCGCCTGGACTGCCAGAACGGGAATGGTCGGACAGTTATCGAAGCGACCGATGTACTCGTTGCCGCCGGGCGAACACCGAACACCGACGGCGTGGGGCTAGATCGAACACTCGTGGAGTTGGATGAAAGGGGATATGTGCGGGTCAACGAGCGATTGGAAACCACCGCCCCGAATATCTGGGCCATGGGCGATTGCGCAGGCAGCCCACATTTCACGCACGTCGCATTCGATGATTTTCGCATTGTGCGTGACAATCTGAGTGGAGGTCATCGCACAACGAGAAACCGGTTAGTGCCATTCTGTATCTTTACCGATCCGGAACTCGCGCGGGTTGGTTTGAACGAATTGGAGGCGAAGAATCGCGGGCTTGAATATCGAGTGGCGAAGATGCCGATGGGCGCGGTGCTACGCACAAGAACTCTGTCTGAACCACGCGGTTTCATGAAGATACTGATTGACGCAGACAGCGATCGTATTCTCGGGTTTACCGCATTCGGGGTAGAGGCCAGCGAACCGATGTCGATTGTTCAGACTGCAATGTTAGCTAATTTGCCGTACACGGCGCTGCGCGATGCAATCTTTACCCATCCCACCATTGCCGAAGGACTGACCGTGTTGTTGTCAAGCGTGGCGGCAAAGGAAATACGCCGGGCCGCTTGATCACAGAGTCGATGGTCGGTTGCGTTCGCCCCTGAGGCTCGGGGTCTGCAGGCACAGCTGCCGGCCCTCTAGATAGTTGGGTTGAGTGCATCCACAGGCTCACTTCTTCCGTGTGCTCGTGCGCCTAGGCTGTTGGGCAGAATGTTGGCCGGAAGATTATTGCTGCGTGAACTCGGATGATCATTTTGGAAGTAGTGAAGTCAGGCTACTACTGTCTGAGGCGCAGTTACCTCGCTGGGCAAGGTGAACAGGAAGATTGCACCATGGCCGGAATTGGGGGTAGCCCATAAACGGCCGCCATGCGATTCGACGATGGACCGACTGATGGACAATCCCATGCCGGTGCCCTGGGGCTTGGTGGTGTAGAAGGCATCAAAGATGTTTTCCGCAATGTCTGGCGGCAGTCCTACGCCCGCATCAGCTACCGAAATCAGAACTTGAGTGGCCTCGTCCTGCTGAGAGCTGACGGTAAGTTCAGTACCAGTCGCGATGTCCTTCATGGCCTCGATGCCGTTGAGCATCAGGTTCATGAATACTTGCTGCAATTGGACACGGTCGGCGATGACCTTGGGAAGATCGTCGGCGAGGTCGGAACGAATCGAAATCGAGTACCGGGCGGCCTCGTTGCGCAGCAGAACGATCATTTCCCGAATGAGCTCATTTACATCCACCAGTTCCCGTTGCGATGCGACCTTCTTGAACAGCAAGCTGATCCGGCTAATGATTTCTGCCGCGCGGCTTACGTCTGTCACAAGTCTTGATGCGGCCTCGCGCGCTTCGGACACTTCGGGTTCATCGCGCTTAAGCCAGCGCAAGCAGGTCCGCGCATCGGTGAGGGCAGCAGTCATCGGCTGTTTGATTTCGTGCGCCAGGGAGGCAGTCAGTTCGCCCATTGTGGTGACCCTGTTTATGTGCGCAAGATCGGTTTGCAGCTGCCGTAGTCTCTCTCGCTCTTGCTCCGCCCGTTTGCGCTCCGTCACGTCGAATTGCGTGCCGACAACTTCAAGAAGATCTCCGGTCGAACTGAATACCGGGTGGCCTAACCCCTGGATGTATTTGATCGTTCCGTCGGGCAGCACGATTCTGAACTCGGCGGCGTAATCCTGCTTGTCACGCACCGCTCTCAGGACGTGTTCGAGCACTTTATCTCGGTCCTCGGGATGAATCCTTTGCAACACCATTTCGCGATCAGGAAGACCCTGCTGCGGATCGAGACCCCAAATCCGAAAATTTTCCTCCGACCAGTACACCGGACCCTTAGCATTGAAAGCCCAACTGCCGGTGTGGCTCAGCCTTTGCGCCTCGGCCAGGTAGGCTTCACTTCGCTGTAGGCGTTCATGTGTCAACTTACGTTCAATGGCAATGCCGGCGAGGTGTGTTGCCATCTCAAGGGCTCGCGCCTCGGCCGGGCCTGGACTGCGCGGTTCGGAGTTGTACATAGCAAACGAACCGAGCACCTTGCCTGAATGCGCAAGAATGGGCGTAGACCAGCAGGAGCGCAACCCGTGGGACTCAGCCAAGTTTCGATATTGATGCCAAAGCGGATCCTGCAGAATGTCGGTGACGACAACAGCCTCTTTGCGGTACATGGCCGTGCCGCAAGATCCCTCCTGCGGCCCGATCGTAAGCCCGTCGATGGCAGCAACGAAAGACTTGGGCAAGCTCGGAGCGGCGCCGTGCCGCACATGTTGTTCGTCGTTGTCGAGGAGAAGGACAGAACAAAACATGCCGGCGAACTGGGCTTCCACAACTCGCACCAGCCTCTCAAGGATTTCCTCCAGAGGAGCGTCTCTCGCTATCATCTCCAAAATACGGCTCTCTCCGTCCCGCAGGGCCTCCGCCCGCTTGCGCTCTGTTACATCCATCAAGGTACCTACGATCTCGATGATCTGGCCCGACTCGTCCATCACGGGGTGAGAGATCGAATGAAGGTGCTTTATGCGTCCGCCCGGCAGAACAATTCTCCAATCGAACTCAGAATCCTCCTTCCGTGACGTCTCTAACTTCGCTTGTCGCTCGATTGCTCCTCGATCTTCAGGATGAGTTCGTTCGAGGATGTCAGACCATGTGGGTGTGCTCTTTCCGGGGTCATAGCCGAAGATACGAAAGGTCTCTTGCGACCAGAAGCGAGCGTCGTTGTGGACATCCCAAGCCCAACTTCCACTCTGGGTCAGGGTTTGCGCTTGAGCCAAATAACCTTCGCTCCGCCTGAGCGCATCTTCTACTCGCTTTTGACCCGTGATATCGGTCACCGCTCCTACGAATTCAAAGTCACCCGACTCATGATTGGTCGATGGATGACCGACAACTCGAACGTACTTGACTGAGCCATCGGACATCAGCAGCCGATGTTCAACATCAACAGGCTTTCTATCCCGCGCTATATCAAGCATTCTTTGGACGAAGTCTCTGTCCTCCGGATGCGTTCGCTGCAATATGAACTCCACGGTAGGCTTTTTGCCGGGGTCGAGTTCGAGAATTCGAAACGTTTCGTCGGACCAAATGATGTCCCCACTGAAAACGCTCCATCCGAAACTACCGGTTCGACTCGCTCTCTGTGCTTCCGCTAGATAGGACTCAGTCCGCAGCAGCGCCTTTTCGGCGCGCTGACGTTGGAGGACCTCTTTTGTCAATTCGGTGTTGACGGCTGTTAGTTCGCTGGTCCGTTCTACGACGCGTTGCTCCAGTTCCTCATTCAGGCGCTTGATCTCGGACTTCGCTTGCTTAAGACCTGCGGTTTCGATCACATCCCAATTCCCGCGCCTTTGCGTCACGGCAAACTGATGGTTTCGCACTACATCCAGGATTTGTGTAGCTCCGCATGAGGCGAGCGGATAGGTGCATAGCACAGCGATTCGCTGGTTCGTGACCGCATGGTTCAGTAATTCTTCGTACTCATAGAAGTCTCTCCAGTTCTTCTTTTCAAGCCATGCAGTATCGCCGGTGACCCTTACCCCCGCATATCCTCTGGCCAATGCCCGCGCCAGTTTCTGGTTCCAACCGCATATCACTCGGCTTGGATCGAATGTGCCATCCGGCAGATACCAATCCTGTGCCTGCACAATCTCTATACTCTCGTCAGCGAAGTATCTGTCGCAGTCAGGTACGGCTTGTTTCAATGCGCGCGTAGCTTCTTCCACCGTTAGAGGATCGGCAACCACCCACAAGCAGAACTCCTGGGCCACCAGTCCGGCTTTGCAGTAGGCGATGGCTATCTCAAGCAGATCCGCCTTCGTCTCGTAAAAGAGACAAAAGTGTGTACCCCAAGGTATGTCGCCGACAACCTCAAAACCAGCTTTTTGCATATCAATGTTCATCGGCGCGTATTTCCTATTTCCATTTCGGGGCGCGATTCGTGCTTCAAACATCCGGCGCCGCAACTCGCTGACTTCTGAAAGCGAGCCATTGTCATTGCACGCGCGAGTCAGAATCCGACTCTCGTGGTCCTGTCCTCATCGGGGCGGGGGAGCGTTGGTAATCGGGTCGGAAAATACCCAGCTTCTGCATCTTGTGAATCAATGTGGTCCGCTTCAACCCGAGTTTCGTAGCCGCTCCTTTAGCACCGCCGATTATCCAGCCAACCGATTCAAGCGTGTGCAGAATCAGAATCCGTTCCGAGTCCTTTAGAGTGGTTGTTGACGAAGGGGTGGGAGGAGCTAAAGCTACCACCGCCGGCAGAGGATTAGGAAGCACGCCATCGTTTGAGAGGATCACCGCACGTTCGATCAGATTTTGCAGTTCGCGTATGTTGCCTGGCCAATGGTACGAGGTCAGCGCAGACATTGTTGTTGGTGGAATGTGCTCGATCTCGCGACTCATGCGGCGGCCATAAATATCCACAAAATGAGCAACGAGGGCCGGTATGTCTTCACTACGTTCGCGCAAAGGTGGCAGCATGACCGGAAATACGTTGAGTCGGTAGTAAAGGTCGCTGCGGAAGTCGCCCCGGTTCGCCATCTCCATGAGATTACGATTTGTGGCAGCGACCAAGCGAACGTCTACCTGATGAGTGCGGGTGCTACCGAGGCGCTCGAACTCTTGTTCCTGCAGAACGCGCAGCAACTTCGGCTGCAAGGCTGGCGGAATATCGCCAACTTCGTCCAGGAAAAGCGTCCCCTTATCGGCCAGTTCGAAGCGACCAATCTTTTGCGCTATGGCGCCGGTGAACGCGCCCTTCTCGTGACCAAAGAGTTCACTCTCTAACAAGTCCAGCGGAATGGCCGCGCAATTCAACCTTACGAAGGGTCGTCCGCATCGCGAGCTGAGGTTATGGATTGCGTGCGCAATCAACTCCTTTCCGGTGCCCGTTTCCCCCTGGATAAGAACCGTGGAACCCGTAGGTGCAACCCGCTCGACTTGTTGGAGGACTGATTCGAGGGCAGGGCTGTTTCCGATCACCTGCTCGAATTTGCGCTCGTTAGATGCTTGCTCAGCATTACCGAATCTTTGGAAAGCTCCCACAGAGAACCTCCTGGCGCGCGGACCCAATCGTTTTCGGCTCAACTCTCCAGAGCCGCTCGTACGCTTTCGAGCAGGACTTCATCGTCAAAGGGTTTGGCCAGAAACTCCACTGCGCCTGCTCTTAGCGCCTGCATTCGCATTTTTGTGTCGCCGTGTGCGGTGATGAAGATGGTCGGAATTCTGCAATGTTCGGCGTTCAATTCGGCCTGCAGTTCGAGCCCGGACATCCCTGGCATGCGGATATCGGCGATCAGGCATGCGGTCTCATGCTGCTGGCCGGACTTGAGAAAGTCCTCGGCCGAGGCGAATGCTTTTGATGGCAATCCGACGGATTTCAGCATGCCTTGAAGTGCGCTGCGCATCAGTTCATCGTCATCGACAATCGTGACCATTCTTGCCTTCCTCGAACTTACCATGCTTGCAAAGTATCGCTTCGCTGGTGAGCAAGCAATCATACGTTGGTATGAAATTCGTAACACCGACCTAAATGATGCAAAAGCGGTCGCGACTATTGTTCATGGCCGGCGGCTTTAGCAGGAAGGATGAGGTGAACGGTTGCACCCCGGGGAGAGTTAGTGGCAGCCCATATGCGTCCGCCATGCGATTCGACGATGGAGCGGCTGATCCGGAGTCCCATGCCAGTCCCTTGAGGTTTGGTGGTGAAAAATGCATTAAAGATCTGCTCGGCTTGCTGGGGTGGGAGTCCCATGCCTGTATCGCTCACAGACACCATGAGTTGGCCGTCTTCGGTTTGCTGCGAACGGATGGTCAGCTCGCGCGTCCCCTCTATATCCCTCATCGCGTCAACACTGTTAACGATGAGGTTCATCAGTACTTGCTGCAGTTGCAATCGATCCCCCATGGCATCGGGAAGACTTGCCAACAGGTCGGTACGGACTGCTATCGAGTATCGGGTAGTTTCGCCGCGCAGCAAGACCAGCGTCTCCCGAATGATTTCGTTGAAATCAACTAACTCTCTGTCGGCGGTCTCTTTCTTGAAGATCTGCCGGACGCGGCTGATGATCTCCGCTGCGCGTGTCACGTCTTTAATGGTTCTCAAGGCAGCTGCGCGCGCCTCTTCGAGGTCGGGTGCCTCGCGCGTGAGCCATCGCATGCACGTGTTGGCGTCGGTTACCGCGGCAGCAATCGGTTGGTTCACTTCGTGCGCCAGGGAAGCAGTGAGTTCTCCCATTGTGGTCACACGGCTGACGCGGGCGAGATCCGAGTTAGCCTGACGCAAAGCTTTCTCGGCGTGGGTGCGAGATTGCTCAGCGCGGCGTTTCAGATCCATTAATCCTGTGACCAGCAAGGTTGCCACCAGGAACGCCGCAAATCGGAAGAAGGCAGCCGGTTCGTGGGCTGGAGGAGCAGTCCTCCAAAGGAAGAAGTGTTCGTAGCCGATAGCGGAAAGAGCGACAGATAGAAGACCCGGACCTAAACCTCCGAAGAGACTGCTTACCATGACGGCGAGCAGGAAACACGACGCTGGGGCATCGATAGGCCATGCCGCCGGCAACGCAATGCCGCAGGAAATCGCCGCCAGGCCATAACGTTGGATTTTGGATAGCGCGTTCATTCGTGGCCAGTTCAGGACGGCCCTAGACTTCTTCCATGCGGAAGCTCAAGCTTCGCAGCCATTCTCACTAATTCCGCCAGTGACTCAGCCTGCATCTTCCGCATGACCTGGCCGCGTTGAATCTTCACGGTGATTTCGCTGGTTCCCAGCTCAAACGCAACTTGTTTGTTGAGCATGCCTGAAACCACCAGGCTCATGACCTCGCGCTCGCGTGCGGTCAGAGATTTATACCGCCTTCGCAATTCGGCAAGCTCACTCTCCTGTTGGCGAGCTACCCGGTCGCGATCCAATGCCTGGTGGATCGCATCCAGCAGGTCCTGGTCGCGGAAGGGTTTCGTCAGGAACTCAACCGCGCCGGACTTCATCGCCTTCACGGACATGGGAATGTCTCCATAACCGGTGATGAAGATAATGGGAATCCGGATGCCCGCACCTGTCAACTCATGCTGAAAGTCGAGGCCGTTGGCGCCACGGAGTCTCACGTCCAGAATAAGGCAACTCGGTCCATCAGACCGCTTGCTGCTCAGGAACTCTTGCGGCGTCTCGAAGGCCTCGGAATGCAGGCCAACCGAATTCAGCATGCCTTGAATGGCGTTACGCACCAAAGCATCGTCATCAATGACGAACACCGTGGATGTTTCTGCTGGCTTCACCCATACCCTCAGGTTTTGCAGGAGCCTAAGGCGAACGCTGCCTCTGTGCGTAACTCTAGCTCGGTTTCACGACGATGACAATTACGCATACGGGTATCAGAACCTAGGTCGGGTGAGTGCTGTTTTCTGTGCAGTGGTTCTCCGGCGCCTTGAGCTCAAGATTTTGTACCAGATGTTTCATGCGAATGCCACTGGCCAGGAATCGCGCTCCTTCCGCTTTCATCAACGCGAGAGCACATTCACCGGCGTTGTCGATCCGCACGATCCCCTGGAGATCAACTAGAAAGTCACGTTCGGGATGAGCGTAACGGGTTTCCTTCCAGTGGGAATCAAGGTCCGCAATCCAAGGGGTAGCGAGCCGGCCCTCGAGAATGAGCCTTTGCTCGGTCTCAGTGTCGATCCTCGAAATCTTTAGCATCGTTTCCCTTCCGCGGGTCGCCGAGTCTCATCGCGACGCCAACAACTTGCCCCAGCACATCGGCCTCTCGGGCAGGCAGAACTTTTGGCCGAGCAGGGGAGAGCGGATGCGGCATGAGAATAAGTTCCTTACCCGACTGTGTGCACCAGCAGCAGGTATAACCTTCCCGGGTCTCGACGAAGTAGATCGGACGGTAGTACTCTGATCGCCAGTCTCCTTCGAACACTTTGTTCCGAGACTCGTCCACCTGGACGAAGCTGCCCGGAGGGAGAATGGGATCCATCGTCAAATCTTCGCTGCCAATGTACCCATAGCTGTAATCTTTCTTAGCTAACTGCTGGAGATATGCCAAGGGAACCGTACCCCACTGCTTGACCATGGGCGCGAAATTTGATGTTGTGCGTGGATCAAAACTTTGGTCAATCCGTATCGGCTTCGTTATTTCCGCAGTGTTTGGAAGCGCCTGAGAAAAATGGGTTCGCGGTGGCGCAGAAATTTCGAGGTCTGAAGCGGTCTGATTCAAATCGACACCATACCAGCTCAGGATTCTATTAAATTCAAGGCGGTAGATGATTGCCAGGGAGTAAAGCTGGTGAACGCCGGGCGTGACCCCCTTGGTTTCGAAATCCGAGAGTCCCCCAGTCATGATCAGATACTTTTGGTTGTTGTATTTGCCAACGAGACGCTGGCTTGCGGCCTCTACATCGCTCATAGTAAGGCCTAGTTGTTCGCGTAAAATGCGAAGATTCGCACCCGGCGCAATCATAAGATCTCCTTTTCCTTCCTGCGTGAGAATTTGCCTGGCATTCACTCGCAATCGCGCTGTCCTCAATCGCGGTGCGCGAGCGAATGCCAGGCTATCCACTCAGTTGCCAGCTCCGGTGGTGATTTCCGAGTTAGGGGCTGGTTGTTGACGCGGCAGGATAATCTGCTGGCTGTCTCGTGCCACTTCCTTCTCAGTCTGCTTGGAATATAGGAATTCATTTCCGGTATCTCGTCCCGGATAGAACCACTTCACAAGGACAGGAGTTCCTCCGGATTCCGGCTCTGCCAGCGTGACGGTAGTATCACCGGTGGGATTTTGACGCTCGGTTGCGACCGTTAGAAACGTTCCGTATAGAACAGTGCGGTCCGAACTGAAGACTTGAACTACATTTGGTTCAGAACCACGATCAGCTAGTTCGAACAAGTAGGTTCCCGCGGGCAGTACGTGTCCTGGGATTTGTACGGGGGCACTGAAGCTCATGAAGGTGGCTTCGTCAGACTCGTCCGCATGAGCTCCGAGTTCGAAGAAGAGAGCAAAAGCAATGACCAAACCTACAGCAATGTAACCTTTATTGATTTTCATATGATGCATCTCCTTGAGAAATATTTGTGTTTCGACCCAACCTTAGAAAAGAAACTTGACGACCGATTTTGCTGCCTTGCCGGTATCCTTGGCAGACATCTTCGCAGTCTTGTAAGTGTCTTTGCCCGCAACCTTAGCGGAGTGACCTACAACGTCGGCTCCGAATGACGGGGCCGACACGCAGACTGCAAGAGTGACTAGAGCAAGAAGCTTTTTCATATTTCCTCCTTTTTCGTTCCGCCGTGTCATGTCGCCTGACCTCTCAGCCAAGAGCGAACTCAAGTTCGAGGTCAGTGAGGCATGCATCAGCGTCGCGCCTTTCGTTTCGCAGTTTGTATAAGGCACGGCAGATACCAAAGCGACGCGGGAGACGTTTGCGCCTCGAAGAGATTTATTCTGAGGAGGTTATGTCGCTGGGGGAGTTTTGTACGGTCGAGATGTCGGAAGTGTCGGAAGTGTCGGTGCTGTCCATTTTGAGTTGCGACACCGGGGTTGGGCTTATGCCAAGTTTCTTCATCCGCGTGATGAACGTAGTCCGCTTGAGCCCAAGGCGGGCAGCAGCCCCAATTGGTCCGCCAATACGGCCGCCGGCTTCTTCGAGGGCACCAATGATTTGATTACGGTCCACTTCCGCGAGAATGCTTCGCACGGGCGTTCGTCTTGTCGATTTCGCTGGCGCCTCGTTGGCTGACGCGGGCATCGCGACAGGATGCAGTTCCGCCATAGGCACGTTCAGGCTTGGGCCGGACGAAAGGATGACAGATCGTTCGATAATGTTCTGCAGTTCACGAATGTTACCCGGCCACTGATACTCGCGCAGAGCGTTCATTGTCTGCGACGATATAGCTTCGACTTTCCTGCCCATACAGCGGGAAAACTCCTCAGCGAAATGCCGGACCAAGAGCGGAATATCCTCAGGGCGCTCACGTAACGGAGGAAGTTCAACCGGAAAGACGTTTAAGCGAAAGAAAAGGTCCGCGCGAAACTTTTGTTCTTGGACCATGGCTGCCAAGTCCCGATTTGTTGCAGCGATCAAGCGCACATCGGTCCGAATGGTTCGGGTGCCTCCCAATCGCTCAAAGTCCCGTTCCTGGAGAACGCGAAGAAGCTTCGGCTGGAGCTCAAGTGGGATTTCACCGATTTCATCCAAAAAAATGGTCCCGTGGTTTGCAAGTTCCAGGCGCCCGATGCGCTGGGCGATCGCGCCCGTGAACGCACCTTTTTCGTGCCCGAATAGTTCGCTCTCCAGCAGCCCTGCAGGAAGTGCCGCACAGTTCAGTCTCACGAAAGTGTTGGAACTGCGCGAACTCAGGTCATGAATGGCACGGGCAATCAATTCCTTACCTGTACCCGTCTCGCCGAAGATAAGGACGGTAGAGTCGGTCGGTGCCACCGTCTCAACAAGTTTCAAAACCCGGTGCAGGGCCTGACTCTTGCCGACGATCTCCTCAAAATTGGCTTCGCTGCGAATCTCGTCCTCCAGATAGAGCTTCTCTTGTGAGAGCTTGTCGCTGAGTTGGGATATCTGGCGATAGGACAGCGCGTTTTCCACTGCAATCGCTACCTGCGTTGCAACCTGCGTCAGAAAGTGGACATTCTCTTCAGAGAAGGGAATTGCCTGCAGTCGAGAGAGTCCTAAAACGCCCAGCACTCGAGTACGGCTAATCAAAGGTAGCCAACAGGCTGATTGCAGACCTTCCCTCCCGAAGTCCGCTTCTACCGTCCGGACATCCTGCCCAATAATGAATGTCATAGGCTCACCGGTGCTGAATGCCTTGTTGGCAAGCGAGCCGGATGGGCGTGTCATCTCTTCTCTAAGGAATCCCTTCGCACCGGGAAAATCCAAGGCAAACAGCTTCAACTCACCAGTTTCCGGATCCGGCAAGGTGACGCCCACCGCGTCGCATTGCATGAGGCGTCTCACACTCGCGGAAATGTCACGAAGCAGGTCCCTGAGATCCAATTTCGAGACAATGCTGTTGTTCAGGTCCAGAAGTAATTTGAGCCGGTCTTTCTCATGCTGCAGTTTCGCGTGGGTGCCCTGCAATTCTTCGTTGGACTGCTCAAGTTCGCGTGTTCGTTCTGCCACACGCGCTTCCAGATGATCGCGGGCGTCCGCGAGCAATCGTTCTGCCCGGCGGCGTGAGGTACTGAACCAGCTGACAGCTGCGCCAAAAATCCCATAAAAGGCGAGGTAGGGCTCCGACGAAGAGGCGAGGATCTTTCCCGGAACAAACAGAGTGCTCAAAGCCAAGTAGGACAGTAAGAGCGCAACCAGTCCGGGACCGGTGCCGGCGGACCAAAAGGTGATCGCTATCGCCGCAAGGGAGAAAGATATGAACGGATGCGGCAAATTGTCATGTCTTAGGAACAGCGCTATTCCGAGCGCTACTGCCACCAAGATTATTGCCGTTCCATAGCGCAGCACAGCAGCCGATCCCGGCCGCACAGAAAACCTCGACATGCGCGAAGAGAACATACGTTAAGTCATCTTGTCCCAGGATTGCCACCGCAGCACCGGTCCAAGACATAATGGCGGAGCAAATTCATACCGACGTGCATGCCTGGGGCAGTTGATTCGAGTTCACTCCATCTCGAAAGCGAGGTATTGCAATTTTCCTTTGCGTTCGACTTGAAGGACGACCGGATCGCCGGGACTGAGATTGTGGACCAGGGTCTCGAACTGTGACGTTGTCTGTAACGCTGTGCGATCAACGGCGCGTATGATGTCGCCCGTCTCAAGCCCGGTGTCCATGGAGTTTGACCCGCTGATCTGGGCTACGACCACAACTCCAGACTCGCTACGCGTGTCCTCCAGCAGCGGCTTCACATTGCCGTCCAGGTCAGCGACAAAAACGTTCAGCTTCCGAACCAAGGTCTTTTGAAGACCAGGAATATCGGCCAAGGCATCTATACTTTCGTGGTACACCTTGACGGCAACATAAAAGGACATCGAGGTCTCGCCTCGCAGCACATCCATTTTCAACACTCGGTCCGGAGGGTGGACGTAGAGCGCCATGACCACGTCAGGGAGTCCCAGAATCTGCTTTCCGTCGATTGCGAGGACGATGTCGTTTAATTGCAAACCTGCGGCCTCGGCCGCTCCTCCAACAGCCATGTCAGAAATAACAGCGCCCCAACTCCTCGCGAGGCCCAACCCCGTCGCGAGCGTAGGCGTGATGTTCTGTGTTCTCAAACCCAACGCAACCCGCTGCACACGGCCGGACTTGCGAAGGTTTTGATAATCAAAATTGACGATGGCTGCTGGAATCGCAAAGCCCAGCCCTTCGCTGCCGCCGCCCTCGCTTAACATCAGAGTGTTAATTCCAATAACGTTGCCATCGATATCCACCAGCGGACCGCCGCTGTTACCTGGGTTGAGCGACGCGTCAGTCTGTATGTACACCATGGGCATATCCGGATCGAGTTGCCGGGCGAGTGAGCTGACCACACCCATGGTGACCGTATTTCGGAGCCCTTCAGGAGTCCCGATTGCGAATACCAATTCGCCCTGGTGAACTCGCACGTCGCTGCGGAGAGCCGCGGTGGGCAAATGCGTCGCGTCAACTTTTAGAAGCGCTAAGTCGGATTGCTTGTGAATCCCCAATAGTTTGGCTTCCAGAATCTGCCCAGCGTGAATCGGCTGGAGTTCGATTGGAGAGTCCGAAGCTGGCGGGGGCAGAATAACCTTTATGCGTTGCGCACCCTCTACCACATGAGCATTGGTCATGATGTACCCGTCGGGATCGACGATGATCCCTGTACCAATCGCATGCTGACGGACAATTCGTGCCGTGTCGGTGTGCCCATGGTCTTCCGACGGTCCGTACCCCGCCACTACGATTTGGACCACCGCTGGTGAGACTTTCGAGACAACACCTTCGAGAGAGCGGTTCAAGTCTCGGAGCAAATTTGGCGATGCCGGCGCGTTCGAGAGGACGGCCGGCGCGTCGCTAGCTGTGCGGACGCGTGTCGACTGCGCGAATGCAGAGGCAACTGCAAGGACACAGGCGACGAGGCCGAATTTCATCGACAGCAGGCGCATCTTAGAGTGAACCGCCTTTAAACCCACGCTTTGGCTCCGAGCGCTAAATCCACTGTCATGGCGTACGTGCAATACATCAACCACACACCGGTCGCCAATTGAAACAGGCCGACAAGGCGCCCTCCAAAACTCCACGATAACAGGCGCGTAGGAATCTCAATCGCATAGATCAACGTCAGGCCGACAAAGACAAGCATGACGGGGATATCTCCCGCACGCCGAAAAACGTCGGCGCCGAGAATGCTGAGAAATAGGAATGCTATCGCCATCCATCCATCCGGCTGGGCGCTGGAATCGAGATACCGCCGGTAGGCCATCGCGAACCAGTGAATGCCGTAAGCCGTGAAGGCCAAGCCAGCCATATACAGAGGAGCAGCTTTGCCGAAGACATTGAACCATGTCAGTCCGGTCAGCAGATAGATTCCGGTGAGGAACTGCATGAAGCCAGGCATCCAGAAGCCCCACAGGCCCATCGTGCGGTTGACGTCCGGACTGCTCTTCGGAAAACCAAACAGGGCCTGACCACCCCAGATGAAGTAGCCGGTCCCCAATCCAAAAAAACCGATGGCGACCGGGACAAAAGGCGAACTTGCAAATGTAAATACTTGATCTGCCATTTTGATCTCACCCTCCTCTTTGGCAGTGCACGTTTTATTCCACATAAACAGTGAAGAGACAAAGCAACAGGAAGAAGATCGATCACTTAAACGATTGGGATCAGAGTCCCCTGGATCTTTGCCTTCGATTAGTAGAGATGGCACGTCCGCGCCGTCCAAATACCGACGCTGCTATCGGCCTGCCGACACGCACAATGTCGTTGACATTCACCGTGAACACAAGATCTTGCAAAACCCTGATGTTGGAGGAGTTGGAGTTTGGAGATCTGGATGCAATGGATCGGGATAGGAGCAGAGGAGAAGAAAATGGCGAAACAAAATACAAGAAAGTGCGCACATATTCCGTGCCTGTGCGACGTCGTGGATGGAGAAGAATACTGCGGGCAAATCTGTCGTGATGCAGGAAGTGAAGACGTTGAGATCGCGTGTGAATGTGATCACCTGGCTTGTCCGCTCCCAGTTCGGCAGTTCGCTCCGGGAAGTGCCGCTGGCCTGGCAAGCTGAAAACGGTCGCGTAGATCGGCACCGTTCCGCGACTGAAAGCCGCGAACGCAGGGTCGCCGACGTCAAGAATCGAAGGAGCATCAATTGTGAAACTCATAAAGCAGAGTCTGTCCCTTTTTCTTTCTGGGTGCCTTATGCTCGCCACAGCCTCGGGAGGGTTCGCCGCGCAGGCGGACCAGTCTTCCACACCACCACCGGTTCAAGCGGCACAACAGACGCCAGAACAGTTGCAGCAACTGGTTGCGCCGATCGCCCTATATCCGGATTCGCTGGTGGCGCAGATCCTTGCAGCAGCAACCTACCCCGACCAGATCGTTGAAGCAGACCGGTGGCTGGAGCAACATAAAGATCTCAAGGGCGAGGAACTGGGGAATGAAGTCGATAAGCAGCCCTGGGACCCGAGCGTCAAGGCTCTCGTCGAGTTTCCTTCGGTGCTCGCCAACATGGACAAGAATCTCTCGTGGACCTCATCGCTAGGCGATGCTTACGTCAACCAAGAGCAGCAAGTGAGGGACGCCGTTCAGGTAATGCGCGACCGTGCAAAGAAGGCGGGAAACTTAAAGAGCACATCGCAAGAAAAGGTGAGCACGCAGGGGCAAACCATTGTGATCGAACCGGCGGACCCCGAAGTTGTTTATGTGCCTCAGTATGATCCTTGGCTGGTTTATGGAGAACCCCTTGGCGTGTGGCCGGGCTGGTACTGGTATCCGGGATTGTATCTGGAAGGACCGGGAATGGAGTTCGGCTTCGGATTTGGAATTGCCTTCTTCGGCGGGTTCGGCTGGGGGTGGGGGCACTGGGGATACGATTGGCATCACCACGGGATCATGTTCGACCACCACGGCTACGTCTCCCATAGCAGAGTCTTTGTCAACCGTGAGCACTTCAATGCTGCCGGCGGATTTCACGGCGGGGGCGCGAGAGGGTTCGCGGGTGGCCAGCACGGATTTTCATCGCATAGCCAGGCGGGCATTCATTCCGGCGCCTTTAGCGGCTTTAATCATGGAGGAGCGACAAGAGGTTTCTCTTCTCGCGGCCAATCGAGTTTTGGCGGCGGCTTTCATGGCGGCGGAGGGTTCCACGGAGGCGGTGGTCATGGCGGTGGTGGCCACAGGTAATCCAGTTCAACTTCCACGAACACAGCTGATGATTATGGAGAAAATGAGTCATGCGCACGAACAATATGAAGCTTGAAACACTTGAGACATCTATTGTGAGAGTTGCTGGCGGCGTCGCATCTGGTATTCGACTTCTGCTGATGTTGACTTTGCTTGTGGTGGGCTACGCGAATCCGAGCTTTGCTGAGGAATCGCAGGCAAAAACGTTTTCATCTCCAGCGCAAGCTGTTACCGCGCTCGTTCAGGCTGCACACGCTGGAGATGAGCAGGCGCTGGAAACGATTTTGGGAGCAGGAACCGAAGTCACGTCCTCGAGCGATAAAGAGGAGGACAAGCTGGAGCGCGAGCAATTCTGCCAGAAGTACAAGGAAATGCACCGTCTGGTCCAAGAATCTGATGGCAGTACAGTTCTGTATATCGGCGCCGAGAACTGGCCTTTTCCCATCCCATTGGTCGCCAGCAACGGAGACTGGCATTTCGACTCTGACCGCGGCAAGCAGGAGATCCTATTCCGCAGAATTGGAGAAAACGAGGCCGCCGCCATTGAAGTGTGTCAAGAATTCGCAATGGCAAAGAATGCGAGCGCCGCAAAGGCAGACAGTGAAGATGCAATCACCCGATACGCCGAGAGCCTGTCCACGGCAGCAGCAAGTAACGACAACAAAGATTCCAGTCCTTTTCATGGATACTACTTTCGAGTCGTAACTGAGAATCACGCAACCAAGAAAGCATTGACCTTGGTTGCCTATCCTGCTGAATACCAGTCTTCTGGCGTCAAGACCTTCGTGGTTACCCGGAGGGGGATCGTCTTTGAGAAAGACCTCGGATCTGAAACAAAGACGCAGGCCCCGCAGATGAAAGCCCGGACCGGGTCGAGTTGGCACCGGTCGGTATGAACGACGAGACCTCCGGAGCAAAATCATGCTTAGGCTGACGCTTCTTCGACCTGGGAAATCTGCACAGCCCGAAAGGTATCTTGTTTGACGAACATGAATTCACGAGGAAATCAGGCGAACCCGGATGTGCGAGTGTTTCCCTTTTGGATCAAAGATCAGGAATTAAGCTTCTTTCTGGCGTTTCTTATTATCACGACCATTTTTGTTCCGATGGTAACCTTGTCGCGATTTGGGCGAATTGGGATCGGCCTGATGTTCGCGCTCATGTTGTTCTCTGGGGCGGTCGCGACCATTCGCAAAACGATCCTGATGTATCTGGTCAGTGCGCTCACGGTACTCGAGTTCGCAGCGGATCTCATCGTTGAATTCAAACCCTCGTTCGGACATTGGGGATGGGACACAGCGCTCAAAATATCTGGGCTCGCCATTCTGGTCGTAATGACCTTGAGGCAAACGTTTCGACCCGGGCGCGTTAGCGTACACCGAATTATGGGTGGAGTTGCTGCTTACCTGCTGATCGGTCTTACTTGGGCGTTTGGATACAAGCTGCTCATGGAGGAGCGCCCAGATGCAATTCATTTTCAGACATTCGTCGGGGGGATCCCCACAAGAGAACCGAGCCGTCTAATCCAATTTAGCTTTTCCACCCTGACTAGCGTTAGCTATGGTGACGCGTATCCGGTACACCGGATTGCGCGGTCGCTGGCGACTGCTGAAGCGCTCATAGGACAACTTTACCCCGCGATCCTCATCGCAACGCTGGTTGGAATGGCGTTGCAATCGCAGTTTGTCGAAGGTGCGAGCCCCCGACGTGAAGTCTTATCAGCTGCGACGACAGAGGAGGAAAGAAGAGAACAGGTATCATGATGTCAAGGTTGCCACTCCTCATCGGCATAGTTTGTCTCTCTGCGTTCTCCCGCGCGCAAGGCGTTTCGTTGCCGCAGCCTCCGCAAGTTCGCGCGAAAAAACATGTGGTATCCGTTACGCTTCATGCGGTGAACAAAAACGGCAAGGATGCTTTTGCTTTCGACGGCAAAACGGTCGCGCCGGTCATCCGCGTCTCGCCGGGTGACGTTCTCAAAATCACGTATGTCAACGACCTTCCTTCCAAGTCGTCCGAATCCTGCGCGGGGAATCCCTGTATGGATATGACGAACTTACATTTTCACGGCCTCGCCATCTCGCCGGACGCTCCCCAAGATGACGTTTTAACAATGCTGGCCAAACCCGGCGAGGTATTGCACTACTCAATTCACATTCCACGCGATCATCCGCCAGGGCTGTTCTGGTACCACACGCATCCTCATGGCGAAAGTCATCGGCAAGTACTGGACGGAATGTCGGGAGCGATTGTCGTGGAGGGAATGCAGCGCTATGTCCCTGAGATAGAACGGCTCCGCGAGCGTGTGCTCGTTGTGCGCGGCCGCTCCATCGAGCACGATCCGAATGCTACCGCGCTCGAGCATGATGTTGAAATCCCGGCTAAGGGATGCGGGGGAGAGGTCGAGAAAGTTGAGGAAATCTTTACCGTGAACGGAGTGCTTCGGCCGCAAATCGAGATCGCACCGAATGAGCGGCAATTCTGGCGGATCGTGAATGCTTCATCGGATCGCTACCTGGACTTGCAACTGGGTGGAAAGACTTTTGAAGTTGTGGCGCTGGACGGGATGCCGCTGGCCTACCACGATCCAAAACATCCCACCGAAACCGTCGGTCACCTGTTGGTCGCGCCCGCAGGCCGACTCGAAGCAATCGTCACTGGCCCACCTTCTGGCGCACACGAAACACTGAGGACACTTTGTGTGGATACGGGTCCGGTTGGCGACCCGAATCCCGAGATGGTGTTGGCAGATCTGGTGCCACCTCGGTCAGGGCAAGCCGATGCGAGCGCAGCGATGCCGCAGGCACATGCGATCGACGGCCAGCCACCGATTTACCAACCAGTCGATGTGGAGGCGTTAAAGAAAAGTGCGCCGGATTTTGTTGTGAACTTTACCGAGGACAAGAACGGTTTCTACATCAACGGGCAAAAATACTCGACCGACGCGAGTCCGATGACAACCGCTCGTGTGGGTACATATCAGCATTGGCGTATCGTTAACAACACAGCCGAACTGCATCCTTTTCACATACACCAGGTTCACTTCCTGGCCTACGCACAAAACGGTGCGCCCCTCCCCATGCCAGCATGGCTGGACACGGTTAATGTTCCGTATGGCGGTTCCGTGGATGTCATTCTGGACTTCACCGACCCCATCATCAGAGGTATGTCGGTATTTCATTGCCATCTACTCAATCACGAGGACAAAGGGATGATGGCGAAGATCCTATTCAAGTAGCGCGACCGGCCGTGTTAGCGAGAGGCTTTGCTGCAATCAACATGAACAACATGAGCCGTAGATCGTTACTATCTCGCGCGGCTGTAGGCTTCACTTCAATCGGCTTGTTCAGCGCTGCGTCACCTACATGTGGCCAGTTTGTATGGAAAGCTTCAGAGTGGAAACTCGCTGAGTTCCGGAAACTCCTGAACGATCCGGCGCGAATCAAACAGGTTTACGACGTCGTGCAGATTGGAGATGGGAGGTTCCTTAACAACATCAAGAATCCTTTCAATGGCCTGCAATTTGGTTTTGGCTCCCCGGAAGGGCAAGTCAAGATTGCTGCCGCGTTGCACGGCCCCGCCAACTTGCCTGTCCTATCGCTTGCGAAGCTAATCCCATCATCATGAAGAGAAGAACAACACTTTGTGTAAAAAGAAACAACGCCGACCTGTTACCGAACATTCATCCCTATTACTCCATTATCAAAAGGTTTGGACCGTGGCTCAGATCTCTTGAGCAGAGACAAGTCACCGCAGGAACTCAAACGGAACTGCCGAGCGCCACCCTGATTAACGATGAGACGGCATTCGTAGAAGAAAAAATGACGAGAGCCGTCGTGGAAACGTCGCTGTAGGAACTGACCAGGAACCCAGCCGCTCTCCGTAAGGCTGAACCAATTTCTGCTCGCCGGTCTACCCATTTGAACACCTGCAGACACTTTTTACTCCACACTGCTATTGTTTCGCCCATCTGCTCGTACCAGGCAGCAGCAGGTCTCAGGCAAGCGTTGCGAACTGCTGCCGCCTCTTCACGCGAGGAGAACCCGACCGCAAGGATGGAGCGTGCCGCGATCAAGTCGCGCAACGATTTCTCGTTCGGATAGGCAATCACAAGGCGCTCGAGACCAGTTTCGGTGCGAAGCCCTGCTATCACTGCGTAACGCACACTCGAAGAAATAACCACCTTGCTCACGACCCAGCCCTCCGTCACGCGTCTCCGTGTTTCATACTCCTTGGCACTAGCAAGCGGCATTCCAAACTCATTTCTCGGCGACAAGTGCGGCGGCAGGGATTCTGGAGTAGTTTTTTTAGTCGGCACAACTTTTTAGGTCACAGGGCAGGCGAAATGACGCCCACCGCCGGACAGTGTGTCGATCGAAGGACATCATCGAGATCCAAATAGTGGGAGAAAATATGAGATCCAAATAGTGGGGAAAAATATTTGGCGCCCAAAAGCCGGCGCCAGAAAGAGCGATAGGAATCTGCAAGTTACCGTTTCGGCCAGGTCATGTTGGGTTGGATTCGTTGCAGAGGCGCTGGTAATATTCCCGTCCTCGCTGAAACCCCTGCGCAAAGGGCTCTTCCGCGGCGGCCCCGGGATATTGCCGCCGCAATTCTTCCAAGTTGCTCGCCATCTCGGACGCTATCTGATCAAATTCTTTGCAGCGATTTCTGGCGTGCAGAGCCGCTTCGAAGCCCAAGAGGTAGAATTTCTCGCCGTCTCCGAAATGCTGGCCAGATTTGAGGTAATGATCCAGAGCTGTGTTCACCTTCGACTTGTTTTGGTTCACCATCTTCTCCTCACACTACGCTTTAAGGCCCTATGTCTGCCCTCGCTTATCTGCATCGCTTCACGCCGCGGTCTCAGTCACGAAAGTTTCGATCTCGCTCACATCCTCATCCGTGAGGCGAAGGTCTCCGGCGCGCATCACCCCTTCCGCCTGGTGTGCATTGCGGGCCCCCACAATGGCTCCGGTGACCGCGGCATTGCGTAGCGTCCAGGCGATTGCGACTTCCCCGGCGGATCGGTTGTGGCGTCTCGCAATCCGGTGCAAGCGCTCAACCAGCGCGAGATTGCGAGACAGATTGGGTTCGGTGAAATCGGGATGAGTCCTTCGCCAATCGTCTTTGGATAGTGTGGCAGCGCGCTCGCGGGTCATCGCGCCGGTCAGCAGGCCGGAAGCCATGGGAGAGTACACGATGACTCCAATGTTTTCCCGGCTGCAATAAGGCAAAACTTGGTCTTCGACTTCACGGTGCACGACCGAGTACCGAGGCTGCAGGGAAGTGACGCTAGCCACCGCCTGCGCGCGACGCAGTTGCTGGACACTGAAGTTGGAAACCCCAATCCAGCGTACCTTGCCTTGCCGCTGCAGAGAGGCGAGCGTTGACCATCCTTCTTCCAGTTCGGCTGAATCGGGGTCTGGAGGCCAGTGGATCTGGTAGAGGTCGATCACCTCGACCGAGAGCCGACGGAGACTGTCTTCGACCTCGTGGCGGATCGAATCAGCGTTCAGTACTTTTCTCACGTTGCCATCGTCGTCCCAGCGGAGGCCGCACTTGGTAAAAACGTACGGCCGTGGGCCAGACCAGCTCCTCAGGGCGCGCGCCACGACTTCTTCGGAGTGCCCCAGACCGTAGACGGCCGCAGTGTCAATCCAGTTGACACCGAGTTCGAGTGCACGGTGAATGGCAGCGATGGAATCGTTGTCATCCTGCGACCCCCATGCGAACTGCCAGCCCGAGCCGCCTATGGCCCAGGCGCCATAGCCGACTGGAGTGATGTGGAGATCGGAGTTGCCGAGTTTGCGAGTTTGCATTTTTCTTCCCTTCTACGTTCTGTTCAGCCTCTCACCAAGACAAGAACTGCTAGCTGTTCGCGGTTTGAGGCGGGAACTTCTTGAACATCTTGCCGACACCTTTGTCCAGGTTCTTTTCATTTTTCTCAGCGTTGTTCGACACGGTGTCCTCCGAGCTGCCACGCCAGATCAACTGCTTGGTTTTGCTGTCGTACATGTCGACAACGAGAGTTCCTTCCTTGTAGTCCTGCTCCGTAGTGGTGGCTTCGCCCATTCCTCCGAATCCTCGCCAACGCCATCCTCCGCCCATACCGTCATAGAAGGTTTGAAGGCTCCTTTCAGAATGTGACGTCGCAATCGCCACGATGGCTACCTCGCCACCACTGTCGACCTGAGTCCAGCCCTTGGCTGCCAATTGGGCATCGACTGCGCTCTTGATCCGCGCGTCCCAAAGCGAAGTGGCGGGCTTAATTGTCTGCCAGGAGTAGGTTTTGTACTGAGAGAAGTTGGCTTGATGATCGAAGTCGGTTTTCACCTGCTGCGCGAGTGCGGTTCCCAGTGAAATCAGGAAAAGTACCGTGCAAACTGCTGTACGGCTTAGAGGCTTCATTTGAGCCTTCCTTTCGGAACTGAGGAATGCAGTTGCGCTTCCAAAAGCCTCCGCGACTCAGAAAGCCATTTCACCTTGTGATGCAAAGGCTTGCGAGTTCATTTGGTTGAGAATTCGGCGGGAGGCAAGGCTAGCAACGTCCGTGTGCTGACTTAGTGTCAACATGCCGACTTGGGCGTGGGTCATCCTCCGTGCATTCCCATTTCAACCGGAAGATATTGGCCGCGTGCCGTTGTGGCATGTGGCGACAAGAATGCACACCAACATAGCCATCGCGGGATTCTCACGGTGCGCTTTTCGCTCTGAGGGGCAACAAGAGTGTCTCCCTTTCAACCACTGCGACGACACAAGAATGTGACCTCAATAACCCGCGCCACGCTGTTGACGGTTTCGATTGGGGCCGCACTTGGACTCGGCCATGCGCAGGCACTATCCGTTCCTCAGGAAGCGGCGAAGTCCGCTCCAGCCACCGCTTACTACGGCGTCGAGAACGATCCGCGTCGACAGTCAAATCAAGTAGCAGCCACTTTGTGCAGTTTGCGAGTGCCTGATGTTGCCCAATCTCAGGCGAACCCCGGCGAAGCTACGATGGCAGCTGGATCTATGATCTATGCGCCTTTGTCCGCACATTGCAAGCTAGACCTCTTTCTCAAACAAACGTATTCGCCTTATACATTCGCGTCGGCAGCCTTTGAGGCGACCGAGGCTCAGGCCACCGGCCAGTGGCCGCACTATGGTGGAGGTATGCAAGGTTGGGGAAAACGATTGGGGGCGACTCTGGCGAATACAGAATCCCGCAGATTCATCCAGGGTTTCGCTTTATCCACGATGTTGCATCAGGACCCTCGATATTTTTACTCGCTCAATAGGAGGTTTTTCCCTCGGGCTTGGTATTCGGTAACCAGGGTCGCGATTACGAAGAACCAAGACGGCGATAGCACGTTCAACACCTCTGAGTTTCTGGGTGCGCTATTCAGCAGCGCGCTGCAAAATAGTTACTACCCGAGAACTGATCGGAGCCTGGGGGATACGATGAGCCGCTTTAGTGGTGCTCTGAGTTCGGATGCCATCAGCGATCTTCTTCGCGAATTTACCCCTGACATGAAGAGTCTTTTCCGAAAACATGCGCCCAAGAAGATACTGAAGATCGAGGAGAAGTTCCCGATCCCCGAAGAGGATAAGCCATAGATCCTTCAGATCGCGAGCCTTGATACGTCTCCGGAAACTTCGGTGCACGTGGCTTGCTTCGGAGTATCCCGACTGGTAACGTGCTCCAAGATAGTTCTTGCTGATAGGCAAAACTCCGAAGGAGCATTGGCATGGCCCGACAAATACCAAAGCCTATTGAGGACCTCTGGAAGCGCCACCCGACGGTCTGGAAGGCATTCAATGAGTTAGGCAGCCGCTGTCACGAGGCGGGACCGCTTGATGAGAAGTCCCGACGTCTAGTGAAACTGGCACTCTCGATTGGCGCCGGGCTGGAAGGTGCTACGCACTCAGCCGTTCGGAATGCCCACAGTGTCGGAATCACGCAGGAAGAGATCGATCATGTAGCTCTGCTGGCGGTCAGCACCCTGGGGATGCCGGCCGCGACACGGGCGTTAACCTGGATCCGCGATGAGCGCACCTGATAACGTGGCTTGAGGTAGGGTGCGCGGTTTGCGACCATCTCTTTCTGCGTTCACGAGCGGGACATTGACAAGATGTTCGCTAAGGAACCATGTCTGCAATTCGTTGCTGCGCAGGACCTGACTTACGATCAGATCATTGGTTCCGTCATCGCCTAACCGCGAGGCGCGCGATGCGAAGGTGCGGCAGTCACGAATAATGATTTGGTGCGCGTCGAGCAATCGAGACAACTGCACCGGAACTTCCTCACGCCCGCGAGGGGGCCGCGGAATGCGGGTCGTTTCCGCCACATCCGGCGCCATGGCCAGGCTAACTCCGCCGAGCAACTGAATGCGCTCCGCGATGGCGTCTACCAATTCCGATTGTTGCTCGAAGTGTTTATCAAACAAGAGATGAAGCTGGTAGAAAGTAGGGCCAGCGACCTGCCAGTGAGACTTCTTGTACAAGTCACGAATAGTGATCGTATCAGCAAGTAATTGGTTGAGGCATTCGGTTATCTCCAGGCGTACGGGTTCGTCCAACTCGAGCGGAAGGCTATGGCTGACGCTGCCGTATGCCTGTATCTCGGGAGCGGTTTGGTGAAGGCGTGGCTGGGCGGTCACGGCGTGGTTGTCTGTCTTCTCCATATTTGAGTCTCCATGTTGGAGAGAAGCACTTTGCCTGCCAAATTGATCAGCTCAGATCAATCACGGAAAGCGACAGGTTTCCGCCGCCACGGCTGAGCCTTTCGCGGCGGACGTGTCCGCGTTTCGACACGAACACAGGAGCGTTGACAAGATACCCCACACTTTCAGTGGCGAGGCGCGGGAGTGCGCGATAAAGCCGATATGGTGTCGCTTTTTGTGGTGTCACATGGAGTCAAACTTAAACTTCACTACCAGAATGGTGACGTCGTCTTCGAACCCGACATTCCGAGAGAAATCTGCAATGCTTTCGAGGATATGATTCATCAGTTCGTCGGATGAAAGCATATGACCTTGTTGAATCAGTCTCGACAGACGTTCCATTCCGAACTCTTCTCCCTGGGAATCTTCTGCCTCAATTACTCCGTCGGTGTAAAGAACCAGAACATCCCCGGCAGCGAGCGTCACCGGATTCATTGCACAGCTTAAGCTGTCGAACATGCCGATGGGGACGCAAGACGAATTCATCGTCACAACAGCACGACTTTTCGTCCGATACAGGAGGGCGGGATTGTGGCCGCAGTTGACATAGCTTAATGACTGCTTGCGTGTATCAATGTCCGCCAAAAGCAGCGTTACATAGCGATTGCTGCCGGATAGAGAGTAGAGGCTGGCGTTCAAGCGATTCACGACCTCCAGCATGTCTCGTTTCTCCCTTGTTTCCAGCTGCACGGCAGCCGCGGTTGCAGCCATAAGAAGGGCAGCAGGAACACCCTTGCCGGCGACATCGGCAATCACCAACTGAAGGGTGTGATCGTTGACCGGCATATAGTCGAAGTAATCACCGCTTACACCTCTCGCAGGTTGCATCATGCCGGCGATTTCCAGCCCCGGGATGGCGGGCCTATGGCTGGGAAGAAACATTCTCTGAACTTGGGCGGCCAATTCAACGTCCTGCAGAAGTTGATCGCGCTGTTGGCGCACCGTCCCATCAAGCTGTTCTCTCTGCTTCACGTACCTCTGGATAACGTAGTCGACGAATATGAACCCGGCTGCGGCCGTCAGATTGTGTACAATCCGAGCTCCCGGGCTTGGATAGAGAGGGCCAAAAAAGTCGTGCAGGAAGATGCAAACCGCGATTAATGCGTAACTAATCCGAGGACGTAGGAACATCGCACTGATGCCCAGAGGCAAGATGTAGAGATATCCCAATGATACCGAGGAGACGATGAAGTCGGCATAAGCAACCGCAGCAATCGATGCAATGATCAGCGTCGCCGGCAGCCACTGTGCGCCGGTGGCAGCCACGTCCCGCCGCAAGAACGATCGCGAAGAGAATGACGTTAGAGTTTCAGAGTGAGCCCCTGCCGTTGTGCCCATCGTCATTTCTTTCTTGTGACTGGCATTACAAAGTGAGTTGCCAATGCTCAATACCTGAGCGCGTGAAGCCCTCTACTGATTGCGTGGCAGCGGATTCTCCGCCGTTTGCAGGTGGCGACCAAAGGCCTGTAAGAAATCAATCGCTGCAGCCAGACCCCGCAGACTGTCTTTGCTGAGGAGTCGCCGTAACAAGCCAAAGATCCCGATTGGGTTTTCTTTCTCGGCAGTAGCTTCAGCAATGCCTTCGGGAATTGCCTGGAAGATGCCCTTGAACCATTCCGGCTCGATGCTGCCGAGAATCTGGCGCCAGAAGAGCAGATTCCTGATGGCACGAATCGCTTCCGGCGTTTTGACGTTGTCCACGACGGTTTCCAGAATCTCGTCACTCGCCGCCAGGGCACCGCGCATGAGTTCCAGCACGCCGCGGTTGTGCAACTGCTGCAGCACTTCGTATGTGGCCAATACCGCTTCAGCATGTTCTTCGGGCGCCTGCTCCAATCGGGAGCGCAATTCAGCCCGAGGATTACGCGGCGCAATTTCTAGAGGAATCGGTTGAGCCATGGAATTCTCCTTACCTCACTTTTTTGTCTGCAGTTGCACCAGCCCATTGCCATTTCCTGGCGGCACATAATCGGGTCGTTTCCACTTGCGCTCAACTTCCACGCCGTTTTGCGGCGTGGGATGACCGAAGCGGGGATTGATGCGGGGCAGCGGACTCTCGCCGACCTCGGCCAAGACGTTCATGTGAACACTGGCCTCCTTGTAGGCCGGCGTATTAGTCACTGGATCTGTGTGGCTGCTGGTCAGCCGGTTCACCGGGCTCTCAACCGAGTTCATCGGCATGTAGAGTTCCTTGCCGCTTACGCGGTCAGTAACCAGGGCACGCACTCGAACCTTCCCGTAGCGCGAGATCAGTTGCACCCAGGTTCCGCTTTGAATGCCGCGCTCTTCAGCAAGTTCGGGCGACACTTCTACAAATGTGTCGGGAGTCTTCTCTCGAATTCCTTCGGTGCGATAAGTTAGGTTGCCTTCGTGAAAATGTTCCAGAAGCCTGCCATTGTTCAGGTGCAAGTCAAATTCAGCGTTCGGCCGATCGGTGGGTCCAATCCAGGAAACTGGAAACAGTCTCGCTTTTCCATCGGGGAAAGCAAAACGTTTCGTATACAGCAGTGGCTGATCAGTTCCGTCGGCGGCGACTGGCCATTGCAGGGATTTGTAACCCTCCAGCCTCTTGTAGTTGACACCGGCGAACATTGGAGTCAGAGAGGCAATTTCATCCATGATCTCGGAGGGATGCTGATAGCGCCAATCTCCGCCCAAACGGTTGGCGACGTCCTGGATAATCTTCCAATCCGGTTTACAGCCAGCCAGCGGTTCGAGCACTTCGTATAGGCGCTGAACGCGACGCTCGGTGCTAGTGAAGGTACCCTCCTTCTCCAGGCTCGGTGCGCCGGGCAGCACAACATCCGCGTAACGGCACGTGTTGCTGAAAAAGATATCCTGCACGACGAAGAAATCAAGTTTCTCGAACGCCGCCGCAACAGAGTTGGCGTTTGAGTCCACGATGCTCATCTCCTCGCCGATCAGATACATCGCTTTCAGCTTGCCTTCGTGAATGGCTTCCACCATCTGATGGTTGTCCAATCCCTTGGTGGAAGGTAGTTTGACCTTCCATCCAGTCTCAAATCGCTGGCGCACTTCGGGATCGTCCACCGACTGGTAACCAGGCAGCATGTTAGGCATAGACCCGTGGTCGCTAGCTCCCTGCACATTATTGTGGCCGCGCAGGGGATAAGCGCCGGTTCCCGGGCGCATGTAATTGCCGGTGATCAGCAACAGATTCGATATTGCGGTGGAAATATCGGAGCCCTGCGTATGCTGGGTGACTCCCATCGCCCAAAGAATGCTTGTACTCTTTGCCTCAGCAATCATGTGAGCGACGGTTCTAATGGTCCCTTCGGAGAGACCCGTCTGTTGCGCCGCCGCTTCCAAGCTGAACGGCTCTAAGCTCTTTCGGTATTCCTCCAGCCCATTGACCCACTGGTTGAGGAACTTTGTGTTCGCCAAGCCTTGGTCCAGAAGATATCGAGAGACCGCATTGATCCAGATGAGATCGGTTGCCGGTTTGGGATGTAGAAATAGGTCTGCTCGTTTTGCCATCTCGTGTTTCCGCAAGTCGGAGACAATCAGTTTCTGTCCGTCCAGTTTGTGAGAGCTCTTCACTCGCGTAGCGATGACTGGGTGACTCTCCGCCGTATTGCTGCCGATGATGAGGACCAGATCGGCCTTCTCGATATCGGAGATAGAGCCCGAGTCACCGCCGTAACCGACGGTGCGGAACAAGCCCATGGTCGCGGGCGATTGGCAGTAGCGGGAACAATTGTCGACGTTGTTCGTACCAATGATGGCTCGAGCCAATTTCTGCAGGAGGTAACTCTCTTCGTTCGTACACTTCGATGAAGAGATGAAGGCCAGGGAGTCCGCTCCATCCTTCTCTTTGATTTCTGACAATCGGCGAGCGACGAGACCAAGCGCTTCGTCCCAGCTGGCCTGACGAAACTTTCCGCTTTCACGAATCAACGGGGTGGTGAGCCGGTCCTCACTATTAATGTGACCCCAGCCGAATTTTCCTTTTACGCAGGTGGAAATGCCGTTGGCCGGGCCGTGCTCGGGAGCTACTTTGAGGATGTGGCGATCTTTCGTCCAAACGTCGAAACTGCACCCCACGCCGCAATACGTGCAAACTGTTTTTGTTTTGCGGATGCGGTGCTCCCGCATCGCATGTTCGGCCTCCGAGACCTGGAGGATACTTCCATAACCTGTTTCGGGCTCGACTCCCTTGACGATCTCTATCATTCCGCTCAAGGCAGACTTCTTCAGAGATGTCAGGAATCCGGCATGGCCCAGCATGGTTTTTTCCATCAGCGCATTGCAGGGGCAGACCGTGACGCAGTGGCCGCACGAGACGCAGCTCGATTCTCCAATGGTGGATCCGCCATCCCAGAGCACTCTAGGATTCGGATCTTCCCAGTTGATGGAGAGCGTTTCATTGACCTCGACGTTCTGACATGCCTCTACGCACCGGCCACACAAAATGCATTGGTCGGGATCGTAGCGATAGAACGGGTTCGTGTTATCGACTTCGTAAGGTTTTGTTCGGAAAGGTATTTTTTGATGCTCAATGGCCAGCAATTTTGTCGTGTTATGGACGACGCAATTGCCGTTGTTGTTGTCGCAGACGGTGCAGTACAGCATGTGGTTGCTCAGAATGCGATCGAATGCTTCCACCTGCGCCGCCTTTGCCTTCGCTGCATTGGTGGAGATCGCCATTCCATCGGTGATTGGGGTTGCGCAAGCGCGAACCAGTCGGCCATTCACCTCCACCATGCATGTGTCACAGGTCTGAACCGGTCCGAGTTGTGGGTGATAGCAGACATGGGGAACCGATCCGCCAGTACGGTTGATGAGATCGATGAGAAGCTCGTCAGGTTGCGCTTCTTGAGGGACGCCGTCAATTTCTACGTTCGCCACAATATTCGTCTCCACGTTGGCTGGCTAAATCCGGCTAGACGGCCTCTTTGATCGTGTCCCGAACTCGGCCGAGGCTTGCTCCCAGGCCTGACGCCAATCTGTCAGACACTCGCCTTGACACCGGAACTCCTGGCCGCGTTCTCCCATGCGACCCCCGCATTCCGGGCACACACAATTCAAAATGCCGGAGATGACATCTGTGCTTGGCCTTGCGTTACTGCCTCTCATGAAATGCATAAGCACCTCGCAAACG
>DATBEI010000258.1:0-8134 GCA_036269595.1 Candidatus Sulfotelmatobacter sp.
GGCGAGATGAAGAAGTGCATCTTCAGCGTGATGAATTTCCTGCTGCCCCCGCGCAATGTCTTCCCCATGCACTGCTCCGCCAATGTTGGGCGCAATGGCGTGAGCGCGCTGTTTTTCGGACTCTCGGGCACAGGCAAGACCACGCTCTCGGCCGATCCTTCTCGCGACCTCATCGGCGACGACGAGCATGGATGGAGCGCCGACGGTGTCTTCAACTTCGAAGGCGGATGCTATGCCAAGTGCATCAAGCTCTCCCAGAAGAATGAGCCGCAAATCTGGAACGCGCTGCGTTTCGGCTGCGTTCTGGAAAACGTGACTCTGGACGCGCACACGCGTATTCCCGACTATAACGATGACAGCGAAACTGAGAACACCCGCGCCGCCTACCCGGTGGATTTCATCGAGAACGCCGTAATCCCCGGCATTGGCAGCCATCCCAAGAACGTCGTATTTCTCACCGCGGATGCCTTCGGCGTCCTGCCCCCGATTTCCAAGCTCACGCCCGAGCAGGCCATGTATCACTTCTTGTCTGGATATACGGCAAAGGTCGCAGGCACCGAAGCTGGCGTGAAAGAACCCACGGCAACATTCTCAACCTGCTTCGGCTCGCCCTTCCTCCCGCTGCGTCCAAAGATTTATGCCGAAATGCTGGGACGCCGCTTGCGCGAGCACAATGCCCAATGCTGGCTGGTCAATACCGGCTGGCAAGGCGGCCCCTACGGCGTTGGAAAGCGAATGGCAATTCCTTACACTCGCGCCATGGTCGATGCCGCGGTCGAAGGCGAACTCATTCGCGAACAGTTTGAAATCGAGCCCACCTTCGGCTTCAGCATTCCCAAATCATGCCACGGAGTCCCCGCCAACGTATTGAATCCGCGCACCGCGTGGCCCGATAAAGCCGCCTACGACAAGGCCGCCGAAGACCTCCGCAACCGCTTCGCCAAAAACTTCGAAAACTTCGACGTCCCCCCAGAAGTCAAAGCCGCCGGCCCCAAGGCGCAGAGGTAGATTCCTTGCTGAGTGATGATTGATGATTGATGATTGATGATTGTTGATTGATGATTGATGATTGTTGATTGTTGATTGCTGATTGCTGATTGCTGATTGTTGATTGTTGACTGTTGATTGTTGACTGAAGACCAAAACCTCGCCAGTTGGGTTTTCAATCATCAATCAAAAATCATCAATCAACAATTCTCTTCAGGCAGGCGTCTTGTCCCTCCGAACCAATTCCATCAGCGTTCTGCCCGCCTGTGTTTAAATCAACCTATGTTCGCCCGCAAAATTCGCGTGGAGTATGAGGCCGACGGCACCCGCCATCCCTGCCCTCTGAAATGGCTCGACAGCTTTTCCATGCGTAATTTCACGAACGCCACGGTCTTCGACGACACCCTCCCCATCGCCGACGGGCAGATGGAAATAGGGTCGAAAGTCTCCATCGACCAGCTCCGGGAGGCCATGGAGGACTGGTTCCGGCGCAAAGGCTACCTTCCCAAGGACTCCCACTTACTACTGGCATAAGGCGCCATCGGGGGACAAACTATTTTGCAATCAGGGTTTCGCTGTATAGGCATTTTGCGGCCGGCAGGGGAAAATCCATTCGCGTATTGGGTGAACAAGCTGCGGCAAATCTCGCAAAACAGGCTAAGGAGTGTGAGCACTTCGACGCAGACTACAATTCCTGAAAGAAGGCCGAACGAGATAGGTCACTAGTTTGAGCCCATTGAGCCGTGGCTCGAGGTGGCCATCCAATTGCAAATTGCCAGGAGAGGTGCTTTATGAGCTACAACGTTTTGCAGCTTTCTCCCCCAAGCACCGTTGGTTTACGGATGAAGGTCGCGTCCCCAGACATCTGGGGCGTATCGATTCCCACTTCGGCAAACACTTCGCTTGGGCCTTACTGGCTGGATGACGACGATGGCCTGGATGCGGAGGGCAACCGCCGCGTTACCTGGGGCACGATCTCAGGTCTGGCGCTCGCCGTCAGTGTCAGTGCGAGTTTTTGGGCTGGCCTGGCGGTCGTCGTGAGCCGCATCTGGAAATAAATGATTTCGAAGGCAGGACGAGGCCGGACGCCAACCAGCGCCGCCCTCGTTTTCTTTTCTCCAGTTACTTGTCATACCTCAGCAACGACATTACGTCGTAACCTTTGAGCTTTTCTCGCCCCTTCAGAAAGTCCAACTCCACCACAAATCCCAGCCCGGCGATCTTCGCGCCCAGCATCTCCGCCAACTTTGCCGTTGCCTCGGCAGTGCCGCCCGTAGCCAGCAGGTCGTCGACAATTAATACGCGCTGACCTTTCTGGATGGCGTCCCGGTGAATCTCCAGCGAATTGGTTCCGTACTCCAGCGCATAATCGTATTTCACGCACTCCGCCGGCAGTTTGCCCGGCTTGCGCACGGGAACAAATCCCGCATTCAACCGGTAGGCCAGAGCCGGCGCAAAAATAAAGCCCCGCGCCTCCATCCCCAAGACCAGATCGATATCCTGCGAGATGTAGTGTTCCGAGAGCTTGTCGATCAGCGTTGCAAACCCAGTCTTATCCTTCAGCAGCGTGGTGATGTCATAGAACAGAATCCCTTTCTTGGGGAAGTCGGGGATCTCGCGAATCAGTTTTTTCAGGCGCTCGGCATCCATGGCCGCGACAGATGACATTTACCACGCTCCTTCAATGCGAAATGAATTGGTTCCGGCGATCGGAGTAGTCTCGGATACTTCGACCGCGTCCACCCGAGCCGCGCGCGGCCCTTCCCGCAGGCGCGAATGCAATCCAGAAAGCTGGTCGCGCGTTCCCTGGGCCAGAACTTCCACGCTGCCGTCGTGATTGTTGCGCACCCACCCGGCAATGCCCAGCATGTGCGCCTCGCGCTCCACAAACCAGCGAAAGCCGACCCCTTGCACACGTCCGCGCACAACGAACCGCTTAGCTTGAATTGGCTTTTCAGTGTGATTCATCTCTGAAGTGAGTCATCTCTTGAAGTGATTCATCTCTTGAAGTGATTCATCTCTTGAACTGAGTCATCTCTTGAAGTGATTCATCTCTGAAAACTGAACCAGACAGTTGTCATCCTGAGCGGAGAATCAGTTCCGCGAAGCGGAACTGATTCGTAGTCGAAGGATCCCTATATCGAAGATCGCCCGTTCCGCGAGCAATTTGCAATCGATTCTGCAGAATAATAACTAACCGCGTTGCCACGATCCTGATTAGGGTAGGGATCCTTCGACTCCGCAAGAAATCCGCTCTGCGAATTTCTCGCTGCGCTCAGGATGACAAATTACGCTCTCGACAAATACGCGCCTTCCGAAGTATCCACCTTAATCTTTTCGCCTTCGTTGATGAATGGCGGCACCTGCACCACCAGTCCCGTTTCTGTCTTAGCCGCCTTGGTCACGCTGGAAGCGGTCGCGCTCTTCAGTCCCGGCTCGGTCTCAACCACGGTTAATACCACAGTCTGCGGCAGCTCAATGCCCACTGCCTTGCCATCAAAGAACTCCACTTTGATTTCGAGGTTAGCGATCAAATAGTCCACCGCATCGCCCAGAATTTCTTTGCTCAGGTGAGTCTGCTCGTAGTTCGCCGTGTCCATGAAGTAATAGCTGTCGCCGTCCGCGTACAAAAACTGCATCTCGACCTCGTCCACATTCACCTTCTCGATCGGATCGGGCGAGCGAAAGCGGTGTTCGAACATGGCGCCGGTGCGCAGGTTGCGCAACTTGGCTTGAATGAAGGCGCGCAGGTTGCCGGGTGTACGGTGCTCAACGCTGAATACGGAGTGCAGATCATTGTTGTGCTTAATGATCATGCCGGGACGAAGCTGGGTGGCAGGGATCGACATCGCTTGAAAAACTCTCCTTGTAGGTTGCGGTTTGTGAAGCCGGCGGAAGGCGGGCAGGCCACGAGTTCCGCCGCCAGCCTACTCTGCGACCAAGGCTAAAGCGTTATTTTACACTCTTGTGCGCCGGAAAAGAAACCTTCGCTCCCTCGATCTCATCGAAGATGAACGCGATTTCGCATTCCGAATTGCATTCGCCGCAGTCCCCGCCCTGGGACTAGAATTAATTATCGCCGGAGGGGCGGCGCATTCTTCGTCAAAATGCCCGAATCAGTTCTCGGGCGGAAAATTGAGGCTTTCATCATGCGAAGTGGAAATTACGAATCTTCCGAAGGCAGCCACGTGGGCACCGCCATCACATTCCTCTTCATCGGATTGGGCGCCGGAGCCCTGGCCGGTCTCCTGCTCGCGCCCAAGACCGGCAAGCAAATGCGCCGCGATCTGCAGCGCGGATACAAAGACGCCCGAGAGACTTTCGAAGACTGGGCGGACGAAGCTAAAGACCGGGTACGAGATGCCGGCGATCGCGTGCGCGAAGCCGCCGCCCGGGGCGCCGACTTGGCCGACGACCTGCGCGAGCGCGTCGAACCGCTTCGCCGCGCCATCAATCGCAGCTAGCATCAGTCAGGGGTCAGGGGTCAGGGGTCAGTTGAAATAGTGCAGGTCACGCCAGCCAGCCAGCGGCGCCACGGGCTGGCGCTATTCAAGGATCGCGGAGAACATTCCCCTGACGCGATGAAAGAAGCCGTGAGCTTTCGGCTTCGCCGGTTTCTGTGGCGACGAGATCACCGTGTCGAGATGCACCTGGCGCACGGCCGTGTCTTCCACCGGCAATTCCTTCGCCGCCTGCACGGGCGGCGGTAGTGCGGCGGCCGCGCGATTTTTTGGCGTAAACACGAACGGCACATCCACCTGTACGTGCGTTTCGTTCGGACTCGACGCCGGCAACGGCGCTGTCTCCGGCCCATTCGACATCGTAGTCTGCGAAGGCGGCCCGCCGGGTGAAGCATTCCGTCCCGACGCCATCGGAACCTCGCCTCCCCCGATGCGCGCCTGCGCGGGCAACTCCGCATCCGGCACGTTCGGTGCGTAGGGAGCCTGCGCCCGCATCAGCGGCGACGGCGGAGGACATCCGCACTCCAGCGGGACGTCGGTGTCAACCTTGTCGATCCGGCCGGAATGAAACACCGCCTGCTCGGTCGGCCGTACCTGATAAATGCGATCGCCAATCAACTCCGTCACGATCGCCGAAGACGTATTGCCTCTTAGCGACCGCACGCAAGTGTTCCCCTGCGCATCGGCGCTGATCGCGAAGTGGAATTCTCCCGGCCCCGCGAACATGATGCGGAAATCCGGCGTCAGCACCGTATCGGCCGATGCCTTCAGCGAATAGTGAGCCTCCAGCGCGCCCGTGCCCAGGCCGAGCATCAGGTCGCGCTTGCTCTTCGAGGGCGTCACCGAAACCGTCGTGCCCGGACAAATGTGAAGTTCGCCTCCGCGCGACAGCCGCAGCACGGCCGTATCCGAACCGGCCGTCACCGTCGACCCCGAACCGATGCGGCTGCCCGCCAGCACCACCGCACCTTCCCCACTAGTCACCGGAATGATCGCGGGCGCGGCGCTCATCGACATGCCAGGCGCAGTGGCCGGTTCCGGCGACTTCTTCCCGGCATTCACATCCTCGGGCGGCTTGAGCCGCACCAGCAGGCGAGTGTCGCCGCCCTCCCACGAATACCCATACGGCGCCTGCAAGTCGAGAACGACGCGCGTTACCGGAGGCTTCTCCTGAAACTGATTGACGCGTATTGCCAGGATGTTTTCTTTTTGCACCGCGAACCGCTTCTGCATCGCTCCCAGGCGGGAGTTGGGCAAGTCGATAACCAGCCGCGCCGGCGAATCGAGCGTCTGAATCTCAGGAATGAGCGACCCGCTGGAAAGAATTTCGACCACCGGCACGCCATGCTCATGAATAATACGAACGCCCTTGACCAGCCGCGGAGGCCCAAACGTCTGTGCAGCCATGCCCGTGGCAGTCAGCGCCACCATCGTCCACCGTACAAATTTGGGCCCAATACGCGGCAAGAATTTCCTCGGAAGCTTGCAGGAACGATATCACTTGCGGTGCAAGCGGAGAAGTGGCTAGGCGTCGGCCCGCGACTTTTAGACCCCAACTCTCGAGCAATTGCTAGGGCCTGCTTCTGCGGTATGGTGGCGACTTTCAGGCTTCTGGCAGGAATTCGTATTCTTCGATGACGGCGGCGACTGCCAATTTGCCGTCCTCTCGACCATTCTCCACACGCACCACGCGGCCTTTACACTGTACGCGAATGCTCTCAGTGAGGGTAATTTCCGGCGGAAGGGTCAGCGTGAAGCCGATGGGCGAGCCTTGCGTGACCACGGAGTCCAGAAAAAAAGAAATGCCGCGCGCGCTGACATCCCGAATCTGCGCGGGATGGGTGGAGTTTTCGTGATCGACGGTGACCGGAACTCGGAGCGGGAAGCGTCGCGCCGCCCGCTTCTCCTGCTGGGACTCAGCCATTCATCCTCCAGTTGGCTCGCAGCGTCATGGGCTAACATCTCCTGCGCACGATCTTCAGGGAAAGATCATCGTGGGCCAGATCTTCGTCGGGAAGATAAATGAAGCATGCCCCCTAACCAGGGCACCGTCAATACCACGGTTGGGTGGCAGGGTAGCCCGTTCGGGGAGGAGTCGGGCAGAACTTCTCATAATCGATTGAAAAGTCGCACAAACGCATTTGCAGGCCCCCTGGCGAACAGTATTGCCCCGGAGGGCCTTTGCCATGGGTCGCGCCCCGATCGTCGACGCCAGCCCCGTTTCCGGCCCCGCAAAGGCCATCCTGGGCGATAAGCGCAGCAGTTTTGCCGTCCCCGCGAAGCTCGGTCCCAAGATTGTACGTACAAGTGTGTACGTATATTTGCAGTTAACCGACTACAGCGATTGCACTTGTCTTCAGTTTTCGCCGGCAGCGTAGCGCAACGACCGTTCTACCTGACCTCGAGGATCCAAAAAACTGGCCCCTGACCCCTGACCCCTGGTCACTGGCCCTGGCCCCTGGCCCCTGACCCCTGGCCCCTGGTCACTGACCACTCCCACCAATGGCGGCGAGAAGAGCCGTCACTCTCGACACGGTGTAATCTGTTATCAGGAGCCCAGACTTGATTTTCGTCCTCGATAACTACGATTCGTTTACTTACAACCTGGTGCAGTACATCGGCGAACTGGGTGGCAAGGTCGAAGTTCGCCGCAACGATCAAGTCACGGTGAGTGAAATCGAGGGGATGCGCCCGGAGAAAATCGTTGTCTCCCCTGGACCGTGCACGCCGCATGAGGCAGGCATCAGCATCGATCTGATCCGCCACTTCGCCGGCAAGGTTCCCCTGCTCGGCGTATGCCTCGGGCACCAGGCGATTGGCGAAGCCTTCGGCGGGCACGTGGTTCGCGCCGCTCACCTCATGCACGGCAAGACCAGCGCGGTGATGCACGACAACAAAACCGTGTTTCAGGGCCTGCCCATGCCCATGACGGCCACGCGCTACCACTCGCTCATCGTCGAAGAAAAAAATTTGCCCGAAGAACTGGAAGTCAGCGCCTGGACCACCGAGAAAGACGGCACTCGCACCATCATGGGCCTGCGCCACCGCCGCTATCCCATCGAAGGCGTCCAGTTCCATCCCGAGAGCGTGCTGACCGATGCGGGGAAGAAGCTGGTGGAAAATTTCTTACGGCAGTGATTAGGGTCAGGGTTCAGGGGTCAGGGTTCAGGGGTCAGGGGGCAGGGGGCAGGGGTCAGTTTGGAGTAAGGGCGGTTTGGAGTAAGGGCAGTTTGTTATTTTCGACGATCTAGGGAAGCCATCAAACCGTTGACGATTCGACCTACCTCGGCGGCGCTCTGCAGCAGGTTCTCACTTACCTGCGGACTCAAATAGCACAGATCCCGAGCGATCAAGACTTGAGTTTCTACTTCCGCAAGCGAGCCTCGCGCATGGCCGAGAAACTGCTTGAATTCCCCGGTTGACCTTCTTCCATGACCTTCGGCGATGTTGCTGGGTATCGAAACCGCGGCCCGGCGCAACTGAGAGGTGAGGCCATAAACTTCAGCAGCAGGAAACCCGCGTGTACGAAGATAAACTTCCGTTACCAGCGCCATCGACTTCTTCCATGCGACCAAATCGCGATAGGACTGCACCGCAGAGATAGGAACGCAAGTCACCAGACCACTATCTAAAGCGCGAGCGGACAATGCAGTGACCAATGTCACTAGAGCTTGTGGAAATTTCCA
>DATBEI010000262.1:0-4251 GCA_036269595.1 Candidatus Sulfotelmatobacter sp.
CCATGATGAATTCGGTCTCCTGAAGGAAGTGAGCGCTTTCGGCTCGGTCAGGATTGAGTGTAAGAAAGCGGAAAGTACGAGGCCGTGATTTTGATCACAAACGGCTGTGCGCTGACAAAGGAATGCCCGTTATGAAATGAACCTTGGGGGGCGGGTTCAAAGGGCATGACGGTAATCACTCGGAACTGTGACGACTGTCACAGAAATCAAAAGGCGACAGGGCTTAAATAGCCACAATTGATGTAGGCCTTCTAAAGGTAAAGATCGCCCGGCCCTACCCACAGAACCCCACAAGCCGTTTCCCCAGACGGCAAGGGCCGGGCGCTTGAAGGCTCAGGGACAGCCCTCCCCACCCTCGTAGTTCGTAGTTGTCCCTCGTCATTGAGCAATCTCGATCCCGTGTCTTGGGACCCACACCGTGTTTGTAACAACACGCGTCGCTTCTTTTTTGTCCACGCCTAATTCGCTTCCTTTCAATAATTTACACTTTGGCTCCCATCCTGCCCTTGTAGAGCACGGCAGCTGAAATCCGGGCCATCTCAGGAGGAAATTATGCAAATGGCAATCACATTCATGGCAGTGGTGGGAGGAATGATCTTCTCGCTCGCGATCGCATTGTTGGCCGAGGAGTTGATCTTTGGGCAGGTGTTCCGCCTGTTTTTTGCGCAAGACAAGCTAGCGCGGCAGACGGTCGCAGTGAAAACAGGACAGAAGCGCTGAGTTAGAAACTCGCAAAGGAGAACGACAATGCTGGCGTTGAAGTACTTTCTGATTGCCGGTGGCCTCGGAATGATTCTCGCGGCTGCAAGCATTTTAAGTTTGGACCTGTATCGCGAATTGCTGTACCGGCGGGCAGTGGCGACTCCGGGAGCGGGTCCACTTCCGACGGAGCCGCAATGGCGCTGGCGGACTTCGCTGGCGTTGGGCCTGCTGGCGTGGGGGCCGATGCTGCTGGCATTTGCGATCGTCGTGGTGCCGAGCGGCATGGCGGGAATCCGAGTGAGCCAGATGAGTGGAACCGTGCCGGGTACGCTGTATCCGGGCGCGCACGTGGTGGCGCCGCTGGTGGAAGACGTCGCGCTGTTCGACACCCGCGATCAGGTTTTCACAACCGGCGTGTTGGAGGATGGGAAGAACGCGGCGGCGAATGTCTCGAGCAAATCGCAACTGCTCGACGTGCAGGCGAAAGAGGGATTGACGCTGGGGTTGGCGATTACGGTGCGGTATCGCCTGGATCCGAAGCGGCTGGACTACATTGAAAGCAACTTGCCGCGTCCGGTGGAGAAACAAATTGTTCCTCCGATCGTGGCCAGCGTGTGGCGCGAACTCGTTCCGAACTATACGGTGCGCGATGTTTTTTCCGCGAGGCGGGAAGAGATACGGCAGAAGGCTGCGGGCATGATCACGCAGAAACTGGCTGCGGATGGAATCGTGGTAAAGGAAGTGATGCTGCGCGACATTCAACTGCCCGAGGAGTATGCGAAAGGGCTGGAGACTCTGCTGCTGAAAGAGCAGGAAAATGACCGCATGGGAGTGGAGACAGAACTGAAGCAAAAGCAAGTGCGCATTTCGGAACTGGAAGCCGAGGCGACAAAAGTGCAGCAGATCAAGCAGGCCGAAGGCGAGGCGCAGGTGCACGTGTTGCAGGCGAAGGGCGAATCGGATGCGATGAAATACACGCTGCCTCTGAAGGAGAAGCAGATTCAGCAGAGCAAACTGGAAGCCGAAGCGCGAAAGGAAGCGACCATTCAGAATGCGGAGGCCGCGGCGCAGGCCAAGGTGATCGACAGCAAGGCGGAAAACGAACGGCGGAAGTTGCTGGCAGCCGCAGAAGCGGACCGGATTCGGGTGACGGCCGCGGCCGATGCGGAGCGGTTGTCGAGCGAAGCGGCGATTTTGAAACAGAATCCGCTGCTGATCAACAAAATTGTGGCGGAACGGCTCTCGGACAAGTTGCAGATCATGATGGTGCCGGCGGATGGAAAGTTCTTCTTTGCGAACGATGTGCTGCGGGGCATGAGCGTGGCCAATCAGAGTGGGGCGGCGGAGGAGCAGCCTAGGTAACCCGGCTAGCTAATGCGAAGTCAGAACCCCCACCCCTTCGGCTACGCTCAGGGCAGGCTCTGTCGCAAAATGCGGCGACAAGCGTGGGGCACCCGATTCGTAAGTGGTGTCCAAACAATACAGGGGGATTGGGGCATCATGAGCGGGACGATTTATAATTCGGGCATCCCACTCCATGGTCTGAACCCGGTGCGCCTCATCCCTCTTGCGCACATCTTTTTTCTTGCGGGCCGACTGTCTTTCATTCTGATCGTCTTGGCGATTAGCGCGGCCGCGACCGATTGGAGCCAACCGGAGCAGCAACTGGCGAAAAAGATTGTTGCGGTCGCGGGGCCGGGCGCTGTCACGTTGAGCGTGGAGAACCGTTCGTCCCTCGGAAAACGCGAGCAGGAAATCATTCAAAACGGTTTGCGCAGTACGCTGGAAGCAGCCGGCCTTCGCTTTGTGGATGCGGAGCAGGCGGCGGCTACGGTTGCTATTTCTTTGTCGCAGAATGCGACGGACTACGTGTGGGTGGCGCAGATTCGACAAGGCGCGAGCGAGACAAGCGTCGTGATGGTGTCGATGCCGCGGCCCGCAGGTTCGGTGGCCGTGCGGGAATCAGTGCCGCTCAGCTTGCGCAAAAATTTGTTGTGGATGCAGGACGAGGCCGTCCTCGACGTCGCCGTGCTCGAAGACAGTGGCACACCGACGCACATTGCGGTTCTGAACGCGGAGAGAGTGGGGCTCTACCGCTGGCAGGCGGGAAAATGGCAGCAGGAGCAGGCGTTGAACGTCGTTCATACACGGCCGTGGCCGCGCGATTTGCGCGGAAGGCTAGTTCCGGCCCGAGATCATCTGCTGGATGTTTATTTGCCGGGCGTGATTTGCCGAAGCACGGCGGCTGCACCGTTATCGCTGATTTGCCGGGAGACGGACGATCCGTGGCCAGTTGTGCCTGCGGCGTTGAGCGGCGCAACATTTCCCGGCCTGGCTGCCGGCGGGCTGGCTTCTTCGACGATTCCTGCAATGGGGGCGTTTTATGCTTCCACTCGCAATTTTTTTACCGGCGTTTTAACTTCGGGTATCGGGAAATTCACGAGCGTTCCGAAATTTTATTCGGCAGCATTCTTGCCGCGTGAAAAATATTTGCTATGGCTATTTGCCGCGACCGATGGACACGTGCACATGATCGACGGAGTGAGCGACCAGGTTGCGCGCTTCGCATGGGGCAGCGACGTGACCACGGTGAAGACCGCGTGCGGCGCGGGATGGCAAGTGCTGGCCACCAGTTCCGACGGGAACGCGGACAGCGTGCGCGCCTATGAGTTTCCGGATCGCGATCCCGTGGCGGTTACTGCCCCAACTGAATTCTCGGGCGCGATCACGGCTTTGTGGACCGAAGCCAAGGGCGATGCGGCAATCGCGGTCGTCAGAAATCGAGAGACAGGAAATTATGAAGTTTACCGGCTGGCGGTGGTTTGTAGTCAGTAGCCTGATGTTGGCTGCGGCGGTGGCGAAGTCGGAGACGCGCCCGCAGTACGGAGGCGTGCTGCACGTTGCCATGCGGGCAGCACCGGCGTCGCTTGATCCGGCGGATAACACGCAACCGGATTCGTTCGGCCGCCGAAGCCTGACCCGGCTGATGTTCGACACGCTGGTTACGACCGATGGCAACGGGCGAATTCAGCCCGCGCTGGCAACGGAATGGCAATCGACGGCGGGTGGAGAGCGCCGGCAATTTCGCATTCGCCGCGGTGTGAAGTTTCACGACGGTACGCCGCTCACGGCTGAGGCTGTGGCGGCTTCGTTGCGCAACGCGAATCCTGCCTGGAACGTGGTTGCGGATGCCGATTCGATATCGATCGTTTTCGAGAAACCTGAGGCTGATTTGTTGAGCGACCTGGCGCTGTCCCGGAACGCAATTGTGTTGCGGAGTTCCGGCAACCAACCAAGCGGGACAGGCGCGTTTCACGTAGTCGATTGGCAGCCGGGAAAGAAGTTGTCGCTGGCAGCGGAAGAAAATTGTTGGCATGGACGTCCATTTCTTGATGCGATCGAGATTGAAATGGGAAGGAGTGTTCGTGACCAGTTGACGGCTCTGGAACTGGGCAAGGCGGACTTGGTCGAGGTGCCGCCAGAGCAGGTCCACCGCGTTTCGCAGGAGCGGTTCCACATGTTGAGCTCCAATTCAGTCGAGTTGTTGGC
>DATBEI010000277.1:0-13289 GCA_036269595.1 Candidatus Sulfotelmatobacter sp.
CGTGCCGAACGGCTGGGAGAGCGTCGCACCCTGCGCGACGGAGATCGGTTGAACGAACGGAGGTGACAGCGTGACACCGAAGGGGCCGTTAAATCCAGACCCCGCGCTCGGCGACAAGTAGCTGAAGAATTCGCCGCGGTCATAGTATAAGCCGTATCCCGCGCGCACGGTGAGCTTAGACGTTGGAGCCCACGCGATGCCGATGCGCGGCGCGAATCCCCACTGGTGATTTTTCATGAGCGAATCGCTGGCGCCGGGCGTGCCTCCAGTCTTGTTATTCCCGGCGATTAGCAGACCGGAGGCGGTAATTGCGTCAGTTCCCGTGTCGCAAGTGCCACCATTGATTTCCGTCAAAGCAGGGTCCGCCGGCGCTCCACCGACTTTGCATTGCACATAACTGTACTTGGAAGGGTCAAAACCTGTGAGCCTGCCATATTTCTCCGAGAGCGGCCCGTCGATGTCCCAACGGAACCCTGCCGTTACGGTCAGGTTTTTTCTCAGCTTGAAGTTATCGTTAATGTAGGTTCCGAGGGTATTGGCGCGATAGTAGCGATCGGCCGAGCCGACGAACTCGTTGCCACCGTGCAACGATCCTTCTACAAAATCAAGGAACGTCTCGAAGTCGAGCGTATCGGTGTTTGTATTGTTATTGAGGATATTGAGCTGGGTGTGGTCCCACGTCGTCCCTACTGTTAGAACGTGCTTTCCTTTTACCCAACTCGCGGAGGTCCCATATTCCCATTGATTCTGAACCATGCCACCATTGCCGAAGCTGGTGCTGGGGCCGAACTCCAAACCAGCACTGATTGTGGGATCGGACGCGCTAATTGAGAAGTCAGGAAAAGTCGCGCCGCCGGGCAGGCTAATGCCCACCGAACTTGCGGTGAATGCTTTTGTGGTGTTGGCATAAGCTCGCAGGCGGGTGAAACCCACATGCTGTTCCCAGGTCAGGTTAGGGGAGAGCACGACAGAGTTCGCCAGGGAAATGACCTGGCTCCCAGCGGAAAGCTGTTGTGCAAACCCCAGCAGCGAGCCGACCGCGCCAAAAGGATTGTTGGTGGGATTGCTCTGCACGTAATACCTCGCGGCCAAGCGATCCTTGGCGCTTACAACAAAATCGATGCCGGCGATCCCTTGGTTTACGGTGGCTTGCGTGTTAGGGCCTTGCACGATGGCATCGTAGCCCAGTGTGACCGCCTGCGTCGGGTTGTACTGCGCGCTTGGTACCAGATACTGACCGTCGGGAAGTTTGGCATTCAGGATCTGCGAGGCAGCGCTATCGATCTGGCCCGATGTAATGGTCTGTCCATAAGTCGTGGAAATCATGTTGATGATGCCCTGCGTAGTGCGGTCATCTGTCAACCCGAGAGGCACCGTTACATCTTTGGTGGACGCTTGCGCGTCGGCAATGCGTACTCCCTGATAGGACCCGAAGAAGAACAACTTGTCCTTGATAATCGGCCCGCCCACGGTCCCGCCAAAAGCATTTCGATTCAAGAAAGGACGAGGCAGATAAGGCTTGTTGGTGACAGGATTGATGCCCGCAGCATTGTAGAAGTAGGGCGTGGCATTCATATCGCTGTTCTGCCACTGTTCCCACAGTGAACCATGGACCGCGTTGGTGCCAGACTTCGTCAGTACGCTGATGTGCGCCCCGCTGTTGTTGCCCTGTGTGGCGTCATACTGCGAGGAGTTGACCGCGATCTCCTGAATAGCATCGGGGGGAGGAGTGGGAAGAGCCTGACCAATCGCCCCGTACACCGACGTACTGGTTTGTATGGTTCCACCCGCACCGAAGTTCTCACCGGTATTGAGCACAAAGCGGTTCTCACCGACCTGGCTGGTGGAATTGCCGTTAAAAAGGTTGTTAGTGCTCACACCGTTCAACGAAAAGCTATTGCTGGTGTCGCGGTTTCCGTTCGCGAAGATGGCCTGATTGCCAAGGCCCGTGTTGGCGCCCCCTCCACCGAGGAAGTCTGCATGAACGCCAGGGCTGAGAATTGCCAATTGTGTGAAGCTGCCGGTGCCCAGCGGTGTCGTTTCGATGGTATTGGTATCGACGACATAGCCGATCGTGGTGTCTACCTGGTTCATCAATGGCACCGCGTTCACTTCCACCGTGGTGCCGATCGAGCCCACCACCAGAGACGTATCCACTGTGGTCGTACGGTTACCGGAAACCAGGATTTTCGTGTGCGTTTCCGTTTTGAAGCCATCCTTCGTGACCGTGACTCGATAGGTTCCAGCGGGCAGGTCCGGAATTACGAAACCGCCGTTTGCCTTGGTTCGAGCCGCAACCTCGAGGTTGGTCGCGATATTGATGGCTTTTACGGTGGCGTCGGACACGACCGCTCCCGACGGATCAGTCACCGTGCCGGTAATGCCGCCCAAGGTGGCCTGCCCAATGGCAAGCGGCGTTAAGCAGCAATAAACGAATCCCGCGATGACAAGCAAAATGAAGGTGGGAAAATACGAACGACGGAAAGACATAGAACATACAGGGGTCATGAAGGACTCTCCCGGAGTTTGAAAACCCATCCTTATAGCAAAGCCCGTGACCACCCTTCAAGGAAACTTACATAATTTTCGTGTGAATTTATTTTCAGGCTCATAGGACGGATTTCTAAGGTAATACCTTAACGGATAGGGATTCCGGCAGGGCCAGAAATTCGGCCTCCCCAGGCCCGGTTTACACTTCAGTGAGAACGTTCCGCTGAGAAATCATGGAGAGAACTGACAAACGACTTTACGCCCTACGCGCCGGATTGTGCGCCCATTGCCGCTTCATGCGCCTGATGCACTCCGACCGTGGCTCCACATTCTTCTTATGCGAGCGTTCCGCCACCGACCCGTCGTTTCCAAAATATCCGCGCCTCCCGGTCCTGCAATGCACCGGCTACGAGCCGACGGATGAAAATGTTGAGCAGTGAAGCGGTTGTGACCGACATCACTGCGCAGTCCTGAAGTATCAAGCAAGCTTCTCTGCAGTGATCCCGCGTCTGCTTTGGGATCGGGAGTATCCGATTATGCTGCTGAAAATTCTTGGCATCATCGCAATCGTATTGTTCTTTGTTTGAATTTTTGCCGTGCTCCAGGGCTGGAGCAAAGGCACCATTACAGATCGTCTGACGGGTTTGGCGTTTATGGCGGCCTTTGGCATTGCCGCTGCTTGGGGAGTGCGGACGCTGTTCGGCTTGGGACACTAACCCCGATGAGTCGGAGTCATTCGATTCCTAGATCTTTAGCCAGCGCCTTCCACTTACTGTCGACCAACGCCTTCGTCTTCGAATCCATGACAATCTCGTCGGGCCAGGGGCGGGCGAAGCCTTCGCTGGCCCACTTGCGAGTCGCGTCGATGCCCATCTTTGACCCGTAATTCGGTAGACGCGAAGCGTGGTCAAGAGAATCCACTGGCCCGAGCGTGAACTGAATGTCGCGTTCCGGGTCGATGTGGTTGAGAACTTTCAGCGTAACGTCGGCGATGTCCTGCACGTCCACGTCTTCATCCACTACCACAATGCACTTAGTGAACATCGCTTGCCCCAGCGACCAGATCGCATTCATTACCTTGCGGGCCTGACCCGGGTAGGACTTTTTGATCGAGACGATCATCAGGTTGTGAAAGACGCCCTCGATGGGCAGGTTTATGTCGACCAACTCCGGGACCGTCAGCTTCATGAGCGGCAAAAAAATCCGCTCGACCGCTTTGCCCATATACGCATCTTCCTGCGGCGGCTTGCCGACGATTGTGGTCGCGTAGATCGGATTTTCGCGGTGGGTGACGCAGGTGACGTGAAAGACGGGATAGAGATCTTCGAGAGAATAAAAGCCGGTGTGATCACCGAACGGCCCCTCATTGCGAAGTTCATCGAGATTGACGTAGCCCTCGAGAACGATTTCGCTGGCGGCGGGTATGTCAAGATCGACGGTCTCGCATTTCACAAGGTCGACGGGAGCGCCGCGCAGAAAGCCGGCAATCAAGTATTCCTCAATCTCGGGGGGCGCCGGAACAATGGCAGAAAACGTTACTGCAGGCTCGGTTCCGATCGCAACCGCGACGTCCATCTTCCCAGATGGCCGCCCGCCTTCGGCCAGAATGCTGCCTCCGGAACTGCGCGCCATGATGTCGACCGCCGCGGATTTTCCTTCAACCGTGGCGCGCATGCGCTCGCGCGCATGCTCGGCCGCAACTTTCTGGCGCTGCCAGTGCATGCCCGTGGTGCGTTCGTCGTAAACCTGCATGCGGTACATCCCAAGGTTGCGCTTGCCGGACTTCGGGTCGCGCGTGGTGACTAAGGGCAGTGTGATAAAACGTCCGGCATCCTTGGGCCAGCATTGCAGGATGGGGAAATCGAGCAAAGAAAAATTGTTGCGCTTGATTACTTCTTTGCACGGCCCGGTGGTGACAGTGCGTGGGAAAAACTTCCCCGCTTCGGTCAGGAGGGGAAGCATTTTCAGTTTGTCGAGAAAGCCCTGCGGAGACTTCACATCCATGAACGTGCGGATGCGAGCCGCGATCTCGTCAAAAGAGTTGACACCCAGCGCCAGTTTCATGCGCGCGTCGGAGCCGAATTGATTGATCAGAAGCTGAGATCCAGGATGACCCTTGAGGTTTTGAAAGAGGAGCGCCGGACCGCCTCTAGCGCCTTTGCTGTCGCGGCTTTTCGAGACGCGGTCGGTAATCTCGGCAATCTCAAGCATCGGGTCGGCTTCGGTCTGGATGCGCTTCAGTTGTCCGGCGCGTTCAAGCGCGGCGATCCACTGGCGCAGGTCGTCGAAGGGCAAAGGATTCCTCTCTGTGACCGAAGATTATAAGGGATGAGAACAACGCTGCTGGCCTGCATAATTTGCGGCAAAAACTGAAGGAGGCGGGAGCTGTTAACCATCACGCCCATACTTACGCGATGAGTTGGACGATCGTCTCCTCGACCCGTTTCCAGGCTTGGGAGTTTGGATCGATGAGGTCGAAGTGGCCAGAGCCGGAGATTTCAAGCAAGTGGGCATCCTCTTTCTGACTGCCTTCGCGCTTTTGTTTTTCGGCCACATACTCGCGGCTGAAAGCTGGCGGAACGGTGTCATCGGCGGAGCCCTGAATCAGCCACTGCCGCGCGTGGGCGATTGAGAGTTCCATCGGATCGGCTTCGCGGTAGTGTTCGGGAACCTCAGCCGGCGTGCCGTGGAGAAACTCGACGACCGCGTCATTGCTGAGATGAAGCTGGTAAGCACGTCGCAGATCAACGACGCCGGCAAGCGAAATGACACGACTAACACTCGATTCGTGAGCCGCGAGGCAGAGCGCGAGCTGGCCACCAGCGGAATGTCCCATCACCACGATTCGTTTTGAATCCAGGTTGTGCTGTTGCGATTTTTGTCTCAGAAAGTGATATGCCGATCGGATGTCGGAGAACGTTCCAGGCCAGCCCCCGCCGTCATTTCCGACACGGCGGTATTCCAGATTGGCCGTCGCGAATCCTCTGGCCGTGACCGCGGCGCAGAGACGTCCGGCGTGGTCGAGATTGTACTTCGCGCGCCAGTAGCCCCCGTGAATATTGATGACCAGCGGATGCGGTGGGTTAGCTTTTTCTTTGGAGGGCAGACGCAGATCGAGAAACTGGTTCGGGTCCGAACCATAGGCCAGGCGCGCATCGGCGCGAGGTGCCGGAGCGTCGAAAATGTCACCAGGCATGTTTGCAATTCTATCCGCCACCAGCGTGCGCGGCGTCACTTTGATGTGTGGCCCAAGTCACGGCGCATGTTCGGCGTTGGAGGCTAAAGTATTGCCGTTTTTCCACCACTGCAAATTCAATTACCCTGATTCAGGAATGGGCTCGGAACGAGCCAGTTCGAACCGCGGCATCTTCCGAGCAATTTCCGTTCAAGGAAGGAGAGTGTCGCATGTTTGCCCGTATTCTCGAATTCACTCCAAAAGCCGAAAGAAGGGATGACCTGATTCGCGCGATTCGTCAGGAAGTCCTTCCGCTCATGAAGACGCAGCCAGGCTTCCTCGAATTAATCCCATTTGTTCCCGATGTCGCGAAAGACAAGATGATCGCCATCTCGCTATGGACAGAAAGAAACGCTGCCGAAAAATATGTGCATGAAACCTTTCCCGAGGTCGACCGCATCGTTAAGCCTTACCTGACCGGCCGGTTCACCGTCAGGATGTTTAAGGTCGAGACCACCGTGTGCCATCACTTTGTAGACTCGTTGACCATGGCCGCTTAAGGGAAGACGTCGTAGGAAACTACAGCCGGAGCGCAAGACACTCCGGCTTTTTTCTTGCTTCCGGTACTGACTATTCGTAGCGAAGCGCTTCGATAGGGTCGAGGTTGGCGGCGCGCAAAGCCGGCACCATTCCGCTGATCACGCCTACCACGGCGAGGATGGCCGTCGCCACAATAAGAATCATCGGCGAAACAATCAGCCGGATGTCTGCCGCTTCGGCGTGTTTCGCGAGCGCACTGTAAAACGTAATGCGTCCCGCCAGAATCGAGACCGCATAAGAAAGCAGAATGCCCAGAAATCCGCCGGCTGCAGTGATGACCATGGCCTCGGACAAGAACTGAAACAAAATGTGGTGGCGTCGCGCTCCCAGAGCCTTTTCCACGCCAATTTCGCGCGTCCGCTGCGTTACTGACACCAGCATGATGTTCATCAGCCCCACGCCGCCGATTCCCAGCGTCACCGTCCCAATAAACGCGAGCAGAACCTTCAGCGCCATGGTGATGATTCCGAACTGCGAGAGTTGCTTTTGCGCGTCGAACACAAAGACGGCACGCTGGTCGTCAGGTTTGAAGTTGTGCGCCGTCGCCAGCGTTTCCCGAATCGTCTTATCGAGCTTTTCATGGTTCAGTCCCGCCGAATCGAGCCATATTCCATCGAGATAGTGGTTGTCCTTGAGTACATCCATGGAATTGTAGGGGATGTAAACGACGCGATTATTGTCGTTATCTCCTTCTTGCATGCGCGGCGCGCCGACGCCGATAACCTCGAAGGTCACGCCGTCGATGCGGATTGTTTCGCCGACCGCCGGCATGCCGGAGAACAGTTTGTCGCGCGCCTCCGACGCGATGACTGCATATAGGCCGTGCTGCATGTTATCGGCATCGTTCAAGAATCGCCCTTGTTCGATGTCGAGGTTCCAAATGTCCTGAATCGACGGATCCAAGCCCATCACCGGAAAAGTGAAGGAGCGGTTGTTATTTTGAACTGTGGAATCCTTTTGCAGCATGCGGGCAACATGGCGACAGAGGGGGATGTTGTTGCGCAGCAGTTCAACGTCATCGTTCGTGAAGCGAACCTGGACGCCGGCCTTATTGCCCCCAGCTTGCTGCGATGTGCGCCCCGGGAACACTCCGACCGCGGTTGCTCCAAAGCTCTCGAAGATGGTTTCGATGGCCTTGCCAAAACCATTCCCGTAAGAAAGAAGCAGTACGACCGTGGCGATTCCCCAGGCCATTCCGGCCATGGTCAGCAGAGTGCGGCGCAAGTCATGGCGCATCGCTGAATACGCTTGTTGGAGGAGGTCGCGGTGCATTTAAAGTCTCGTTGCCGCCGGTGTTTTTGAAAGCCTTTACCGCAGAGTTCGCGAAGAACTGCCGCTAAGTTCGCAGAGCACTGGACGACATTTCATTCCTTCCTCAGCGCCTCCACTGGTTCCAGCATGGCGGCGCGCCTGGCGGGGTACAGGCCGGCCGCCACGCCTGCGACTCCGAGCGAAACGACGGCCAAAGCCGCCGTCGACGCCACCAGCTTTGGAGGATCGAATCCCTGCCCGAGATCGACGCCGGATAACAACGACATCAATCCGGCTGCGCCCGCAATCCCAATTCCGCCGCTCAACAGCGTCAGGAAAGCTCCTTCCACGAAAAACTGAAACATGATGCTGGCGTTAGTGGCGCCGACGGCCTTGCGCAATCCGATCTCGCGGGTCCGGTCAGCCACCGCCACCAGCATAATGTTGATGATGCCGATCGCGCCCAACGCCAGGGTCACAAGGCCGACGCTGCCTAGAAACATGTTCATTGCGTCGAAAATCTTGCCAATCTGGTCAATGGTCTTGATCGTGTCCCACTCGTCGAAAGAGTCTGGATTGCTGGGATCGAAGCCGTGATTGCGAGCGATAATTTTGTGAACTTCCTGCTGGGCCGCCTCGTGCAGAGCCCGCGATTTAGGCTGGTAGTTGATAAAGGAAATCACGTCGGTACCAGTGCCGGTATTGAGCGGGCGAAAATAATCCTGCATGGTGTGGAAAGGCACGAAGCTGCGCAGGTTCAGATTCATGTTGTCGCCGTGACCGATTTTCTGGATGGTTCCAACTACCGTGAAGCGGACGCCGTTCAGAAGGATCGTGGCTCCGATCGCCGGTCGTCCGGGAAATAACGTCCGCCGCACTTCATCGCCGATGACGATTACCGTCCGCTTCTGCGAATCATCCATCGGATTCAGCCAGCGTCCTTCATTGATCGGAAGATTGCGGATCTGGTTAATATTGGCGGGCACGCCCATGATTTGGCCGCTGGCCTGAAAGAAATCGCTGACCGCGCGGATGTCGTTACGCGAGATGACCGGGGCAACAGCGCCCACTGACGGGCACTCGTTCACAATATCCTGATAATCGCGATAGGTGAGGTAGTACTGCCGCAGAGCGGTGAAGCTGCCTTGCATGACGGGGGCGCGCCCCGACCAGATGAACATCACGTTTTCGCCCAGGGAATCAAACTGCTTCCGATTACCGGCGCGAAATCCTTCCCCCAGGCCGACCAACAAGAGCAGGGAACCAACCCCCCAGGCGATGCCAAACATGGTAAGAAACGAGCGTAACTTATGGGCCCACAGCGCACGCAAGGTTTGCCCGATGATGTCGAAAATATAGCGCACGGCCTGAGAAACATTATACGGGGACACTGGAGCCCACTTCAGATCGCAGACTTCAGACCTCAAACTAAATAGCCCGAGGATTCAGCCCAGACTTGTTCGTCGTTAGTAGCCGAAATCCGAAGTCTGAGGTCTGAAGTGGGCACTGGCTTTGCGATTTTCGTTTGGAATCGCGCGCGAGTTGGTTATTCTCTAGCGAGATGACGACCCTTGCTCTCACCGAACTGCTCGGCGCCACAGTTTACGACCCGTCAGGCGCGTCCAGCGGGCGTGTGCGCGAGGTGACGCTGGCTCCGCAGGAAGACCGGTCGCGGATCTCATCGCTGATTGTGAAGACGAAATCTGGAAATCGCGTTTTGGCTTTTTCCGCGGTGTCGGCCGTCAATGGCGGCATTCGGGCGTCCACGGCGCCGGAAGAGTGGCCGGCGGCCAATGGCACCGAGGGTTTATTTCTGTTGGAGCGCGATCTACTGGATCAGCAGGTGATCGACGTCAACGGACGAAAAGTTGTCCGCGTGAATGACGTTGACCTGCAGGTGGACTTTCCAAAGGATGAAAGTGCAACTCATCCCGTATTGCGGGTTCACTCCGTCGATGTGGGAGCGCGCGGCGCGGTACGAAGATTGTTGCGGGGCGTGGCGCCGAAGCATGCCTTGCAGGCGCTGCTCGGAAAAATTCCTCCCCGCAGCATTCCCTGGAATTTTATCGATGTAATCGAGACCGATCCGGCGCGTCGCGTGAAGCTAAAGACTTCCTACGAGGGTCTTTCCAAACTGCACCCCGCCGACATTGCCGACATCGTGGAGGATCTCGCTCCAGACGAGCGCCAGGCGGTATTCCAGACCTTGGACGAAGAGACAGCGGCCGAGGCTCTCGAAGAGGTCAATCCCAGGGTCCAAAAATCCATCGTCGAGTCCCTCGATTCGGGCCGCGCTGCCGACATCGTCGAAGAAATGGACCCCGATGCGGCCGCGGACCTGCTGGCCGATCTGCCCGAGGATCGTACCGAACAGATCCTGGTTCAGATGGAACCAGAGGCCCAGCAGGACGTTGTCGAGCTGCTTGAACACCGCGAAGGAACGGCCGCGGGCCGCATGACTACGGAGTTCCTGGCACTCCCAGTCTCCGCGACGGTGCAAAATGCAATCGATTCCATGCGCGAATTTGAAGGCGGCGTCGAGGCCGTGAGCACGATTTATTTGGTGGATTCGCACGGCACACTGACCGCAGCCGTCCCGCTCGCCAGACTAGTTCTGGCAGATCTGTCGTCCCCCATGCTGTCTCTTGTCCAGGAACCTCTTGTTTTCGCTCACGAGGGAATGGCGGAGAACGACGTGGCTGAGTTGTTCGACAAGTACAATCTTCAAACGTTGCCCGTCGTCGACGAGCATAACAAACTGACTGGAGTCATCACTTCGGACGACGTGATCAGTATGTTGCGAGCGAAACTCTAGGAAGTATCGCCCCCGCCCTCGAATCCAAGCTCCCTAAACCACTCCAGCATTTTTAATTTCGTCGCGCTGCACTTTTCATTTGGTCAGATTCGCTTCGTGCATTTATCCTGTGGCGTCGTTCGTGGCTTTTTCGCTCCATCCATATGTCTGTGAAAAGTGCGCATGAAGTTTCTGAGACGCTCGAAAACCCGGCTTTTGTTGTTCCTCGCCGTAGTTGGGCCGGGATTCATTACCGCTAACGTCGACAACGATGCCGGCGGCATCCTGGTTTATTCCTCCGCCGGCGCCCAGTTCGGACACCTGCTGCTGTGGACCATGATCCCGATCACCCTGGCCTTGATCGTGGTGCAGGAAATGTCCGCCCGCATGGGTGCGGTTACGGGCAAGGGCTTAAGCGATCTCATCCGAGAAGAATTTGGGCTGCGCATCACCTTTCTGATGATGATCGGCATCCTCATCACCAACTTCGGCAATGTGGTTACCGAATTCATCGGCATCGCTACGAGTCTAGAATTGTTTGGTCTGCCGCGTATTTACACCGTGCCGATTTGCGGCGTGATTGTCTGGCTGATTGTCGTCAAGGGGCAGTACAAGACCGTAGAAAAGGTTTTCCTGGCGGCGTCCTTCTTCTATGTAACCTACATCCTCGCGGGAGTTCTGGCCCATCCTTTCTGGAAAGACGCGATGATCGCCACTTTCAAACCGCCTGCCCCGCACGCCTTTCGAGATCAAGCTTATTTATTCATGGTGATTGGCGTAGTCGGAACGACAATCGCTCCGTGGATGCAGTTCTACCTGCAGTCCTCAATTGTAGAGAAGGGTGTAACCCGCCGCGGCTACAAGGCTTCTCGTCTCGACGTCGTCACTGGCTGCATCTTTACCGACATCGTCGCCTGGTTCATCATTGTCGCCTGTGCCGCAACCCTTTATGTTCACGGGTTTCGCGACATCAAATACGCCGCGGACGCTGCCCAGGCGCTGAAACCGCTTGCCGGCGATTATGCCTACATTCTCTTTGCCGTGGGATTGTTCAATGCGTCGCTGTTCGCGGCCTCAATTCTGCCGCTTTCTACCGCCTACACCGTTTGCGAAGGATTAGGCTTCGAATCGGGTGTGGGAAAGAAATTCAGCGAGGCCCCATTTTTCTACTGGCTCTATACTTTGCTGATCATCGCGGGAGGCGCGCTCGTCCTGCTTATTCCAGCACCCAGGCTGATAGAAATCGTGGTGTGGTCGCAGGTGATCAATGGAATTGTACTTCCCTTTGTCCTGATTTTCATGCTGATCTTGATCAACAAAAAAGAGTTGATGGGCGAATACACCAACACGCGCCTGTTTAATGCGGTGGCATGGGCGACTACCGTCATCGTGATCGGACTGTCGGTGGCTCTGATGCTGGTGTCTTTAGGGGGCAAGGGTGGTTAGTCGGCGGTCCGCGCAAACAAAAGCCGAATCATCCCAACGACGATTCGGCTCTTGTTAGGCCTTAATCTCAGTTGCCGGCCAAGCAGCCTTTTTGACCCGAACTGTTCGGGTACCCGGTTCCCGAGTTATAGGCGTTGTTGGACCATTCTCCTTGAATTTTCCACTGGGTGCTGTTGCTGAAAGTGACCAGCGGAGCACCGAAGGTCCAAGCGCATTTGTCACCGTTTTCCTCTCCACGCTTGTCATACCAGGCGCCGGGAGAGTCCGGGTCGGTGCGCGCTTCGGAGAGTTCATGGCCGCTCACGTTGGCCAATGCCGCCAGTCCTTGGGAATGCAGTCCGGAAGTATCTTGAGGATCGCAACCGGCGTCGCCGTCCAGATCGAAGAAGAACGCAACCTGAATCGTCGTGCCTTTGCACGATCCATAGGTGTGGTACGCGCAGTACCCTGCGTTACCGCGGGGTACGTCCACATACACAGGATAGTACCCGTTCGAAACCGGGCTCGCGATTTCCTTGCAAGCCTCGGCCACGATGGCTGAAGTGGAACTTCCGTTCGCTGCTGTGGACGTGTCGACCAGGTAATGGTCATTGATCAAATTAGGCCCGACCTGACCATTCGAGCCAGTGTACTCGTCCGAAGTCTTGGCGTAATTAGAGCCGTTGAACCCGCTATACCAACTATCAAGGCCCGTAATTTTGTCCCCGGTGAAGCTGGACTTAGCCCAATTCGGCCCCCAGAAAATCGCTTCGCTCACCGTCGATGGCAGGATAACGCCCCCGTGATAGGTCATGTCGGGATTGTTTCCCTTGAGGGCGCGAACGCGAGCGAAAGGTTCGAAGCCTCGTGCCCAATGGATGCCGAGCCTGGGCGGTTCATGAGTTCCAACGCCGGCCGACAAATCCTCGCGGTTTGCGGCAGCTGAATCGGTGTTTTGTCCGAGACACAGTCCTCCGAATGTCAGGCCTGCCAAGAGAACGAGCCATTTCCTCTTCATGTTGAAATCCTTTCGTGGATTAGTTTCTGAGACCGTACCCGGGGTAAGCGAGCGGAAAATTGATCCCCAGACAGCTGGTGCCGCGGATTATTTCACTGGTCCTTAGGAAGGGTCAAGAAGGAATGCGGGTCTGAAGAAATGCGGGTTCTACAACCTCAAAGCAATTTGCCGGCGGCCAACTCCTGTACTAGTGTGAGGTCTGCTTCAAGAAAATCATAGGCTGGCAGGTCCTTCGGCTCGGCCCAGCGGACATCGCGAAAGATGCGGTTCTCGATCACTCTCTGGTACTCGCGCACAATGAAGAAACGCAGTTCAACCATCCCTCCGTTGGGATATTCGTGCTGAATGCGTTTGACTTCGTCGCCGATGGTGGCCAGGATTCCCAGTTCTTCTTCCAGTTCGCGGCGCAGCGCGGAGCGCGGCTGTTCTCCTAATTCGATCTTTCCCCCAGGAAACTCCCACTTCAGCGGCATGGTTTGATGGCGAGTCCGCTGGCAGACGAGCAGTTTGCCGTCTCTCACGATCAGGCCCGCGAC
>DATBEI010000275.1:0-3914 GCA_036269595.1 Candidatus Sulfotelmatobacter sp.
GCGCGATGTTTTGCTTCCGCAGGTCGATTTGTCACTGAATCGCGAAGTTGATTGTTGGTTTCTTCGTGGCGACAGTGGACATTGGGACGCACAGTCGGGTAGATTCAACCCACCACCTGCGCTCTCACAAGGAGGAATCCATGAGGAGAGCGCGTTATCAAGAAGGTTGTTTAACACGATCCAAGCGAAAATCCGGTGCAGTTTGGGAGTATCGCTACAGAGAAAGGCAGCCGGACGGCAGCAAGAGGATGCGATGCATTGTTGTGGGTACCGTTGCCGCAATTAAAACGAGGGCAATAGCACTTCAGCACATCGAGGTCCTTCGAGCTAATGTGAACAGGGAGGTCATTGAGACGGGCAGTCCCACGATTACGACGTTCAAGTCGCTGATTGAACACTACCGCCAGCGAGAGATGCGGATGGACAATCACGATAAGAAGGCGTACTCGACCAAGAATCGGAACGAAAGCTACTTGCGCAAGTGGATAGTTCCTCGCTGGGGCAATTACCGCCCGAGCGATATCAAGTCGGTAGCAACGGAGGAGTGGCTGGACAGCTTAGTCCGCGATACCGGCAACAAGAAAGGAAAATCACTGGCTGGGGGCACCAAAGTCAAGATCCGCAATATCATGAGTGCTATTTTTCGCCACGGTGTGCGACATGAACTTCTTCCCCGAGTCGAAGCTGCCAACCCGATGAGGTACGTGCGGCAGAGCGGAAAGAGGCAAAGCATTCCCCTGGCGCTGGAGGTCGAACAATTTCAAAGCTTGTTCGCAGCTCTCCAGCAAAGAGAACGCACCATGGTGTTACTGGATTGCGGCAGCGGCTTGCGTTGCGGCGAACTGATCGGGCTACAGTGGCGGGACTTCGATTTCGCCTGCAAACAGATGAGTGTCACTCGGTCGGTTGTTGACATGGTCAGCGGGAAGGTGAAAACAGAGGCATCGCAGAAAACGGTGCCCCTGGATGACTTCATGATCGAAGAACTATTGGCGTGGTACAGAATCACGCCATATCAAAAGCCAGAAGATTGGGTGTTTGCCAGCGATTCACCCCGTGCCGGGGCGAAACGCGGCAAACAGCCGTATTGGCCGATGACGATCATGAGGATGTTCATCAAACCGGTGGCGAAACGGCTGGGCATAGGCAATATCGGCTGGCACACGTTTCGACATACCTACTCAAACCTCTTGCACGCCAATAGGGAGGACCCCAAGGTTGTGCAAGAGTTGCTGCGTCACGCTTCCATCAAGGTCACGATGGACGTTTACACGCAGGCAGTGACTTCTGAGAAACGGAAGGCACAGTCAAGGGTGGTAGAGTTGATCGCTCCCAGATCCAGGCCGGAGGCAGGAAATGCGCACCACCTGTCTTAACGTTACATACCGTTACATGAAGAAGCGCGCCAAGTCTCATCCAAGTTGTTGATTAGATTTGGCGTCCCCGACGGGATTTGAACCCGTGTTACCGCCGTGAAAGGGCGATGTCCTAGGCCAGGCTAGACGACGGGGACACTGTAAGGCAGGAGTGCCGGCGAACTTCGATGTTAGCAGCCGCCAAACTGAGTGTCAAAGATGTCATTGTCTCGAAAGCTTTTCACTGCCGAAGCATTTCAGAGCAGACATAGCACCTGGTACTTTCCGCGGAGCATTACAATATCCATGAGAGGTGCAGCGTCTCTTAGCCTATGCCCGACCCCTTATATCTGAGCTTGTGGTTCCCCGATTTTTCCGGTCCGGCGATGTTGCCTCACCTATTCGCCGTCTTCCAGCAATTCTCCTTTTCGGCGCAACGGCCCGGCATCACCTACACGGCGGTGCAGCCGATCTCGTGGAATGAAGCGAGCGTGCTCGAAAGACGTTTCTCGCCCGGCATCGCGCCGGAGGATGCGGTGGTGGTGGCCGCCGATCTTGTGCACGACGATTACGCCTACGTTTTTGAGGCGTACTGGGACCTTTGGACGCCGGAGGAGAATGGCAAGCAGTGGTGTTCAATTCCAAGCCTCGTCAGTTTTATTGTGCAGGGGGAAGAATTCGACGACGGAACTTTTCAAGAGACTGGCCACATCGAAATTGATTTCGGTTTGGATTCGCTATTTGTGCAGGAAAACGTTGCGCTCACCGAAGAAACGCAGGCCAAGATTCGCGATAACCTCGCAAAATTAGTCGAATTTACCAAGAAGGCAGAGTTGAACACGCGCGCTACTTCACGGCGGCTATGGTCGGAATCGGACGAGACCCTTGCTCAGAAGCTGATCGCGCGCCTGCAACAGGTACAGTGAACTGCTTAAGTCACTCACATCAAACAGACTTCGCTAGACATGCCCGTTAGGAAAGCAATTCAGGGCCAACCTCTCTGACGGCAAAGCAATCCAATTTAGGCGAACAGTGGAAGGTCAGGTTTGACGGCACGCGCATTTCTGTCTGGCGCGTGGACCTTCGAGCTTTTTTCCATGCGCATCAGGAGATTAGAGATGAAGATGAGTACAGTTCTAAGCAGATTATCGTTGGGCCTTGGGATTTTGAGTTTATGCGGACTAGGTGCCGCGGCACAAACTGCGGGAAACGGAAATTCAAGCATGGGTGCGAGCTCCGCTTCCGGGTCTTCGGGCCTGAGCGTGGCCGACAAAACTTTCGTGAAAAAAGCCGCCCAGGGAGGAATGGCGGAGGTGGAACTGGGAAAGTTGGCAACCGAACGCGCCTCCAACCCAGACGTCAAAAAATTCGGCCAACGCATGGTCGATGATCACAGCAAAGCGAACGACGAGTTGAAGCAAGTGGCAAGCCCGGAAAATATAACGCTGCCGACATCGCTTGACGCTAAGGATGAAGCCACCAAGCAGAAACTTTCCGCGCTTTCAGGCGCCGCCTTCGATCGCGCTTACATGTCAGATATGGTGGGCGATCACACCAAGGATGTTTCCGAGTTCCGGCACGAAAGCGCTTCGTCGAGAAATCCGGCAGTCAAGGACTTTGCAACTAAAACTTTGCCGACTCTGGAAAGCCACCTCAAGGAAGCCAAGAAAATAGCGCCAGAAGTGCACGCCAATCAGCAATAGGAACTTTTGCGCAAAAAAAAAATGGCTCGGATCGGTTCCGAGCCATTTTCCCGCGCTGATGTAAAACCATCTATTTCGTTCGTCCCCCCTCGACCTTTAGCGTTTCTGCCGCTGCGGCCTGCGCTGCCGCCAGGCGTGCGGTAAGCACGCGGAATGGGGAGCAGGAAACGTAATTCAAGCTGGTGCGATAGCAGAATTCCACGGACGACGGTTCGCCACCGTGCTCGCCGCAGATTCCTACTTTCAGCGTCGGACGCGTTTTGCGACCGCGCTCCGTGGCCATTTTTACAAGTTGTCCAACGCCTTCCTGATCCAAAGCCGCGAACGGATCCTGCTTCAGGATGCCTTCCGCAAGATATGTCGGAAGCACCTTGTTGACGTCGTCGCGCGAGAAGCCGAAGGTGGTCTGCGTAAGATCGTTGGTGCCGAACGAGAAGAACTCCGCCTCTTTGGCAATCTCATCAGCCACCAGCGCAGCACGTGGCAATTCGATCATGGTGCCGACCATGTACTCGACCTTCGTTCCTTTTTCTTTGAATACCTCGTCGGCGACGCGGCGAACGATCGCGGCCTGGTTGGCCATTTCCTTTACCGTCGCCACCAGCGGGATCATGACTTCGGGAAGCACTTTCACGCCCTTTTTGGAGACTTCGACCGCAGCTTCGAAAATGGCGCGCGCCTGCATCTCGGTGATTTCCGGGTATGTGATGCCGAGGCGGCAACCGCGGTGGCCGAGCATGGGATTGAATTCGTGCAATTGCTCGACGCGAGCCAGCAGCGTGGGCAAAAGTTTTTTCAGATCGCCGACACTCTTCGCGCCGTAGTCGGCATAGCGCTTCACCAACTCTTTTTTCTC
>DATBEI010000287.1:0-14553 GCA_036269595.1 Candidatus Sulfotelmatobacter sp.
ATTTGGTGAGTGAAATTGAACCAGAAAAGGGATGGCAGGACCGAATTGGCCCTGCCTCCGAGGGAAGCGCATGGTTAGCCGCTTTGGTTAAAACTCCAGCCTCAAGCCAAACTGTATGCTCCGTGGCTGATCGCACTGCGCATTGATCGTGCCGAAGTTAGCGCCGTCGCTTAAGTTGGTGTCCGGGTTACACCACAGGTGACGGTTGAATATATTCCCCATCTGACTCTCGAACTTCAAACCGTACTGATCGGTGATCGGAATCAGTTTGGTAACGCTGAAATCCTCGTTGAAATAGTGAGGACCACGGATATGAGGATCGTTGGTCGAGGCATCTCCAAACTGAAGCGGACCAGGATCGGCCCACCCGCTCGCGAGCAAGTAATGGTCGCAGTTTGCGGGGTCGGAACTGGTGCATGCTTTCACCCCTGACGTCTTACCGTAACCCCCACCAACTTTATTGGGCCGCTTCACATTGCTAAAGATGTAGTTGCAGAAGTCGCATGCCATCGTAATGGCCAGCGGACGCCCGGAGTCGTAGCGTTGCGTAGCCGCGATCATCCAGCCTCCTGCAATTACATTCGCCGGTCCGGTAAGGTTATATTTCTTTCCCTTACCAAACGGCAGTTCGTAGGACCATGCCAAAATGAGAGATTGTGGGATGTCATCGCGGCTTAGCGCACGATCATCCTTCGATCCAAGCAGCGGATTCTGAATGCCCGGATCGTCCCCGGCCAGCACGTCTTCAGCTCCGCTGTTGATCAATTTCGAGTTGGTGTAGGCGATGCGTCCAAACAGTCCACCGCCAAACCGCTTGTCCAACTTGACCATGAACGCGTTATAGGTGCTGTATCCGTAGGGCACACTTCTCACGTTGAGGTTGGTGAACTGCGGCCACGGTCGCAGGGCCTGTGCCACATCGCCAGTGAACCCCGCATATGGAATTGGAATTCCATTCGGGCAGGTCACACCGTTGCAAAGCGATCCCAATACTGCCTGACCCAACGCCAGCACGGATGGGTTGTTCATATTATCGAGCAATCCCAACGTAGAGGCATTGGAAGGCAGGCGCGTCCCGTGGTTGCCGACATAAGAAGCGCTAACCAGCATGCTCGTGCCGAATTGGTGCTCGAGCGACAACGAGTAGTTCTGGTAGCGCGGAAGATTCTTGCTGTTCGCCGTCACCCACGTCGGACCTTGCCCGTTACCGATGGTCGGATCGATGCTGGGAGGAAGCTTGATTACGGACGAGGGGAATCCAGTATTCCAGTAAAACGCCGGGGCGAAGCCGTTAGTGAAGTTTGGCACGGTCGGATTCGTGGAGAAACCCAGCTCAGACGATCCTGAGAACTGGTTGGCGGGAATGCCGCCGTAATAGATTCCATATCCGCCACGCACTGAGGTCTTATCGTTTACACGATAAGCGAAACCAAAACGGGGGCCCCATGCGTCTTTGGGCGGCTTCTCAAAACATTTCAAACCCGTTCGCCCCGGTCCCTTGCCGGCGAAAATGATCGCGCCAAGGTGGCCGCCTGCGCCCGGGTTCGGAGTGTTCGGATCAAATGTGGACTGGTTCTCGCGTGAGTCGGATAGGCATCCCTGGTAATCGAAGCGCAGTCCCAGGGTCAAGGTGAGATCCTTGGTGGCTTTGAATTCGTCGTTGACCCAAGGGGAGATGTATTGCTCATTCAACATGTGCCGGTAGTTAACGTTGAAATTCGCATTGTCAACCTGTCCCAGCAAGAAGGAGGCAACGGGGTCGCCGGTCGTCTGCAATTGATTGCCGCTTGCATCCCACCCCGCGGTCTCGGTATAGCTGAAGTTATAGCTTCCTGTAACATTTCCGTTGCCGATGAACGGGAATTGGTGGTGCCGGTATTCAAAGCCCGCCTTCAGCGTGTGCTTACCCTTAACCCAACTAATATCGTCCAGGAACTGCCACCGGTTCGCGATGCATCCCTCGGCCACTTGATCGGATTCCCCATAGTGCGAATAGGGAATGGTCGGACTATTGAAGGACACTCTGGGCGCGCCGCCAGTATCTTCAATCGGCCCAATTAGACCCAACCGGGAAACCCAGTGCTGTCCCGCAGAGACTGGCCGCGCGGGCAGCACCCAACGGTCAAACGAAACGGTCGTATGGTTGAACAAGTTTGGCTTGATTACCCAGTTGAACTGCTGGTGCACGGTTCGAGTCGTGATGTCCTGGTAAAAACCTTCCCCGAAGTACGTCGATGGACTCGTGAAATTGCAACCTTGCGAGAAGCTTGCGCACTGCCGCAACGACGGGCGGGTATTTACGTTGACCGATGTCGACATGCTGAAATTGGTGCCGATTGCCTGGTCCACGCGAACGAATAGAGTCTTCGGGTTGATGTATTTGTTGCCCGAAGGTTGTATTGCATTGTTGCTGAGTTTACCCGGCACGTCGGGCGGAGGAATCAATGCCGCAAGTTGGGCCGCGATACTGCTCCGCAGCGGATCGTTTGCCGGAATGATATTGGCCTGACCCGTGATTGGCAGGCCTGTCACCGGATCAAAACCATAGCCGTTGCGGACAGGGATGCCGCCCACAGTTGTCGTGGTCGCCGGATTGAAAATCTCGCCGGCGTAGATTGGTCGACCATTGATATCATGCGCAATTACACTGCTTGTGTTGAGCAGGGCTGAGAAGTCTCCCGTCAGGAAAGCCGGGAGAGGGTTGGTATTTAGTAGACTAGGCAAGGCCCCCTGGCTATAGTGCAGCAAGTCAAAATCGGCAAAGAAGAACGTCTTGTGCTTCCTGCCATCGTACAACTTGGGGATATAGACCGGTCCACCAACCAGGAATCCCCAGTTATTTTTGCGCTCGGGAGCCTTCTGCTTGATGATTTCACCGGTAGCGTTGAAGCCCTGGTAGTTGTAATAGTCGTAAGCGCTGCCGTGGAATGATGACGTTCCCGACTTGGTTGTGTACTCCACGAAGCCGCCGCTCGTGCGCCCGTATTGAGCGGAGAAATTGCTCTCGATGATCTTCATCTCCTTGACCGCGTCGTACGGAACCGAGCGCTCTTGCGTGTTGTTGTGGTCGATCGCGCTGCCGAACGACGCGCCGTCCAGATAATTTTCCATGGCCATCGTCTGGCCGCCATTCATACGCGACTGGAACTGGCTGCCGCGGAAAATGGCGCATCCATTGGGCCGCATCGGAACGTAACCGGGCTGCATGGCCAGCAGCGATTCCGCCAGCCGTATATCCGATCCCATCACCACCGGCAGATCGTGGTAATACTTCTCTCCCAGTACATGCGAAACTTCCGCCGTCTCCACGTTCACGTCGACGTTCGACGTCTTCACTTCCACCGTTTCTGAAACTTGGCCTACTTCCAGCGAGGCATCCACGCGGACCGTGGCGCCGCTCGCGACCTGCACGCCGGGTTGCACTGACGTCTTAAAGCCCGTCAGTTCGACTTGCACCTTATAGCTGCCCAACACCAGTGGCGGCGTCGCATAATTGCCCGCTGAAGTTGTGCTGACCACCGTATTCACTCCGGTGGCTTCATTGGTGACCGTGACGGTCGCGCCCGAGACAGACGCCCCAGATTTATCGGTCACCAGTCCCGTGATGATGCCTCTATCCTGACCTTGCCCTGCAAGCAGACCGGTGAACACCAGGACGGAAAGAAACGTCATGACAGCCGAGAGCAAAGTGGAATGACGGTGGATCATCTTCCGGCCTCCTTGGACTTTCTTGTCTGAAGGGTTGGCATTGCCCACCATGCCTTGAAGTGACATCTGCCCGCCCCTGCAGATACCTCTACCGCCTACTCGATTGTCTGATTCCCCAAGTAAAATGACCGAAATCGCACGGTCGATGTAACCGCTTACATATTGCGTGGGGAAATACTGAACTGGCACCCAGATTCTTGTCAAGAGAAATCTAATGCAAATCTACTAGCCATTCTTTTTCGAATCAGAATTGAGCCGGTCTGGGGTCGAAAACGTGCCCGAAGTTGGGCCTTGATCCTCTGGCCAAACATTTCGAATTGCTGGCAGAAACCCACATTTATTCCAAGCCTCGGGCGCTCACAGACAAAACGCCGCAAAACCGCGCGCGCATTGGGGGAATGTTAACTAGCTTTAGTCACTTCGCTGTTCTCAGCTACCGTCCTGAACCTGTCGGCGCTTGCCCCGCCCACTTCTTCCACATCGACTGATCGGTGAGCATTGGAATGAACACGCCTCCGACCACTGAACGAGCCTGAAAATAGCGGTGTTTTCCCGTATCTGTGTCATAAAAATCGGTGAGAGGTACCCGATCCGGAGTCTGATTGACGAATTTGTATGCCGGACTGAAAAGCGCCTCGAAATCCGCGCGGTTCTCCGACAGCGTGGCCGTCCAGAGTAGCCAGTCCAGCTTGGTATATTTTGCTCGCGAATCGAGCGGAAGCCCGTAAAGTTCTTGTTTGGTCTTATAGAATGCAATTTCCTTACGCGCTATATCTTTTGGAAACAAATTCAGGTCGAGAACTTTGTCCCATACCAGGTTGTATTTCTGACTCCAGGTCCCCGGCTGATCGAATGCCAGCCTGAAGTGATCGCCATCGTTGGCCAAGCGCGGCCATTGTTCGGCATAGTCCTGCGCCACTTTCCGATAAGCGGCGGCCTCGTCTTTCTTCCCTGTCATTTCACAGAGCCTTGCGTAGGCAGCCAGCGCGGAGATCGCTTTCACCGACAAGTTCGCATTGTGCGCCAGCGGTCCGGTGAAGTCGTCGGTCACAATTTGTTTCTCGGGATTCAGCCCTTTTTCCTTCAGATACTTCGCCCACGTCGAAAACAGGGGCCAATACTTGGCGGCGTAATCTGCATTCCCGTCCGCCTTGGCCAGCGCCGCCGCCATCAAAATCATGTTGGCACTCTCTTCCACCGGCATGTGTCCCTCTACCGAATTCAGATCGACATTCGCCGGATAATCGTGCCCATTAGCCTGCGGATAAATACCAAGATCGTGCGGGGCCCAGCGGAACGGCCAGTGATAAGTCTCCGCATAAGTCAGCACCGGAGTCATCGATGCTTTGAGCAGCGTCGTATTAAACAAAAGCAAAATCGGAGCCGCTGGATAAATGACATCCACCGTCGACACGCACCCGCAACTTGAATTCTCCTTGGGAAAGGAAAGTGCGGTGCCGTCGTAGTCCGCGGCCAAGCTTTGCGCCGCGAATGATTCCCGGTAGGCCAGCGACGCCATTCGCGCATAGTCTTGACCGCCGACCCGCGTCAGATCGGCCATCAGTTCCTCGTCGAACTGCTTGCACTTCGCGCTCAGCGACTCGTAATCGCGCAGCGAATTCTCCAGCAAATTTGCCATCGTCGCGCCCTTTCGATTCCAGTACGGGCGCAGCCAGCGGTAGAGATACTGAACGGTAAATTCCTCGTCGTAGGCCAGCACCACATAACGCGAAACTGGAGCCGAGCCGACCTTGCCGAGATCAAATCGATACGCCAGTGCAGGTCCATCCCAATCGCCCGCAGCTTCTGGCGAATCCAAGTCGCTGCTTGGTATCGATCCGGACGTCGCAAATCCGGCTCTGGCGGCCCTGCGTTCGGCAATCACAAAATCCTGGCCATCACCCGGAGGCGCAATCGTATACAGATAGCCCCAGTCAATCCGTATGTAATCACCCGCTTTTTGCAAGACCGGCTGCTGCTGGCTGCCCACTCGCAGCGCCGTCAAGCCTCCAAACTTGATTCGCGAGGTCACCACATCCTGGGCCAGACTGTCGACCGCAAGTTGCGCCGACGCATCGAAGTAAAGTGAGACCGCGTGTTCCTTTCCATCCCGCGACTGCACCGTCCAGGTAACATACGTTTCCGGTCTCGACATCACGTCCAAATCGGTCGGCAGCACCGGGGTCATAAAAGTCAATGTGACACCGATGCCTCCCGCTTCAAAGGTATAGATGGTTCGGGTGGGCAGCACTTCGACTTTCCGCTGCTCCATGGCTGACGTTTCCTCCGGCTCGCTGCCGATGATGCGATATGCCTTGCCATCGATCCGGACTAATCCCCCCAGCGACTGTGGCGTTCCCGTCCAGTGCCGGGGCACATCGTCCGTTAGCTTGTCCGCCATGGACCACACACTGAAGTACGGGTTGTTCGCGATGAGCGGCACTGCCGGCGGACGGAAATCTTGCGCTGCAGCCGTTAGCGCTCCGAGCGTACCTGCAAGGACCGCCTGCCATATCCGCAGAAGACGCATGTTGATCTCCTTGTTTCCGGATTCCTGAGTTGCCTTCCCAACCTTTCACGTTTTCTTACGTAGAGGCTGGGGATTTTGACGCACGCAGCGAGATGGCAAGAAATGAATTCCGCGCCAATCCCATGATGCTTGCGATGACGAACATTATTGGGACGCGGACTGCGTCGATTTCGCTCTACCCGTCAACTCGCGAATCAGTTTCACTTCCGCGGCGCGGTAAGGTTTCCCGTCCGGATGAAATACTTCATGAAACCATACCGTTGGTTCATCCAAAATGTACGGATGTCGCCACGAATCCCACGGATAGTAGGTTTGCGTCTTCCCCGCGACAAAGCCCCAATTGATGGCCCCCACTTTATATTTCTTGGCTAGCGGCAGAACGGTGTCGAAGGTGCTTCCAGCGCCGCGCGCCATGTATTCCGTGCAGATCACTGGACGATTCAACTTCTGCAGAAACTTCACTTCGGCTTCGAAGTCTTCGGGCCAATCGTAGTTGTGAAAAGTAATCACGTCGGAGTCATCCAACTGGATCTTCTGCGTCTTGCTCATCGGCTTTCCGCTTTCGAAATCGATATCCCAGACCCCGCTGGTCAACGGCTGTGACGGATGCGCCTGCCGCGCCCATGCGAACACTTTCGGCAGAAGCGCTTCCACCAACTGCGCTTTGTTGCTCGGTTCCAGTTTGGAATAGCTTCCATCGTTGTTGTTCGAGGGCTCGTTCCACACATCCCAACCCAGCACCCGCGGGTCATTTGCGAAGGCGCCCACCACACCTACCACGTAAGCTTTCAGACGCTCTTCCTGCCCGGGATCGGCCAACGCTCGGGCTCCCGGCGACTGCACCCATCCCGAGTTGTGAACTCCGGGGATGGGCGGATGCTGCATTCCCAGTTTCGGATTCGGATCCCAACATGAATCGAACAACACGAACAATGGCTTGATGTGGTGCCGGGACGAAATTTCCAGGAATTGATTCAGTCGATTCTTGAAACCGGCGGGATCCTCTTGCCACAGCAGGTCGTGCAGGAAGACTCGCATTGTGTTCATGCCGAGGTCTTCCGCCCAGCCGAGTTCCTTGTCGATCTGTGCCGCGTCGAAACTCTGCGCTTGCCACATTTCGAGTTCGTTGATCGCGTCTTCCGGAATATAGTTGCTCCCGACCAGCCAGCCCTGCTGCTCGTACCAAGTTTTGGCCTTATCTTCGCTCCAGCGTTCGGACTGTGCACGAGCGGTCCCCGCGACAACAATGCATGCCGTAAAAACGACCGTCCAATTGAAGAACTTCCCTGAACTTGAAGCCATTGCATTCCACCTGTCCGCGGTTTGACCCGCCGCCTATTCCTGTAACCGTTTACACCAGCGCGCAATACATTAGCACACAGCTGCCTTCAGCAAGGCCTGAATACGGAGCGATCGCCTTTCTTTGCATAGGGCGCTAGTAACTACGGCGCTCCCGCAGACTTTCGCATCTGTTCCCACAAAAAGTGATATGTTTCTCTCCTATGGACATCCGCAAGGTGGCTGCCAAAGCGAAGGTCTCTACTGCGACGGTGTCTCGCACTATCAATAATTCCGACGCCGTCGCGCCCGCCACCGCCGTCAAAGTTTGGGCCGCCATCCGCGATCTCAACTACCATCCCAATACGCACGCCCGCTCGCTGAGCTCCGGCAAGAGTCATATTCTCGGGCTGATCATCTCCGACATAACCAACCCCTTCTTCCCCGACTTGGTGAAAGCCTTCGAAACCGTCGCCATCGAGCGGCACTACGAAGTCATCGTTACCAACACCGAGTACAGCCCGGAACGCACCAAACTTTGCGTTTCCCGCCTCCTCAACCGCAAGGTAGAGGGGATCGCCATCATGACCTCTGAAATGGAACCGAGCCTCATCGAACAAGTCCAGCGCGCCGGTGTTCCTATCGTGACGCTCGACACGGGCACGCCGGGAAAAAGATTCAGCAACATTAAACTGGACTATGCCGGCGGTGTGCGACAGGCGATCCAACATCTGGTCGGCCTACATCACGAGCGCATCGCCTTCATTCGGGGGCCGCAGCGACTCAAGTCCGCCCAGATCCGTTATGACGCCTATCTCAAGGTCGCCAAACAACATAATCTCACCACTTCCAGCAGCCTGGTCGCCGACGGCGAACATAGTATCGAGGGCGGTTTCACCGCGATGCTCAACCTGCTACCTCAGAAGCCGACCGCCGTGCTTGCGTCGAATGACCTTTGCGCAATCGGCGCTCTGCATGCCCTTCAACAAAAGGGTGTGGACGTACCCGGTGCAATCTCCATCATTGGATTCGATGACATTAACTTTTCCCGGCACATTCGCCCCGAACTGACCACCGTCCGCATACCGCGAACCGAAATTTCGCGGCTCGCCTTTGAGGCGCTCTCTTCTAGCTCCGACTCGGAAAATGGCCGCGAATGGACCATTCCTACGGAACTGGTAATTCGCAGGTCTACTGGCCCTTGCCAGCGTAACCGGTCTTAACCTCGTGCACTTACCTTCCTCGCATAATTCCCAGTAAGTTGTATAAGTTTGCGACAAGTTCTTGTAAACGATTACATCTCTGATACCATACCCACGATCATAGGCTGAGAGCGGGGCTGCCGTAACTCGACGCCTCGCGACTTTTTGTTTTGTAATTTTGAGCTCTGGGGATTCCACGCTTTTCCAGTCGTCTTAGCCGCCTGTCGAATTCCGGCAGGAGTAGGACATTGCACACGTGAGAACTCGTCGATGCGTGCGAACGATTCTTCGGAGCGCTCTCTCGCTCTTGCTCTCGGCTCCATTATTTGTCCGCGCATCGGCCCAGACGCGGCTGTCCGCCTCGCTTACCATCGACGCATCCAAAGTTGAAAACATTCTCACTCCGACTTTGTACGGTCAATTCGCCGAGTTCATGTTCGAGGACATCAAAGGCGGCCTCGACGCGGAACTCTTGCGCGACCGCGGTTTCGACGAAGCTCCCAACGCGCTCGGCTTACCGCGTTATTGGGAGCGCGATCCTGACGACCGCAACGATGACAACGATTTGAAATTCACTTGGGACGCCACTGTTTATCCTCCCATCCACAGCGACCAGAACACGCTTCCCTCCCATCATTCTCTTCAGGTCGCTATTGCTCGCGACGACGGCCAGCGTCGCGGCATTCGTCAGGGATCGATTCCTATGCGTGTCGGGCTTGAGTACCGCGGTTACCTGTGGCTAAAAACCTCAGACTATGCGGGATCCATCACAGTTGCTCTCGAAGCCGACGAAACCGGGGCTGAGCGCTACGCGAGTGCGCTCCTCAAAAATATCGACGCCAGCAACGATTGGAAGCAATATCGCTTTACTTTAACTCCGCTCAAATCCGATCTCCTGGCGAAACTAGCCATCCTCTTCAACGGTCACGGACATCTCTGGCTCGATCACGTTTCTCTGCTGCCAGGCGACGCCCAGGGCGGCGTTCGTCACGATGTTGAGCAAAAGATAGCGGCGCTGCATCCCGCCTTCATTCGCTGGCCTGGAGGCAATGTTGCGCAGGATTATCACTGGCAGTGGGGCATCGGACCGCGCGATCAGCGCCCAGTATGGGTCAATGCTTCCTGGCGCAACGAATTCGAGCCTAGCGATTTTGGCACAGACGAGTTCATTCAGTTGGCGCGCCGAGTCGGCGCGGAACCCTCCATTACTGTCAATGTCGAAGGTCGCGGCGCCACGGCCGAAGAAGCAACTGAATGGGTGGAATACTGCAACGGGTCTCCCGCGTCAAAATACGGAGCCATCCGCGCTGCCAACGGCAACTCAGAGCCTTTTCATGTGAAGTTCTGGGAGGTTGGCAACGAAATTTGGGGCGATTGGGTCCGCGGTCACAGCGACGCCGCCACCTATGCCAACAATCTCAATCGTTATGCCGAAAAAATGAAGGCGGTCGATCCTTCGATCAAGATCATTGCCTCCGGTGACAACAACCTTGACTGGAATCGGACAGTTTTAATGATTGCCGGCAAGAACGTCGATTACCTGGCCGTCCACCACTACTACGGCGAACGTGAAATGAAGGGCGACCTTCACAATCTCTCCGCCCATCCCCTTCGTTACGAAGTCTTCTATCGCCAGATGCAACAGATGATTCACGACGTCGCGCCTGGCCGCGACATTAAGCTCGCCATCAACGAGTGGAACACCTCCCTTCCCGTCCCGCGCCAGCACTCGATGGAATCTGCTCTCTACGCCGCGCGTCTGATGAATGTCTTCGAGCGTTCCGGCGATCTTGTTCAAATGAGCGCGGTGTCCGACATGGTGAACGGATGGTCCGGAGGCGTCATTCAAGCAAGCCGCCATGCCGTCTTCGTCACGCCGACCTATCTCGTCAACCAACTCTATGCTTCTCATCTTGGCCGCGAACGCCTGTCGAGCACCTTGGAAGGTCCGACATTTGATTCCACTCTCGAAGGCACAGCGGTTCCCACCGTCGATGCCGTGGTGAGCCGTTCCTCCGACGGCCGGCAAATTTTCATCAAGGCGGTCAACACCGACCCGCAGAATGCAATCGCCACCAAAGTGGCGCTTACAGGAGTTTCGATTGCGAAGAATGCAAAAATCGAAATTCTCAATGGCGATGACCTCTCCGCCTCCAACGACTTCAGCCATCCCGATTCTGTCAGTGTGTCGGACCGCCAGATCGAAGCAGGCCAAGCTTTCACAGTTACGCTTCCAGAGCACTCCGTCGCGGTGATCACGCTGGAGGTCGCGCGATGACGAACTCATCGGACGGCCACGTTCATCTGGAGAGCCTGTTCAACCAGCTTTTTGGCGGATCATCACGGCTCTATCGCGCCCCCGGCCGCGTCAATCTGATTGGCGAACACACCGACTACAACCAGGGCTTCGTCATGCCGGCGGCGATTGGGATTTACTGTTGGGTCGCGATTGCCGCCCGCGACGATCGAAAGCTTCAGGTGTACTCCTCGGAATTCGACGCCACCGTTACCGTTAACCTCGACGACCCCCTCCTCACCCGACGCGGGGACTGGAGCGATTACGTCGTGGGCACCGCTCTCGCGCTGCGCAGCTCTGGTTATCAACTTCGCGGAGCGAATATCCTCGTCCGGGGCCAAGTACCGATTGGATCGGGGCTGAGTTCATCCGCCGCCATTGAAGTTTCTACTGGATACGCTTTGCTCGACGTCAGCCGCGCCAAAATTAACCTCACGAAACTTGCTCTAGCTTGCCGCCAGGCGGAGAACGAATTCGTCGGCGCTCGCGTCGGCATCATGGACCAGTTCATCTCGGCGCACGGACGTGCCGATCATGCGCTCATGCTCGATTGCCGATCGCTCGAATCCAAGGCTTTGTCTATTCCGCCGGGAGTTCTGCTTGGAATCTGCAACACCGGAGTGAAGCACCAAATCGCAGGCGGAGAATACAACGTGCGCCGCGCGCAATGCGAACAGGGCGTAAAGCTACTTTCCTCAGCCCTGCCCGAAATCCAGGCCTTGCGCGATGTCACGACGGCCCAACTCGAGCAGCACAAGAGCTTACTGCCGGGGGTGATCTACCGTCGCTGCCGGCACGTCGTCAGCGAGAACGAGCGCGTGCAGCAGGCCGCCGCCGCCTTGCTGAACGAAGATCTTCCCACTGTCGGAAGGCTCATGGCTGAATCCCACCGCAGCCTTCGCGTCGACTATCAGGTCAGTTGTGCCGAACTCGACACCATGGTCGAAATCGCCTGCGCGCAACCTGGCGTGGTTGGTGCGCGCATGACCGGTGGCGGCTTCGGCGGTTGCACCATCAACCTGGTTCACTCCCACGCGGCCGAGAACTTCAAACTCTCCGTTGCCGCCGAATACGAAAAACGTACCCACATTCGCCCCGACATTTACGTTGTCAGCGCCACCGAGGGCGTTCATGGCGTCGCGCCAGTCGAACCGATCAGCGTCTAACTCTACTTGTTCGCAATGGTTGTCTTGCCCGTCAACTCGCGTAGTATCTCCGCTTCTCGTTCCCGGTAGGGTGTGCCATCGGGCCGCAGCACATCGTGAAACCAGATTGTGGGCGGCGTCTTGACGTAAGGCCGTTCCCATGAATCCCACGGAAGGTTCGTCTGCGACTTGCCGTTCACGAATCCCCAATTGATGGCTGCGACGTGATACTTCTTGGCGATCGGAAGAATCGTATCGAACGTGCTTCCCGCCGATCGCGCCATGTACTCCGTGCAAATCAACGGACGATTATGTTTTTGCAGCCCTATCACGTGCTTTTCAAAATCTTCAGGCCAACTGTAGTTATGAAATGAAATTACATCCGATTCCGCCAGTTGAATTTCCGTTACCGGGGTTGGTTTCTCCGATCCAATCGGAGCGAAATTCTGCTGGAAGACTCCGCTCGTCAAGGGTTGCGAGGGATGCGCTTCGCGCGCCCAGGCGAATACCTGCGGAAGCAGCGCAATCACCTCCGGACTGCTTGCGGGTTCGTTCCACACGTCCCAAGCCACAACGCGTTTATCGTTTGCAAACGCGCCCACCACGCCATGCACATACTCTTTCAGTCGCGGATATTGCGACGCGTCTTTGAGTGCCGGTTCGCCCGGGCTTTGCACCCATCCTGAATTGTGCACTCCGGGAATCGGCGGATGCTGTGGTCCCAGCTTCGGCTCCGCCTCCCAGCACGAATCGAACAGCACAAAAACCGGATGAATATGGTGCTTATCGGCAATCGCAAGGAACGTATCCATGCGCTGCTTAAAACCTACTGAATCTTGCTTCCACAGCAGGTCGTGCAGGAACACGCGCATCGTGTTCATCCCCAACCCCTCTGCCCATCCCAACTCTTTATCGATTTGTTGCGGATCGAAGGTCTCCGCTTGCCACATCTCTAACTCGTTTATCGCGTTCGTCGGTACATAGTTGCTGCCGACCAGCCATGGCTGCTTCGCATACCACCCATTCGCCTGCGCCTCTGACCAGCGTTGTGCCTGACCAATGCTCCAGGCCGGGATCAGCATTGTTGTCAACACCGTTACAGCGAGTACGAATTTTCCGTAGCGTCTCATTTAGATTTCCCCCCAGGTTTCAATGTGCGGCAGCAGACTGCGCCTTCGACGACCACTTCTTCCACAACTCCGGATTCGCCAGCAGCGGGATATATACGCCGCCCACCACCGAGCGCGCCTGAAATCCCGACTGTTTCCCGTCGGTGGTCGAATACCAGTCGGTCAGCGGAACCCGGCTCGGCGATTCGTTGATGAAGCGCTGCAACGGAGCAACCAACTTATTGAAGTCCTCGCGATTATCCGTGAGCGTCGCGGTCCACACTTCCCAATCGAGTTTCGTGTAGTCGCGCCGGTTATCGAGAGGCAGGCCGAACGCATTGAGATGAGCCTCGTAAAAACGAATCTCCGTTTGCCAAATCTTTGCTGGAAACAAATTCAGCCCCAGAATCCGGTCCCACACCAAGTTATATTTTTGGCTCCACGTCCCCGTTTGATCGAATGCCAACCGGTAATGATCGCCGTCCTGCGCCATCTGTTCCCACCGACCCGCCATGTCCTTCGCCAACTGGCGATATGCCGTCGCCTCGGTTTTCCGTCCAGTCATCTCCGCCAACATCGAGTAGCCGCCCAGCGCCAGAATGGCCTTGATCGATAAATTCGCATTGTGCGCAAGATGACCGGCGAAGTCATCGGTCGAAAGCTGGTTCCCCGGATCCATCCCTTCCTTCTTCAGGAATTCCGCCCACTGCGTCAGCTGCGGCCAGTAGCGATTCGCATAATTCGCGTTACCCTCAATCTTCGCCAGCGCCGCGAACATCAACAGCATGTTGCCGCTTTCCTCCACCGGCATCTGATTTTCGATCGTCCTCTCCCCGCCGCCATACACCTGCCCGTTCGCCTTGGGATAAGTTCCCAGATCGTGCGGCGCAAACGGGAATCGCCATCGACCCGTCTCCGTGTACCTCATCAGCGGCTCCAGTTGCGCCTTCAACAGTTCCGGATTGAACAGCAAAAAGAACGGCGACGACGGATAAATCACGTCAACCGTCGAAATGCACCCGTTGCTGAAATTCTCCTTCGGAAACAACATCGGATGTCCGTCCACATCTGCCGCGAGCTTATGGGCCGCAATCCCCTGCCGAAAAGCCAAGTCTGCCACTTCCGCGTACGCATCTCCTCCCACCCGTCGCAGGTCGGCCATCAGTTCGTCGTCGAACTTCCGCGCGCGTTCATCCAGGCTGCTGTATTCCTGCTCTGACTTCTCCAGCAACTGTCCCATCGTCATCCCGCTGCGCCGCCAATACGGCCGCAGCCACTGGTTCAA
>DATBEI010000009.1:0-6068 GCA_036269595.1 Candidatus Sulfotelmatobacter sp.
CGCTACAAGAATTTGATCTTGGCGACGGGCGCGCGGGAACGGTTTCTGCCTTTTCCGGGATGGACATTGCCGAACGTGATGGGCGCGGGCGGTTTGCAGGCAATGGTGAAATCAGGGTTGCCCATTCGCGGCAAGCGCGTAGTGGTCGCCGGGACTGGTCCGCTGTTGCTGGCGGTGGCGGCGTATTTGCGGAAGAGCGGCGCGGAGATTCCGATGGTTTGCGAGCAAGCGTCGTGGGGCAGCCTGGCGCGCTTCAGCGTTGCACTGCTGCGCTATCCCGAAAAAATCTCGCAGGGGCGGCAGTTGAGAAAGGAACTTGCGGGCGTTTCTTACGTTGCGAATTGTTGGCCGCTGGCGGCTCACGGCGACAAGCGACTGGAGAGCGTGACGATTTCGCGAAGCGGGAAGGCGGAGGTAATCGCCTGCGATTATCTAGCTTGCGGGTTTCATCTGGTGGCCAACGTGGAGTTGCAATCGCTGCTGGGATGCAGCGTGCGGAATGGGTTTGTGCAAGTGGATGATTTTCAGCGCACGTCAGTGGAGGGCGTGTTCTGCGCGGGAGAACCCACGGGTATTGGAGGCGTGGAACTGGCGCTGGTTGAGGGACAGATCGCGGGCGTTGCCGCGGCCAACGAGATGGCGAGAGCGCGAGAATTGTTTGGCGAACGGCGAAGGGCGCGGAGTTTCGCGCGGTTGCTGGAGCGGACGTTTCGCCTGCGCGCCGAATTGAAAGACTTGCCGGCGGCGGACACTCTGGTTTGTCGCTGCGAGGATGTCGCGTATTCTCGCCTGCGCGAACACAAAACGTGGCGCGCGGCCAAGCTGCACACGCGGTGCGGAATGGGGCCGTGCCAGGGAAGAGTTTGCGGGCCGGCGGCCGAATTTCTGTTTCAATGGACCCCGGACTCGGTGCGGCCCCCGGTGTATCCGGTGCGAGTGGAGAGTTTGGCGCACACCAGCGGCCAGTGATCAGTGGCTAGTGGCCAGTAAATCTAAACGCGGGGCCCTGATGACTGACCACTGACCACTGCATTTCAGGAGGCTTTCGATGGATTGGAAGGGCGTGATGCCCGCAATTACTACTTGCTTTCATGACGATCTCAGTGTCGACCATGCATTCATGGGCAAGCATTGCCGGTGGCTGCTCGACAACGGCTGCACCGGGATTGTTGCGTTGGGATCGCTGGGAGAAGGCGCGACCTTGTCGTTCGACGAGAAGGTTGAAATTTTGCGGACCTGTGGGCGTGCAGTTGCAGGCCGCGCCCCGGTGGCCGCGGCGATTTCTGCGCTCTCGACGGCGGAAGCTGCGGCGCTGGCCAAAGCCGCGACCGACGCGGGATGCGACGGGCTGATGATTCTGCCTCCTTATGTATATAAGGGAGACTGGCGCGAAATGAAGAGCCACATGGCGGCGGTGTTCCGCGCCACTCCGCTCTCGTGCATGCTCTACAACAATCCGGTGGCGTATGGAACCGACTTTCTGCCGGAACAGATTCAGGAACTCGCGGACGAACACGAGAATCTTGCGGCGGTCAAAGAGTCGAGCACCGATGTGCGGCGGGTGACGGCGATCCGCTCACTGCTGGGCCGGCGACTCGAGATCTGCGTGGGAGTGGACGATGCGGTGCTGGAAGCGGTGAGCATGGGTGCGACGGGATGGATTGCCGGATTAGCCAACGCATTGCCGCGCGAGTCGGCGGAGTTGTTCAACTGCGCCGTGCGTGGAGAAAACGAGAAGGCGTTCGAGCTGTACCGGTGGTTCTTGCCCTTGCTTCGCATGGATACGGTGCCGAAGTTTGTGCAGCTGATCAAATTGGTGCAGGCGGAAGCGGGCATGGAGAATCCGCGGGTGCGTCCGCCGCGGCTCGAGTTAGTGGGGGAAGAACTTGAGCGCACGAGAAGAATTATTCACGACGCATTGCAGGCAAGACCACAGGCGGTGAGGAGCTAGGCGATCGGCAAGCGAGTTACGATGGGCATCACGGGTTCTATGGCAAAAATTTCTGGAACATCGTTGATTGGCGCGCGAGAGTCGGCTGGCGCCGGGGAAATGTTCTACGCGTTGAACCCGGCGACGGGCGGTCAGTTGCAGCCGGGCTTCACGACGGCGACGGCAGAAGACGTGAAACTCGCGGTGCGTTTGGCGGCCGAGGCTTTCGAGGTTTACGAGCGCCTGCCCGGGTGCGAGCGCGGAGCATTCTTACGCAAGATTGCCGAGACGATTGAAGCGATCGCCGGCCAGGTGATTGAACGAGCCGCGCAGGAAACGGCGTTGCCGCAGGCGCGCTTGCAAAGCGAGACCGCCCGCACTTGCGGACAACTTCGAATGTTCGCACAGGTGGTGGAAGAGGGATCGTGGGTGCAGGCGCGCATCGACCGGGCGGCTCCGGAACGCAAGCCGCTGCCCAAGCCCGATCTGCGCTCGATGCTGCGGCCCGTGGGTCCGGTAGTGGTGTTCGGGGCAAGCAATTTTCCGCTGGCATTTTCGGTGGCGGGTGGAGATACGGCGTCGGCGCTGGCGGCGGGGAATCCGGTAATTTTTAAGGCGCATCCGGCGCACCCGGGCACGGGAGAGTTAGTGGGACGCGCGATCCAGCAAAGTGTTCGCGAGTGCGGCCTGCCGGAGGGCGTGTTTTCCCTTCTGTTCGATGCGGGCACACAAGTCGGGACGGCACTGCTGAAGCATTCGCAAATCAAAGCGGGGGCGTTCACTGGATCACGCGCGGGGGGAAGGGCGCTGATGGACGTTGCGGCGGCGCGTCCTGAACCGATTCCATTTTATGCGGAGATGGGCAGCACGAATCCCGTATTCATTTTGCCCGGCGCGTTGCGGGAGCGGGGCGAGGTTATTGCGACGGGACTGCACGGTTCGTTCACGCTGGGAGCGGGACAATTCTGCACCAAGCCGGGCATGGTTTTCGTGCCGGAAGGTTCGGAAGCGGCAGCGCTCGCGCATAAGTTGCGGGAGTTGGTAAATGCGTCGACGGCGTTTCATCTGCTAACGCGGACGATTCATTCGTCGTATGACTCGGCGGTTGCGGCGCGTAAAAAAGACGGGAAGCTGGTTGCGGCCGGGCAGGCAGGCGCGAAGGATGAGAGTTTCGCGGCGAGCGCCGCACTGTTTGAAACCGATGCTGCCTCGTTTCTTGATTCCGATCTGGATGCCGAGGTTTTTGGTCCGACGACTCTGCTGGTGCGGCATTCGGGGCGCGAGCAAGTGCTGGCTATCGCCCGCGGATTGGAAGGCCACCTCACCGCGACGATTCACGGTACCGAAGAGGATCTGCGCGAGTTTGCGGACTTGGTGGCGATTCTGGAGAACAAAGTTGGGCGGCTCGTGTTCAACAGTTTTCCCACGGGCGTGGAAGTGACGCACGCGATGGTGCACGGCGGGCCTTATCCCGCGACGTCGGATGGGCGCTCAACGTCTGTGGGAAGCTCGGCGATTTTTCGATTCGCACGGCCGGTGTGCTATCAGGGATTTCCTGACGGCGCATTGCCGGATGCGCTGAAAGATAGGAATCCGCTGGGCATTTGGCGGATGGTTGATGGCGAGGTGACACGGTGACACAGTCGCGTTGAGGCCACCGGGCCTGAAGGCCCTCCCAGTTGTCACTCTCAACGCGGCCCTGAAGGGCCGCTCTTCCACGTCAGCCTCAACGCCGTCTTGAAGGGCCGCTCTTCCACGGTGACTCTGAGCGCGGCCCTAAAGAGGCTCTTCCGCTGCCACTCTCAACCGGCCCTGAAGGCACTAGAGGCCCTTCTGCGGTCAGTAATGGCAAGATCCGTAATGGCTAGGCTAGATCGGTAACGGCTAGATCTGATAGTCCAGGTCGTCCATGATTCTCTGCATGGATTCAGAGAGAGGCTCGGCTTGGGGCGGGGAGCCCTCGAGTTGCTGGACGCGGTCGCGGAGTTTGTTTACTTCGGTCGCTACGGAGGCGAGTGCTTCCGACAGCGGATCGTTGATCTGTTTGGGATCGATGATGACCACGCGCTTGCCTTCGCGGAAAATAATGTGTCCGGGCACGCCGACGACGGTGGAATCTTCGGGAACGTTGCGCAGCACGACGGAACCGGCGCCGATGCGACAATTCTTTCCGACGGTGATGTTGCCAAGAATTTTTGCGCCACCGCCCACGACCACGCCATCTTCGAGCGTGGGATGCCGCTTGCCGTGCTCTTTGCCGGTGCCTCCAAGGGTGACGCCTTGGTAGAGGGTCACATCGTCGCCGACGATGGACGTTTCTCCGATCACCACGCCCAGGCCATGATCGATGAAGAGGCGGCGTCCAATTTTGGCGCCGGGATGGATTTCAATTCCGGTGAGAAAGCGCGCCGCCTGCGAGAGGAATCGCCCCAGCAGAAACAAGCGATGATTCCACAACCAGTGATTGATGCGATAGAACCAGACCGCGTGCAGGCCGGAGTAGCACAGGAAAACTTCTATGCGAGAGCGGGCCGCAGGATCGTGCTCCACCACGTTGGATATGTCTTCGCGAATTTGCGACAGCAGGTGCGGCATGAATCACTATGCCAAATAATTCAGGCAAAACAATTTTGGAATAACACTTGAAACAGTTACGCCGGAAGCTCCGCCGTGGGAGTCTGCAAGGCCTTGTCCCGCAATTCGGAAAAAAGAATGCTGCTCAAATAGCGTTCGCCGAAAGAAGGAAGGATGACCACGATGAGCTTACCTTTATTCTCCGGCCGCTGCGCCACTTTCAAAGCCGCGACCACCGCGGCCCCCGATGAAATTCCTACGAGCAGGCCCTCCTCAAGAGGGAGCCGGCGTGCCATGGCGATGGCGTCGTCGTTGGTTACGGTGATGACTTCGTCGATGTAGTCGCGACGCAGGATGCTGGGAATGAATCCGGCGCCGATGCCCTGAATTTTATGGGGCGAGGGCTTGCCGCCTGAGAGCACCGCGCTGTCAGCCGGCTCGACGGCGACGGCCTGGAACGACGGCTTCTTCGGCTTGATGTATTGACAAATTCCGGTGATGGTTCCTCCGGTGCCCACGCCGGAGACGAGAATGTCGACCCGGCCATCGGTGTCATTCCAGATTTCGGGGCCGGTGGTTTCGAAATGAATTTTGGGATTGGCAAGATTGTCGAACTGCTGCAGCATGTAACCGTCGGGAGTGTTGGCGAGAATTTCTTTGGCCTTGAGAATCGCTCCGGTCATTCCACGCGGTCCGGGCGTGAGAACGATCTCGGCGCCAAAAGCGAGCAGGAGCACACGACGCTCTGTGCTCATGGTGTCGGGCATGACTAAAATAAGTTTGTAACCTTTTACTGCGGCGACAAATGCGAGACCGATTCCAGTATTGCCGCTGGTCGGCTCGATGAGCGTGGTTTTGCCGGGATGAATTTTTCCTTCGCGCTCGGCCTCGACGATCATGCTCACGCCGATGCGGTCTTTCACGCTGGCCAAAGGATTCTGGCTTTCGAGTTTCGCAACTACTTCGGCGGCGCAACCTTGCGTGACTTTATTCAGCCGCACGAGCGGAGTGTGGCCGATCAATTCCGTAACATCGTTCGCGATTTTCATCAGTAATTCCTGCCTTCCCGGTCTTCCGCGGCGGTTCGCAGCACGACGATTGAGTCGAGTAATAGTACCAAGGTGCGATTCTCTCGACGAGTTGGGAAATTGGCCGGTAATGAGCGAACGCACATAACACTTCTCTACAAGCTCCTGACAATTGGACCTCCCGAACCTGAATCCTCCAAATAACTATTTTGCTATCCTTTGTGAAATCAATGGTTTAAGTGGAATCAAATCAAGAAACCGAATCTCTACAATTAATACTTGTTTTTCGGCATTCAATGATGTTAGTGTTCCCGACCTATTAGAGGGTTTTGGCCCCAATGACAAAAATTGGGGACCGAAATCCGTAGGGCCTCGTTCGAAAACAAGTGATGAGACAGAGATGCCCGCAATTTTTGCGGGACGACTCTTCCATTTTTGGAGGGCTTTGCAATGCGCGTCCGTCGCCAGATTTTTTCTTCCCTGTTCGCCTGCTTCCTTCTTTGTTCAGTCGTAATCTGCCTGAGCAGCCCAGCGCC
>DATBEI010000018.1:0-6048 GCA_036269595.1 Candidatus Sulfotelmatobacter sp.
CTACTTTGGTAGGCTTCGACGTCTACTAAAGTAGATTTTTTATGCACAGCCTAACTGGTTGAAACGGCTACTCCGCCAAAATCAGCCCTGAAGACTTAGCCACTTGCAGATACTCATTCCGGCCGTTTTGCACAGTGTTCCTTCAGGAACATTGCCTTTTTCGAGCTGCAAATCAATTGTTGTGCCAGTGCATCTGCCAGCCCAGGTACCGCACCGCCGCCTCATGCACCGCGCCCGCTGTACTCGAGAAGTTCGCCGCCACGTGATGCTCGAATCCGTTTTCGCAAATGTAGTGCAGCAACTTCTGCAACTCTGCAATCTTCACCACGCCCACGCCGCCAAACGTCTTCAGCGCGTCGCTGGTGAACTCGCCCTCGCCCACATAGCCGCGAATCACGCCGGCGGTGTCGTCGGTTGAAAAGCGCGAAAAGCTCATCGCTCCTGGCTTCACCCGCCCCACCACTGTGCCAAACGTATTCTCCTTGCCCACCGTGCCCGCAATGATCTCTTGAAAATCCATGCGCACATCCTGAAAGAAATGTTTGGGAAGGTTGCTGCAATGGAAGCACACCGCCTTGTCGGGATCGTCGCCGTAATTGTTGTTCCAGTCGAGCAGTGCGCTCGGCGTCTCCGACGCCAGCGCCAGCGCGTGCATGCTCAGCGTTCCGCACACATCCACTTCGCACGCGGCAGGCAGCAGGTTGTTGCTCATCATGCTCATGATGGTGCATGGCACCACGCCAAAATATTCTTCCATCGACGTCCAGCACTGCACCGCGCTGATCTTCACGTCCGTCGCCTTCATCCAGTCGTCGATCACGTAACCCAGCTTCGCCATCTTGATCAGCGCAGCATCGGGCACGCCGCCTGTCGCAACATACTTGCGAATTTCAGCCAGCTTGCCCTGCACTCCCGCGTGGTCGTCTTTCAGCCGCGCGATGCGGCCAAAAACCTCCGACAAGTCGAGCGTCTCCGTGGAAATTCCGTGCGCCTCAAGCAGTTTCTCGCTATAGCGCACGGTATTGAATGCCGTAGGCCGCGCGCCAATGCTGCCCACGCGCAAGTTGCGCATGCCGTTGGCCACGCGGCACACCGCCGCAAACCAAGCCAGGTCGTTGCGAAAATCTTCCGAGTCAGGGCTGACCGTATGCAGCCGCGTCAGCGAATAAGGAATGCCATATTGCCTCAGGTTGTTGCACGCTGACATCTTTCCGCAAAAGCTGTCGCGGCGATGCAGGATCGTCATGTTCTTGGCGTCGTCGGGAGTAGCCTGCACCAGCACTGGAACGTCGAGCCGCGCCAGGCGTAGCGTGTCGGCAATGGCGCGCTCGTCGCCGAAGTTTGGCAGTGACACGATCACGCCATCGATCTTCTCGCGATGTTTCTGAAACAGCGCCGCACACCGCTTCGCTTCTTCATGCGTTTCGACCGCGCCATGCTTGCTGTCTTCCGGGCCGAGCACCACGCAGTCCATGCCGGCCCGGGTCAGCGCCTGCATTATGTCCTCGCGCCCTGACTTCGCCAGCTGGTCAGGGAAGAATCCGCGGTTCCCTACGATGACGCCCATCGTCATCTTTCGTTCCGCCATAATGAATGCCCTCTATGATGTTTTGGAAAAAAGTTAGGAATTGCGTGCCAAGCGCGCGCGTTCGCGCGCCGGCGAAAAACGCACAGCCCAGGATCAACAGCACCGCGCCCCACCAGACATTGGCGTGCAGGTTGTAGAGCACAACCTGATGCTCCGGCGGAGACACCAGCTCATAAATTCCTCTGGCAAAGATCACCGCCCCATTCACTGCCAGAGAGATACCAATAAAAAACCAAATCGAAAGTGTTCCGCCGGATTTCATTCGTGCCCCCTACCAGAAAATAATCTGCAAAATCACAAACACGATGCCCACCACTACTGCCCAGAAAACTGGACGGTGAAACATTGAGACGCGCTCTTCGTGCGGAATCGGCGTTAGGCCATAGACCAAGTCCTTCAACTCGGAATCAGGTTTCGGCTTGGTCATCAGGCTGACTACCACCGTGACGATGACACAGATCAGCCAGCACCATAGCGCGCGAAACATGTTCTGCGCCTGATCCTGCGCCTGCGACGAGAGTGCTACGTACTTCACCGCAGCGGGATTCACTTTTACCCACGCCCACATTCCCACCGACGAAAGGGTTCCCGCCAACAATCCCCAGAATCCACCCGCCTTGGTGGCCCGCTTCCACAGCATTCCCAAAATCACGGTGCCAAACAGTGGCGCGATGAAGAAGCTGAACAGTTCCTGCACGTAGTCCATGATGCTGTGGGCATTCATCACCAGGTACGCCGTTCCAATGCTGATCGCCACGCCGATGACCGTGCACCAGCGTCCCATCTTGACTTTGGAATTGTCTGACGCGTTCTGGTTGATCAGGGCGCCGTAGATGTCATAGGTCCAAACCGTGGTGAACGCGCTGACGTTACCCGCCATCCCCGACATGAAGCCCGCGATCAATGCGGTGATGCCAAGACCGAGCAGGCCCGGCCCGCAATAGCGCGCCAACATCAGCGGCAGCACTTCGTCGTATCCGTGCAGGCCTTGCTCCTGTCCAAGTTTCGACCACGCCAGGTCGGCTGGAACCAGCCGCAGCAGACTGCCGGTGTGTGGATCGCGCAGCAGCGCGAGCCCCAACAGTCCCGGCAGGATGACGATGAAGGGAACCATCATCTTGAATGCTGCGCCAATGATGGGTGCGAGTTTCGCGGAGCGCAAATCTTTCGCCGAGAGAACGCGCTGCACCACCAGAAAGTCAGTCGTCCAGTAACCCATGGAGATGACTGCGCCCAGGCCAAAGACAATGCCGACCCAGTTGATCCCCATGGGATTGTCGGTAAAGTGTCCCAGGGTGGACCAGGCGTGCGTGTAGGCGCCCGGATTGGCCACGTGTTGCGCAGTAAGATTTTGCAAAATCTTTGCCTTGAGTCCAGTCCATCCGCCCGCCTCGATCAGGCCAAGAATCGGAATCAGCAACGCGCCCGCCCAGATGAGAAAGAACTGCAGCACTTCATTGAAGATCGCCGAGCGCAGGCCGCCAAGCGCCACATAAATCATCACCGTGATGGATGACACCATGATGCTGAAAGTGAGATTCCATCCCAGAACAACTTTCATCACGACGGCCATGGCGTACATGTTGATCCCGCTCATAAGCACGGTCATGAAGGCGAAGGAGATTGAGGACAGCGCCTGCGCTCCCGCACCGAATCGAAGTTTGAGATAACCAGGAACGGAGTGGGTTTTGCAGATGTGATAGAAGGGCATCATCACCAGGGCGAGGAACAGCATCGCGGGGATGGCGCCGATCCAGTACCAGTGCGCCGCGAGGATTCCATACTTATAGGAGTTGCCGGCCCATCCCATCAGTTCGAGCGAGCCCAGGTTCGCCGACAGAAATGCGAGACCCGCCACCCATGCGGTCATTTCGCGTCCGGCCATGAAGAAGTCTTCGCCCGTATTCGCCTGTTCCTTCAAATACAAACCAATCGCGAGCACCAACACGAAATAAAAGATGACCAGGATCCAATCGACTGGCGAGAGATGAACCAAGGTTGCCGACGAACTCAAGAGGAGAGCAGGATTCATTAGGATTTGACCTGTCCGTAGTAGGCATTGCGGCCGTGCTTCCGCAGAAAATGTTTGTCGTGAAGTTCGCGCGCCAGCGGCCGGCAGTCAGCATTGATAGTGAGCGTGCGATACGCCATGCGCGCCAGGTATTCCAGGATGACTGCGGTGTGTGCAGCGTCGTGCGCGCTCTTGCCCCAGCAAAAGGGAGCATGTCCCGCAACAAGCACGGCTGGAATCGCCTCGGGATTAAGTTGCGCAAACGTTCGGCAGATGGCCTCGCCGGTCTCCAGCTCGTAATCACCGGCGATTTCATGTGAGCTGAGCCGCTCGGTGACTGGAACCGGGCCGTGAAAATAGTCGGCATGCGTGGTTCCGAAGCAGGGGATAGGCGTCTCCGCCTGTGCCCATGCGGTGGCGAATTCCGAATGAGTGTGAGCCACTCCTCCGATGGTGGAGAAGCGTTTGTAAAGCGCGAGATGCGTCGGCAGGTCTGAGGAGGGACGAAGATTTCCGTCAACGATGTTCCCCTCAAGGTCGCAGACGACGATGTGGGCAGGAGTCAGTTCTTCGTAGGGCACACCGCTGGGCTTGATGGCCACCAAGCCTTCGCCGCGATCCATGCCGCTGACATTTCCAAAGGTGTAGAGCACAAGGCCGCGTCGAACCAATTCCAGGTTCGCTTCCAGCACCTCTTCGCGCAATGTCTTCAGCAGCATCAGAAATGAAAGTGACGCTCTCGCCCCCACTCGCGAGCAGTGACTGTTCTCGTAAACGTTTACGCCCCGAACATTAACGAACCGGCCAGCCTTTGTCAAAGAGCCCCCTTTTATAGTGGGGAAGGGCGTGGAGAAGGAAGTGCGAGTGACGAATTGTCGCTCGATCGCAAGGCAGTTCGCGTTCGTCAATACAGATAAAATACGGTTGTAGCACGGCAACGTTGCAGCATAGCGTCTGGCTCAACATGTGCATCGCAAAATGAGCATGGCAACCTATGACGTCGTGATCGTGGGGGCAGGGATTGTGGGCGCGGCGTGTGCCGACGAATTGGCGCGGCGCGGCTTTCGGGTTGTGGTTGTGGATCGGGACGTCGTGGGCAGCGGCGCGACCGCGGCCGGCATGGGGCACATCGTCGTCATGGACGACTCCGACGCGCAGTTCGCCTTGACGCGTTACTCGCAACGGTTGTGGCAAGGGTTGCGGCTGGAGTTGCCGGCGGACGTGGAATACGAACAGTGCGGAACCATCTGGGTCGCGGCGGACGAAGAAGAAATGGTCGAGGTGAGGCGCAAGCACGAGTACCACGGACGGCTCGACGTTCCTACGACCGTGCTGGATGCGCAGGCTTTGCAGCGGCTCGAACCCAATTTGCGCGACGGGTTGGCGGGAGGGTTGCTGGTTCCGGAGGATGCGGTGCTGTATCCGCCGGGAGCGGCGCGGTTTCTGATGGCGCGCGCGCAAAAAAGTTCGGCGGAAATCCGACTTGGTGCTCAGGTTGCGCAGATGGGGCAGGGCCGCGTGCGGCTGTCCGACGGCGCAGAGATCGCGGGGCAGTTCCTGGTGAATGCGGCGGGAGCATGGTCGCCGGAGCTGATGGGCGGAGTTGAAGTCAAAAAGCGCAAGGGGCATCTGGTCATTACCGATCGCTATGCGGGATTTTTGCGGCATCAGTTGGTGGAGCTTGGATACTTGAAGAGCGCGCATGCGGTCAGTAGTGATTCGGTCGCCTTCAATGTTCAGCCGCGGCGCACCGGGCAGATTCTGATTGGCTCGTCGCGCCAGTATGGCGCGGAACATAAAGAGGTGGATCACGAAATTCTGCGGCGCATGCTACAGCGCGCCCAGGAATACATGCCGGGGCTCGGTGCAATGTCGGCGGTGCGCACCTGGACAGGATTTCGCGCGGCTACGCCCGACAAGCTGCCACTGATCGGTCCGTGTCGGGGAGACAAGTCGCTCTTTCTGGCGACCGGGCATGAGGGGCTGGGGATTACGACCTCGCTGGCCACGGCGAAAATTCTGGCGGATCAAATCACGGGAGCGCGGGCGGAAATTGCCATCGAGCCTTACTTGCCCGCGCGGATGGGAAAGGAAAATGTCCGTGTCTAGCCCGCAGCCGAATTTGCTGACGTTGACGGTGAATGGTTCGCCGGTGACGGTGCCTTCTGGCGCGACCGTTGCCGTTGCGGTAACGATGGCGGGACGCGCGTGCCGAATTTCGGTGAGCGGCGAACCGCGCGGACCGCTCTGTGGAATGGGAATTTGTTTCGAATGCCGGGTGGCGATCGACGGCAGGCCACATTGCCGAAGTTGCCAGATCCTGTGCGAGCCCGGAATGAAAGTGGAGACCGATGGGTAAGACTTCGCGGCGATTCGATGTGCTGGTGATTGGAGCGGGACCGGCGGGGATGGCAGCGGCGGCGCGGGCCGCGGAATGCGGCGCCACAGT
>DATBEI010000021.1:0-16415 GCA_036269595.1 Candidatus Sulfotelmatobacter sp.
CAATCCGATTTCTCGCGTCCGTTCGGTCACCGAGACCAGCATGATGTTCATGACGCCGATGCCGCCCACCGCCAGCGTGCACACGCCAATCAGTCCCAGAACAGCTTGCAGTCCGTAGGAGAATGCATTGATCATGGCGCGGTCTTCAATCGTGTCCCACTCGGGCGTAGCCTTGTCATCCTTGGGATCGAAGTGGTGCCGCCGCGCGATCACCTCGCGCGCCGCCATCAACGCCTTTTTGTTGAGCTCCGGCGCAGTGGGTTGAATGATGATCTCGTCAGGATCGCGAAGGTTCTTCAGGTCGCGCATCAGGGCGAACGGAATGAACGCGTTTTCATTGTCCGGACCTTGATACATGGAGTCCTGAATCTTGTTGCGCATGGTGCCAATCACTTCAAAATCCAGGCCTCCGATTTCCACGTGCTGGCCGGCGCCTGGCGCGCCCTGAAATACTTTTTTCGCCGCCTCATAGCCGAGAATGGCTACACGATGGTGGTCGGCGAAATCGCTCTCGTTGAAGTAACGCCCGTCCTCCAGTTCGAGCTTGCGCATTTGCCCGTAGGGCATATCCACGCCGCGCACCATGATCGAGACCACGCGGGTGCCAATCTTGAAACCGAAGTCGCGGTCAATCTCGCCGCTCACCGCACGCACAATCGGAACCTCGTCGCGAATCGCCTCCACATCCTCCAGTTCGTAGGCAACTTTCTTGCCCGCGCGCTGTCCGCCCGCCTGCATGCTCGTCTGCCCGGGCCACATGACGATCACGTTGTTGCCCATATTCAGAAACGCATGCAGCACGCACCCACCCAGCCCCTGGCCGTAGGCCAGCAACAGCACCACCGACGCCAATCCCCACACAATGCCCAGCATGGTCAGAGACGACCGCATGCGGTCGCGCATCAGCGACTGCCAGCCTTGCGAGATGAGTTCCTTCAAATACATAAAGCTGCGCTAGATTGCGTTGTCATCCTGAGCGAAGCGAAGACCTATGTACTTTGTCGATGGCGAGAGACTGCAGAGATCCTTCGCTTCGCTCAGGATGACAAGGCTTCGGTTCGTGCTACGAAATGTGAATGTCCCCCGAGCCCGTACGCACTTTCAGCAACTGGCCGCCGCCGCGCACTTTGCCATGAATCTGGTGGTGGGTATCGTTCACCCGGCCTTGCACGGTCATCTCGATCGGCGAGTTAACATCGATGCTCCCCGAACTGGTGGAAAAATCCGCTTCAAAGGCAGCATTCTCCGGCAGTCGTAGGCGCACGTTGCCTGAGCCAGTGCGAATTTCCCACGGGCCGCTCAGCGTTCCCTCGGCGGTCACGTCGCCGCTCCCGGTTTCGCCGTGGAACTCGCCATTGATGCCGCGCGCGGTCAGGTTGCCCGATCCGGTTCGTAAATCCACCTCGCCCGCGCTGGTCTCTTCAACCTCGACGTCTCCACTTCCAGTGCCGCCTTTAACCGAGCCCGCGATCTGGTGCGCGCGCACATCGCCCGAGCCGGTCTGCAGCCGGATCTCGCCCTTCAAGTTGCTCAGCTTCACATTGCCCGATCCGGTTTGCGTATCGACATTGCCATGCGTGCCTTCGATGATCTGGTCGCCAGACCCGCTGCGCGTGCGCACCGCAGTGTCGGCGGGCACGGTGATCTCGTAATCCACCGAGATGTTGCGCATGTCCACGTATTCAATGTGAACGTTATTACCTTCCTGCCGGATGGGAGGATTCTGTTCAATCTGGTGGATGTCAGCCTCACGATTGCCACTGAACCAGCTATTGCCGACAAAGATTTTTCCGCGGATGACCACCGATCCCGACGATCCGGCGCGCACCGTGACGTCGCCGGAATGCGTGAGCACTTCAAGATTGACCGGGCCGCTTACGGTAAGCGTCTTCTCGAACGAGCCCTGGGGGCTGGAGGCAAAAGCTGCGGTGCTGAAAAGCACGACCAGCGCGATCGCAAATCCCAACCGGCTGGACACTGGAGTGGCATGCGTGCGGAACTGATTAGCGTGTTTATTCATAACGTAGAGACTCCACAGGTGTCATATCCGCGGCGCGCTGGGCGGGATACATGCCTGCGGTCACGGTGATTAACGACAAAGTCAAAATGGAAGCAACAATCGAAATCCACGAAACGATGGGGTGAGGCACGAAGTCGGGCAGCGGCAACTGCTCCATCGCCGCGCAGGTCCCCATGCCGAATGCGAGGCCTAAAATGCCGCTCACTATGGTCAACATCGCGGATTCGGCAAAAAATTGCCGCAGTATGTCGCGCTTGGTCGCGCCCATAGCCTTGCGTGTGCCGATCTCGCGGGTGCGTTCGGTAACCGATACCAGCATGATGTTCATCACGCCGATGCCGCCCAGGCACAACGTTACAATCGCCACGCATCCAAAGAAGATCGTCACCACACCGAAAATCTTGTCCAGCATTTTCGCGCCATCCATCGTGTCCCAGATAAACAGCGCATCCTTGTCGAGCGCGTCGAAGTGGTGCACCCGCGCCAGGCTCCGACGCACCTGCAATACGGCGGACTCATGCTCTTCCGGGTCGCGCACTTCAAAAACAATGTCATCGAGATAGCCGCGCGTGATTCCAGCGCCGGGCTTGGTCGGCGGCGGAAAGTCGCGCGACACCGCCGAGTAGGGCGCGAACAGGTAATCGTTGTCCGGCCCGCTGTAATTCGAGTTCTGCTTTTTCTCCTGCAGAACCCCGACCACCAGGTAGGGAACACTCTGCACCAGCACGCTGGCGCCGATGGCGGGCTGTCCGGGAAACAACTGCCGGTAGGCTTTCGATCCCAGCACCAGCACGCGGCGGCCTTCGCGCTCGTCGTCGTCGGTAATCAGACGGCCCTCGGAAATCTGCAGCGATCGGAATTCCTGATACGACGGCCACATGCCGACTACACCGCGGCTGGCCAGGTTGTACTGGCTCACTTCCGGAATGGTTCGCCGCAACTCCGGGCTGACATTCTTGACCATGTAGCACTCGTCGCGAATCAAGTCGGCGTCGTCTACGCTAAGGTGAATCTCCCGCCCCGCAGCTCGTCCGCCCACCTGCGAACTGGTGCGCCCGCCCCACATGATGACCAGGTCTTTGCCCAGCGTCGCCATGTGTTTCTTCTGATCGACGCTGAAGCCTCGTCCCAGCCCGACCAGGATGATCACCGACGCAATCCCCCACACGATTCCAAACATCGTGAGAAAGGTTCGCATCTTGTGCGCCCGGAAGGTGGCGAAAGCCTGGCGGAGAATTTCGGAGAGAGTCATGGCAAGCCCTAAACGGCAATCGGCCTCCGGCTCTCGGCTTCCGGTGGAACGGATAGCTCTTCGAACCGGAAGCCGGTGGCCGCACGCCCAGCAATGTTTACTGCAGCACGACCTGGTCGCCTTCTTTCAACCCGCCGAGCACCTCGGTCTTGGCGCCGTTCGAGATCCCGATGTTGACGGCTACTTTGTTCTTGCCGTCCTTACCCTTCGGATTGGGAATTTCCACCGAAGCCTTTTTGTCCTTGTCGTAGAGGATGGCGCCTTCGGGAATCTGCAGCACGTTCTTGTGTTCTTCCAGGATGATTTCCGCGTTCGCGGTCATCTCGGCTTTGAGTTCGCCGCCCGGATTCTGGATCGAAACGCGCACTTCAAAGGTCGTCACGTTATCTTTCTCCACGCCCATCGGAGATATCTTCGTGACCTTGCCGTCGAAGGTCTTGTCCTTGAACGACTCCACCTTGATGCGCGCCCTCTGTCCGAGATAGACCTTGCCGATGTCGCTCTCGTCGACCTTGCCCTTAACATACACTTCGCTGGTATCGCCCAGCGTCATGACCAGCGTGGCGGACGAGCCCAACACCAGGATCGAACTCACTGCGTCGCCCATCTGCACGTCGCGCGACAGCACGATGCCATCGATCGGCGAGATGATGTCGGTATAGCTGAGCTGCTCTTCGAGTTGCTTGAGATTGGCTTCGTCCTCCGCCACTTGCGCCTCAGACTGCGCAATCTTCGCCTTCAGCACGGTCACCTGTGCCTTCGACACGTTCTGCTTGTTCAGCGCCATCTCGTAATTTCTCTCCGAGTCTTCCAGGGACGAAGTCGAAACCACTCCGTCCTTCGCCATGCTGACGTTGCGCTCATAGGCGCGCTTCAACAGCGGCACGTCAGGACCCTCCGCGTCGACCTTGGCGCGTTCGAAATCGGCCTGCGAACTCTTCAGGTTGGCCTGCGCTGCTTCCAGGGCGGCCTTTGACTGCTCCACCTGCGCCTCAATCTCGATCTTGTCGAGCTGGGCCAGGAGTTGTCCCTTCTTCACGCGATCGCCGTAATCCACCAGCAGCTTCTTCACAATGCCGCTGGCCTTCGATTTAACTTCGACCTTGGTGATGGGCGTGACCTTGCCGGTCGCGACCACGCTCTTGGCCAGGTCGCCCTTTTCCACTTTGGCTAGTTTCGACGGATCAATCTTGGTGCCGCCACGCGTCGCGGCGAAGACTCCGCCTGCGATCACCAGCACGATGACCGCGACCACGATTCCCCAGATAATCAGTTTGCGACGCTTCTTTTTATTAGTTCCGTTGCCGTTCACAACGCCTCCTGTAGATACCGCCAAGTGGAGATTGGGAGCCATTCCGCCGCCCTCATTCCCATGTACGCGGTCTGAGTTGCTTTTGTTCCGTAATTTCGACTTCAAGAAGTGGAACGCGACCTGAAAATGCGAACTCGGTCAGGAACGGGTCTCGGGAACGGCACGAATTTGAGCTGTGCCGCCAACCTGCCAGTTAGACCAGCGCCCCACTAAAAGGATAGCGCATTTCCGTCGACATTTTTGTGACCGCAAACACCAGAGATGTTTATATGTGGCGACAGCCGCGTCGGCTGTCGGTCGAGCGAGGCGAGACCGGTTTTGACTTCCACGGTTTTGAGTTGGGGCTGAGAAGACGTCGAGCCCGCGGCCCGACCGACAGCCGAGGGCGGCGATTCTGACACGAACCACGTCAATCCATGCCCTTTGAAATGTTAGAATTACCCATCCATGGTCGCCTTTGTACTGCTCCGGGTCTTTCTGATCCTTCTCCTGGTAGCGGCCAATGCCTTCTTCGCAGCAGCCGAATTCGCCCTGGTGAGCGTGCGCGATACGCGCATCCAGCAGCTCATTTCCGCGGGCCGCATTGGCGCGCGCATTGTGCAACGCCTTCACCAGCACCTCGACGAAGTCGTCAACGGTGTTCAGCTCGGCATCACCATGGTCAGCCTTACCCTTGGCTGGATCGGCGAGCCCATCGTCGCGCGCCTGGTCGAAGGGACGCGCTTTGTTCATCAAGTACCCCACGCCGCCGTTTACGCTCACGCCATCGCGATTGCGGTCGCCTTCAGCCTGATCACTTACATGCATGTGATCCTCGGCGAACTGGTCCCGAAAACTCTGGCACTACAGCGTGCCGAGCAGGTTGCACTCGCGGTGGCCGCGCCCATGGAGGCCTTTCTCACTCTTACCCGCCCGGTGCTGTTCTTCATGCGCCGCTCTGGCGGGCTCGTGCTGCGGATGTTTGGCGCGCAAGCCACCCGCCGCGGCGGCGCTGTGCACTCGCCTGACGAACTGAAACTCATCGTCACCGCCAGCCGCCAGTTCGGCCAGATTCCCGAATTTCAGGAAGAAATGATCCATAGCGCCATCGAACTCGACAGCATCACCGTCCGCGAAGTCATGGTCGCCCGCCCCGACATTTTTTCGCTGCCCTCCGACCTCGCGCTCGATGACGCCCTGGCTCGCGTGGTCGAGGGCCAGCACTCGCGCATCCCCATTTACGATCCGCAGCGTGGCCCTGAGCACATCGTCGGCGTGCTCTATTACAAAGACCTCATGCGGTGGATGCGCCTCCGCCTCAGCAACCTCGGACAGTCCGTCGCGATTCGCATTTCAGCCATGCAAATCGGCCAGATTATGCATGATGTTCTGGTCGTTCCCGAGACTAAGGTTCTGGCCGAACTGCTCTCGGAATTTAAAGATCGTCGCCGCCATCTTGCAGTCGTGGTCGACGAATTCGGCTCGACCGCCGGCGTAATCACCGTCGAAGATATTCTCGAGCAGTTGGTGGGCAACATCGAAGACGAATTCGATGTTTCTCCCGCCGAGCCTGCGCTGGCGAATGAATCGGTGCTCGTGCTCGAGGGTTCTGTCAACATCCGTGACCTGGAAGCCGAGTACGCCCTGATCCTTCCGCACGACGCCGGTTTCGAAACCCTGGCGGGATTCATCCTCGCCCGCCTGCAGAAGATTCCAGCCCTGCGCGACTCTTTCGAATACGACGGCCGCCGCTACACCGTCGAAGAACTGGAAGGTCACCGCATCGCCAGAGTTCGCATAGAAAAGACCGCGAAAGTAGAAGGCGAAGCCGAAGCCGCCCGCGGCGCAGGAGACTAAAGAAGCGCAGGCGACTAAACAGGCGCAGGAGACTAAAGAGGCCCAGAAGGCTAAAGAGGCGCAGGAGGCTAACTATCTCACGCTATATGTCACGCTATATGTCAGGCTATATGTCACGCTCAAAAGCTTGTCATCCTGAGCGAAGCATGAAGGCGAGCAAAGCGAGCCTTCATGCGCAGTCGAAGGATCCCTGCAGTTCTCCTCGCTGTCGCCGAGTTTGCGTAGTCCTCTCCTGCCATCAGCGGCTGTTCAAGCCGAGAACTGAGACCTGAGACCTGCGAACTCTCCTCCAACGCGTCCTCTACACCCTCCCAGTCATCTGGCTGGTGGTCAGCCTCGTCTTCCTGCTCATCCATCTCGTCCCCGGAGATCCCATCGCGCAAATGCTCGGCGAAGGCGCCCCGCCCGCCGACATTGCCGCCACGCGCCACGCCTACGGCCTGGACGCTCCTCTCAGCGAGCAGTACCTGCATTACTGGAAGGGCGTGCTCCACGGCGACCTCGGCCGCTCGATTCGCTACAACCAGACGGTCACGCGCCTGATCGCACAGCGCTATCCCTACACTCTGCGGCTCACGCTGGCGTCGCTGTTCGTGGCGATCATCCTCTCCATCCCCGCCGGAGTTCGGTCCGCAACGCGCCGCAATCGCTGGGACGACCGCCTGCTTTCCGTCGTCAGCCTCTTCGGCCTGTCGTTCCCGAACTTCGCGCTCGGGCCCATTCTCATCCTGCTCTTCGCCATCAAGGCTGGATGGCTCCCGGTCTCCGGCGCCGGATCGTTTGCCAATCTTGTGCTGCCGGCCCTTACCATGGGCAGCGCTCTCGCCGCCATTCTTACCCGCATGGTGCGCACGTCCATGCTCGAAGAACTCAGCCAGGATTACATCCGCACCGCCCGCGCCAAAGGCCTGCCCGAACGCACCGTGGTCTACCGCCATGCCCTGCGCAACGCCATGATTCCCGTGCTTACCGTGTTGGGCCTGCAGTTTGGCGCCCTCCTGGCCGGCGCCATCGTCACCGAAAAGATTTTTTCCTGGCCCGGCATCGGCCGCCTGACAGTCGACGCCATCTCCGCCCGCGACTATTTCCTGGTTCAGGGCTGCATCCTCGCCATCGGCCTCACCTACGTCGCCGTAAACTTCCTGACCGACATTCTTTATTCCGTAGCGAACCCAAGAATTCGCCAGTAGCCGCGGCACCCCTAACTTGTGCGCGTTATTGGCGACTGGGTGCGGGAACATTGAAGCACTTGACTGTCACGTATATTACGTGGTACACGTATACTACGTGTACTGGTCCTATGATCAAACAGAATCTGACACTTAGCCTACCGCAGCACACGATCCGCAAAGCCAAAATCCTGGCCGCACGCCGCGGTTCGTCTATCAGCGGGCTGCTGGCTCAACAGATTGAGATTCTCGTTGGCGAAGAAGAAGCCTACGAACGCGCTCAGCGCCAAGCCAACGCGCTGCTCGATCAAGGCTTTCACCTTGGCGGCGTGATTCGCGCCAGCCGCGACGAGTGGCATGAGCGCTAAAACTTTCGTCGATACCAATGTCTTGATTTACGCGCACGACGTAGATGCGAAAATTAAACACGAGATCGCCAAGGAGATTCTGCGCGAACTTTGGACCAACCGCGCCGGCGTCCTCAGCATCCAGGTGCTGCAGGAATTTTACGTAAACGTTACTCGCAAGATCGCCTCCCCGCTGCCCAAAGCCGCGGCGAGGCTCGTCGTTAACAGCTATTCCATTTGGTGCACCGAAATCTCACCGACAGAAATTGCCGCCGCTTTTCGTATCGAAGACGAATCGCGCATCGGTTTTTGGGATGCATTGATCGTCGCCTCCGCCGTCAAATGCGGCGCAACCCGGATCCTCTCGGAAGATCTGAATGCCCAGAAAATTGCGGGAGTACAGATCGAAAACCCATTCACGAAATGAGGGGATTAAAACGGCGGAAAAAGCGGGCCGCAGCTGTGCCATCACACCAACTCAATCACGACGCGCTGCCCCAACAGCGCAGCCGCCCGCTGCAAACTCGACAGCGTAATATCGCGTTTCGGATCAAGAATGCGATCCACCTGCGCACGGCTCGTCTTCAGTAAGACTGCCATCCGCGCCTTGGAAAGCTTTTTCTTCTTCATTGCCTTGGCGAGTTGCCAGGCCACGACTTCCTTGACAGCTTGCGCCTGCGCTTCCTCGAAAATGTTTTCTGTTTTCAGAAAGTCGTCAACGCTCGATCCCAAATTCTTCCTGCTCATCGTTCCAGCTCCTTTTGCCGCTGCCGCGCCAAACCTAGGTCATCCGCCGGAGTAGCTCGCGTTTTCTTGATGAAGCCGTGCAGAGCCACGAGTCGATCCTCATAGAAGCAAATCAGCACGCGCGCTGCGCGATTTTTCGGCAGACCAGTCCGTACTTCCCATAAACCTTTGCCCATCGGGCGGCACAGCGGCATGCCAACCGGCCAACGCCACTGCGCACGGAGTGAGTCGGTTCCTATGGCACGACGCTCTGTCTGATCCAGTCCCTTCAGCCATTCCCGAACCGGTTCGGTTCCGGAATCGTTACGGAAGAACAAAAGCTCGATCTTTCGTGGCGAATTCTGCAGGACCACTGGTTAGTGTACCATAAAAGATACAATCGGGCGGCAGGTTGTTGTCCGGCAAAAATTGGTAATTCGCGAATCAGACGAGTCATTCCAACGATGACACGTTAGTGAAGACAATCGTTTCAACATTCACATGACAGTAAGAAAACAGGCGGGGCGTGGCCGCCCCGCCCTGGGTGTAACTACGCTGCCGGTACCAGCTTCTTCATCCGTTCTTCCATGTCCTTGGGCGACACATCTTCCACGTGCGTGGCTACGCCCCAGAGGTGGCCGAACGGATCCTGGATGAATCCTGAACGGTCGCCGTAGAACTGATCCTCCACTGGCTTCAGGACTTTCCCGCCCTCGGCGGAAGCGCGCTTGACTACGCTATCCACGTCAGGAAAGTAAACATACAGGCTGACCGGGCTTTGGCCAATGGTCGTGGCGCTGGTGTGCCCCTGCCCCATGCTCGGATTCTCATCGGCCAGCATGATATGCGAGTTCCCGATCTTCAGTTCCGCGTGGCCCACTTTGCCGTCGGGTCCGTTCATGCGAAACAGTTCGGTCGCGCCGAAAACTTTCTTGTAGTAATCGATGGCCTGCGCGGCCCCCTTGACGATCAGGTAAGGTGTGATGGTGTTGTAGTCTTTGGGAATATACGAGATTTTATTCATGGATCCTCCTTTTTGAATGTTGGCTAGAGTGGAGGTTAAGGCGCATACCGACCGGGCCAAGCGGCTCGGCTCTTTTCTCTATGAGAACACATCTGCAGCCGGACCTCAAGGCTCGAATCGTGTGGAAAATTTCTGTAGAAGCATTACTGGCGCTCGCGCAAGAACTACTCCCCCTTTGTCACCCTGAGCGAAGCGAAGGGCCCACGCACCTGTGCCGGGGAGTCCATAGGTCCATTGCTCCGCTCCGGGCGACAGACTAGAATCGTGGCCCCATCGCCATCTCGAGGTATGGTAGTTGTAATTCAATTCATGTCGACCGCCGCCATCTCGTTTCGCCGCCGCGTTGCCGGAAACGCCCGCCACAATCCCTTGGCGGCCATCGGCATAGTACTAGTCGTGATCTTCGTCATCTTTGCCTTGTTCGCTCCCTGGATCGCGCAGCAGGACCCGGCTTCCATTCATCTGCCCACGCGCCTCGATCCGCCCTCGCGCGCCCACTGGTTTGGCACCGACGAACTGGGCCGCGACATTCTCTCCCGCGTCGTTTACGGCGCGCGCATTTCCATGCTGGTGGGTACCTGCGTAGTTCTGACGTCGCTCGCGCTCGGGCTAATCATCGGATCGGTAGCGGGATACTACGGCGGCGGCATCGACCGCTTCGTCAACGTGATCCTGATGAACGCGTTCCTTTCTTTCCCCGGAATTCTGCTGGCCATCGCGTTCATCGCCTTCCGCGGACCCGGCATTTTCAATTTGGTGCTCGCGCTTTCGCTGGGAGGTTGGGTCGGCTATGCGCGCCTGGTTCGCGGACAAGTTCTCGCTGCTCGCGAGCGCGAATTCGTCGAAGCTGCCCGCGCTCTCGGCGCCTCCGACTTACGAATTATTGCCCGCCACATTCTTCCCAACATCATTCAACCGGTCGTGCTGCAGGCCGCGATTGGCATGGCCGGAGCCATTCTGGCCGAAGCCACCATGAGCTTTCTCGGTCTCGGTGTGCCTCCGCCGACCGCGAGTTGGGGAGCCATGCTCAACGACGGCCGCGCGCATTTGTTCGATGCCCCTCACCTGGTTCTGTTTCCCGCGCTCGCCGTCATGCTCGCCGTGTTGAGTTTCAACTTCATCGGCGACGCGCTGCGCGACTACCTTGATCCCCGTTCCCGAATTGAAGCCGGGCTCTAGCCCGTGGCCACGCCTTAATTTGGGAGTGCATCCTTCATGCCCTTCGTGGTTAATGCTTCAAAGGGAGCCAGCCGGCTCCGAAGGTCGTCAAAATAAGGCAAATTCCTTCCTTGACATGCATTGCAGATTGCAATATGATTATCTCGATTAGAAATACAGAGAGTTTGAGCCTGTGAAGCTGGGCGAGAAAATCCGTTACCTGCGGGAAGTGGAGGGTTCGCTCCGCGGACTGGGTCGCCCCATGACTCAACTGGAACTCGTTCGCGCCTTGCAAGAGCAAGCCAGGAAAGAGGGCAGGAGCGGCGGCCAGCGCAAAACCATCAGCCAGTCTTACCTCTCGCAGATCGAGAACGGAACGCGCCCGCACATGACGCAATCGTCGCGCGCTCTGCTGGCCAGGTTTTTTAAGGTGCATCCCGGCTTTTTGGTGGATGACCCCGAGGGTTATCACACGGAGCTGACTTCGGACCTGCGCACCACCGAAGGCCAGCTTGACGTTTGGCTGCTGCAAGGTTCGGAGAAGTTCGCGAACGATCCCGAAGTCAGCCATGTGCTGATCAAGGCGGCGCGCGAAAGAGATACGCGGCGCGCGTTACTGCTGCTGGGCGCGATTCTCGATACGCCGGGTCTGGCCGACCGCCTGTTGGAAGCGTTGCGGCCGGACGTGGCAAGCGCCTCGAATCTTAGTCGGGTTGCGAGTGCGGAAGGGAGGCGAATCCGATGACGTTGACGCGCTTCGAGTGGTCCGATTTTTACTTGATCTGTTTCGCGATTGGTTTTTGCTTCAGTTTCTTTTCATTTGTGTTTGGCGGATCGCGCTTCGGACGCCTGCACTTGCCGCACTTTCATGGACACAGCATGCCGCCCGCGCAAGCGCCGGTTGCCGCAGGCCATGCACCCGCGGCCCATGGGCCTGTGACTGGGCAGGCCGGGCCGTCGGCGCAAGCCGGGCACGGCAGCAATGTTTCGCCGTTTAATCCGCCGTCGCTCGCGGCGTTTCTCGCGTGGTTCGGCGGCACCGGATATCTGCTCATCCGCTTTTCGACGGTTTGGGTGGGATTGGGACTGCTGCTGTCTGTTGTCAGCGGCATCGTGGGCGGAGGAATTATTTTTTTCTTCCTTAGTCGCGTACTGATTTCTGAAGACGAGAACATGGATCCTGCCGACTACGAAATGGTGGGCGTGCTCGGCCGCCTGTGCGTCTCCATTCGCGAAGGCGGCACGGGAGAAATCTTGTACTCACAGGCCGGCACGCGCCGCGTCTGCGGCGCCCGCAGCGAAGATGGCAGCGCCATCGTCCAGGGAACTGAAGTTGTGGTCACGCGCTACGAAAAAGGAATTGCCTACGTTCGGTTGTGGAGCGAGATGGCCAATGAGTAACGGCCCCGCTGTCAGATTCGAGTTCGGCGCCTGGTGCGTAGCAAGACAGGAAGGAAATATGAGGCCAAACGAGATACAAACCGACGTGCTCGCCGTCGAGACGCACTCGGGTCGCGTCTGGAGTCTGGCCATTCTTCCTGCGCTGATTGTGCCGGCGATATCCTTCTTCCTATACCCGACTACGCCGGCGAGGGTTGGCCTGATGGTCGTTGCATTGGTCGGAGTCGCCGCCCTGGCATTGGTGCTCGGCGGATTTGAATACCGCTTCCTCCGGCATGGCGTCGAAGTGCGCACCCTTGGATTCCTTCTGCGCGCCATTCCGAGGCAGGCAATCGTGAGCTACTCGATCGAAACCTGGAGCCTGCCCCGCGGATATGGAATTCGCGGAATCGGCAACACCCGCGCCTACGTTTGGGGCAGCCGTGTCGTCCACATCAAGACCACCAGTGGAGACATTTTTCTCGGCCACAACGATCCCGAAAGAATCATCCGCGATTTGAATCAGGTGACGGGTTTCGCCACCATCAGCACCTCCGCTCACGCCCCGGTGAATATTCCCGAATCTCCGCAGGCAAGCTCGATAGGAAGCAACTGGTCGAAGGCGCTGATCCCGTTAATGTGGCTTTTTCTGGTCAGCACGGCCTTCAACTATTGGCGCAACTGGGACCAACTGCCTGCGCGGATGGCCGTACACTTTGACGCCAACTGGCAGCCCAACGGCTACACCTCGCGGGAAGGCGCGCTCTATCTGGGCCTTGGAATCATGGCGTTTCTGTCGGTGCTGTTCACGGTGGGCGCACTGATCGCGCATGCGCAAAAGCCGAGCGCCTTCTGGCCGATGCTGATTTTCTTTTACGCGATTTTGGGTGTTTGTTGGTACGGCAACAATTCCATCATCAATTTCAATTTGAACTCCAGGCCGGCTCATTCCGAATTAGTGGAGCAGCCCAAGTTGCAGATGGCTTCAATGATGGCGCCCGGCGCAGAAGACCGAGAACTGAGAGCAGAGAACTGAGAACTGAGAGCAGAGAACTGAGAACAGGATCTGAGAATTACAGGAGGCGTTATGTTCAGTGGCATCTCGAACGTCGTACAAATCTGGATCGTGGTTGGACTTGGAGTGATGGTCATTCTGTTTCTCATGAGCGGAATGGCCAGGCTCTATCGCAAAGCAGGGCCGCACGAAGCGCTCATCGTGTACGGCTTGGGCGGAACGCGCGTGGTGCAAGGGCACGGCACGCTGGTGCTGCCGATGGTGCAGATCTGCCGCGATCTATCGCTTGAACTGATGTCGTTCGACGTAGCTCCGCAGCAGGATCTCTATACCAAGCAGGGAGTCGCGGTCACGGTCGAGGCCGTCGCGCAGATCAAGGTGAAATCCGATCGCGAGTCGGTGCTCACCGCCGCCGAGCAATTCCTCACTAAGAGCGATCAGGAGCGCGAAGGCCTGATCCGACTGGTCATGGAAGGCCACCTGCGCGGCATCATTGGCCAGCTCACTGTCGAAGAGATCGTTAAGCAGCCGGAGATGGTTTCCGACCGCATGCGCTCCACTTGCGCCGAAGACATGAACAAGATGGGGCTGGAAGTCATTTCGTTCACCATCAAGGAGGTTCGCGACAAGAACGAGTACATCACCAACATGGGCAAGCCCGACGTGGCTCGCATCAAGCGTGACGCCGACGTGGCCACGGCCGAAGCCGATCGCGATACGGCCATCAAGCGCGCGCTAGCGCAGCGGGAAGCCGCAGTGGCAAGGGCGCAGGCCGATCAGGAGCGCGTGTTGGCCGAGACATTGTCGTTGGCCAAGCAGGCGGAATCGCAGCGCGACCTGGAAGTGAAGAAAGCGCAATTCCTCGAAGTCACCAAACGCCAGCAGGCGCAGGCCGACAAGGCGTATGACATTCAAACCAACATCATGCAACAGCAAGTGATCGCCGAGCAGGTGAAGGTGCAGCAGGTCGAGAAAGAGCAGCAGGTGAAAGTGCAAGAGGCGGAAATCAATCGTCGCGAAAAGGAACTGATTGCGACCGTGTTGAAGGGCGCCGAGATCGAGCGTCAGCGGATTGAAACTCTCGCTGCCGCCGAAAAGCAGCGCCTGATCGCGGAAGCCGAGGGTCAGGCATCTTCCATTCGCGCGCAAGGCGAGGCCGAAGCCGAAATCATTTTCAAGAAGGGCGACGCCGAAGCTCGCGCCATGAACGTGAAAGCCGCGGCTTTCCAGGAATACAACCAGGCAGCGGTTATCGACCGGCTGTTTGCGAGCATGCCCGAGGTGGTGAAGGCATTGGCCGCTCCACTGGCCAACGTCGACAAGATCACCATCGTCTCCACCGGAAATGGCGACGGGGCCGGGATGAGCAAAGTTACGGGCGACATCACCAAGATGGCGGCGCAAGTGCCCGCGCTTTTCGAAACGCTCTCCGGCATGCCCCTGTCGGAGTTGCTGGGCAAAGTACGCCAAATTGGCGACAAAGCCCTGAAGCCCGGCGATCCGCCGAAAGCGTAGGGAGTGATGCTCGTGTGAAGTTGCTCGTGTGGGGACGGGCGCATTCGCCCGTCCAGCCCTGAGCGAAGTCGAAGGGTCCCGCCTGAGCGAAGCTCGGCGGAATTGAGAAAATGTTATGACCAATAATTCGAAACTGCATGGACTAGGCATCGCGCTGGGAGCGGCGCTGGGCGCGGTGTTCGGAGTGATGGCGGGGCACGTAGGCATCTGGCTCGCCGTCGGTATAGCAATCGGAGTGTTGCTGGGCGCGACCTTTCGCCGCAAGGATCCCGGCTGTCCGCAATGCGCGCAGCTCCATCGCGCGCACGAATTGAGAAGGCAGTTATGACCGTGCAAGGCAGGAGAATGACCGTTCAACTCGCAAGGATTTAGCTGATAGCTGAAAGCTGAGAGCGAAGTCAAGAAAAGGAGTTTCCCCATGGCATTACTAGAGCGCGTTTCCACACTAGTCCGGGCCAACCTCAACGACCTGATCGACAAGGCCGAGGAGCCGGAAAAAATGATCAAGCAGGTCATCCTCGACATGCAGAACCAGCTTCTGCAGGTGAAAACGCAGGTGGCGATTGCAATCGCCGACCAGCACCTGCTGGCCAAAAAGCACAAAGAGAACGAAGAAAAGATCAGTGAATGGACCCGCAAGGCTGAGCTTGCAGTCAGCAAGAAGGATGACGAGCTGGCGCGCGCTGCTCTGCATCGCCTGGAGAGTTATCGCGAGATGTCGGCAAGCTTTGCCCAGCAGGTCGGCGATCAGAAGGCGCAGGTGGACAATCTGAAAACCGCGTTACGCAAGCTGGAACAAAAACTCGATGAGGCGCAGCACAAATCCGATCTGCTGATTGCGGAGCACCGGCGGGCGCGGGCAGCCGGAAAGGCGCACGACGCGCGCATGGCAATCGGCGATGGCTCGAAGAGTGCGGCCTTCGATCGCATGAAGCGCAAGGTGGCGCACAACGAAGCCGTGAGCCAGGCGAAGTCTGAGATCGGGGCAGACGATGTCGAAGACCGTCTGACCGCGATTGAAAAGGAAGACAGGATCGAGCAATTGCTGGCGGAGATGAAGAGCAAGCACGCGTAACCAAGTCTCCTACAGCGCTGTCATCCTGAGCGAAGTGAGTTCATTCGCTGGTGAATGAACTCACGCAGTCGAAGGATCCCTGCACTGCGGGCAGTTACGGTTTCGATGCGAGGCATTCTCAATTGACGGGCGCGGGATGCTTCGAGGTCGCTCAGGATGACACGAGTGAACTAACCAAACTTCCAAGTTTGATACGATGAAAAGCGCTCCACAAATTTCTATGCAGAAGGCCTTCCACTTTGATTCCGCTTCCGATCCTTACGTGGCCGACGCCGCCGTGCTGTGTTGTTTCGACCAGCGGATTCGCCTGGTGGTAAATAAATTCCTGCAGCGGCAGAAGGTTCTGCGTCCCGATATGATCGTTGTCGCCGGCGGCGCCAAAACTCTTGCCTCGCCGCGCAATGACTTCGAGCGCGACTTCATCCTGGAGCAGGTGCGGATGTCGATTTTGCTGCACAAAACTAGCCGCGTTTTTCTTATGAGTCATTCCGATTGCGCGACCTATGGCGGACTGGCGGCCTTCGGCAGCGACCGCGAGCGCGAAGCCACCCATCATCAGGCCGAACTGCAGCGTGCCGCAGAGTTG
>DATBEI010000034.1:0-14299 GCA_036269595.1 Candidatus Sulfotelmatobacter sp.
TAGTGCTCGATCAGCACGCCGAAGAATCGCTCGATTGATCCAAACAGCGCGCGATGCACCATCACCGGCTGTTTGCGCGAACCATCCTCGGCCACGTACTCCAAGCCGAAGCGTTGCGGCAGGTTGAAGTCTACCTGCACGGTCGAGAGCTGCCACAGCCTCCCAATCGCATCCACCAGCTTGATGTCAATCTTCGGCCCGTAAAATGCAGCTTCGCCCGGGATAGTCTTGTGGTCGATGTTCCGGCCTTTCAGCACCTTCTCGAGCGACTGCGTGGCGTTGATCCATTGTTCTTCGCTGCCCACAAAATTCTTACGGTCATTCGGATCCCAGGTTGAAAGCTCGGTTTGGAATTGGTCGAAGCCAAAATCCTTCAGCACATCCAGCGCGAAGTCGAGACAGCCGGTAATCTCGGCTTCGACCTGCTCCGGAGTACAAAAGATGTGCGAGTCGTCTTGCGTAAAGCCGCGAACGCGCAGCAGACCGTGCATTACGCCCGAGCGCTCGTAGCGGTACACCGTGCCCAGTTCACCCAGCCGCACCGGCAGATCGCGATAAGACTTCAGCGAATCCTTGTAAATCAGAATATGCCCGGGACAGTTCATCGGCTTCAGGCGATATTCGGCGTCCTCGAGCTCCATGGCATCGAACATGTTCTGCGAGTAATAGCCCTCGTGCCCCGAGGTAAAGAACAGTTGCCGCCGCGCCACATGCGGCGTGTAGACCAGGGAATAGCCGCGCTTCAGGTACTGGTCCCGCATCCAGTCTTCCATCTCTTTGCGGATAATGCCGCCCTTGGGATGCCAGAAAATCAGCCCCGGCCCCGCGAGTTCCTGGATCGAGAACAAATCGAGTTGCTTGCCCAGGACGCGGTGGTCGCGCTTCTTCGCCTCGTCCAACTGCTGCAGATGGGCGTCGAGATCTTTCTTGGAGAAGAATGAAGTTCCGTAAATGCGCTGCAGTTGCGGATTCTTCTCATCGCCCAGCCAATAAGCGCCGGCGACGTTGAACAGCTTGAACGCCTTGATCTTCCCGGTAGAAGGAATGTGCGGTCCGCGGCAGAAGTCGGTGAACTTGCCAGTGCGATAGATGGAAATCTTTTCATCGGGCTTGGTGAATTGCTCGATGAAATGGCACTTCATGAAATCGCCTTCTTTTTTGAACTCGGCCAGGCCTTGATCGCGAGGCAGAAATTCGCGCGCGTAGGGAATGTTCTGCTGCACCAGTTCCTGCATCTTCTTTTCGATCTTTTCCAAGTCCTCTGGCGTAAACGGCGTGGGGCGATAGAAGTCGTAGAAAAATCCGCTCTCGGTGGCGGGTCCGTGTCCGAGCTTGGTCTCGGGGAAAAGTTCGAGCACGGCAGCGGCCAGCAAGTGTGCGGAGGAATGCCTGTAGACCTCGAGCGCCTCAGGATCTTTGTCAGTCAGCAGGCGCAGGTCGGTGTCTTTTTCCAGTGGGCGAGTCAGGTCGATGAGGTCGCCGTTAGTCTTCGCCGCCAGCGCCGCGTCCGCCAAACGTGGGCTGATGGACTTGGCCACGTCCAGCGCGGTCGTGCCTTTGGGAACTTCCTTCACGCTCCCGTCGGGGAGCTTTATATGAATGCTGTCAGCCATAATGTGGAACCTGCAGGTGTTCTGAATCTCTCAGTCTATTGAAGGGATTCGGGAGGGTCAAACCGGAAGCGGGGTTAAGTCACTCGCGGGAAAGCGCTAACCCGTCATTCGAACCGGGGCGCTGCGTTTATTTGCACGATGCAGCGCCCCCAGCTTCGATGATCGATTTGAGCTACATCGCAACATCTTTTACGTGCGTGGCGATATACCACTTATTGCCGAAGGCATCTTTCACTCCGGCATTGCGATCGCCGTAGGGTTGGTCGGTCGGTTCCTGGAACGAGGTCGCTCCCGCCGCCAATGCTTGACGATAGACGGCCTCCATGTCGGGGACGTAGAGGTAGAACATGGCTTCCATCGGTTCGTATTTGCCGTGGGCCTCGCCCATCTCGAGCACGGAGTCACCGACCTTCACCACCGCGTGTTGCACGACGCCATCCGGTGAAGCATACTTCGTGACCTCCTGCGCTCCGAAGGCTCGCTTGAGGAAGCTGATCAAGGGTTCCGCGCGTCGCGGATGCAAATAAGGATTCACGCTGTGCAGGCCCTTGGGCACATGGCTCTCACCCTTGGCGGTGGCGATATACCAGAAATTGCCAGCCTGGTCTTTCACGGTACTGGAACGCTCACCATATTCCTGATCGCGCACCTCGTCGATGAGAGTCGCTCCGGCCGCAACGGCTTTCTTAGTGACCGCATCCGCATCTTCCACGTAGATGTGAAGCGCGTTGGGCTGGAGTGTGCCGGGGAAGCTCTTGCCGGGAATGCCGCCGCCCATCATTAGCGTGGTGTCCCCGATGCGGACTTCAGCGTGCACGCCGGTGGGCATCATGGCCCGCATCATTTCTTCCGCGCCCAGACCCTGCTTCGTGAATTCCAAAAGCGCCAGACCATCCGCAGCGACCAGGTATGGCGTAACCATCCGGAAGCCACGCGGAGTCGGGCTCACTGCCGATCTTTTTTCTTTCTCGGCGGAAAGCTGCCCGGCTTCCGGCCCGGTCGCCAGTCCCTTCATTCGCCGGCGCATTTCTTCCACCGACATTTCCTCGACCACGGTGCTTACACTCCACGTGTAGCCGAACGGATCGACGAGCGTAGCGTCCCGGCGCCCGTAGAACTGGTCCTTCGGCGGAATGACCATCTTCATCCCTGCAGCCTCCGCGTGCGCGGCGAACGAGTCCACATCATCGACTTCTAAGCTCATCATCACCGGTGAGTGACCCCAGGTTTCGGCGCTAAATCGTCCGCCTTCAGGCCACTCTTCCGTCACCATGATGATCGAGTCGCCGATCGCGATCTCGGCATGCGGGATGTGTCCTCCGACCTCAAAGCGGAAAACTTCGCGTGCTCCGAGCGCGTTCTTGTAGAACTCGATGGCCTTGCCGGCATCTTTGAATGCCATCCTGGGAGCGGCTTTTGCGTGAGCAGTTGTGACTGGTTCGGCAGCGGTGGACATAGCTTTCTTCCCTCCTAATTTGGATTTCAATCGTGCCTTGAAAGTCGCACTCGGCAGATTGCGCAAGTCCGCCGCGATGCGCACCAGTGGCTCGATCTCAGCCCCCGCCTTGGTAACCCGCCCGTCATTCTGGGCCAGCATTTTCTCGACAGCCTGGTTGAGCTGTTCGATCTTCCTCGTATCGCCACTTCCCGAATTCAGAGAGCGCTTAGGCATCGGCACCCTCCATGCGCGCTCGCAAGGTGCTGAGCGCCCGGAACTGTAACTGCTTCACCGCGCCCTCAGTCTTGCGAATCTCCCGCGCCACATCCTTGATACTTTTCTGCTCGACAAAGCGGAGCACGACCACGCGCTTCTGCTCGGCGGGCAGATTTTCGACAAGGCGAAAGATCGTGGCCCGGCGCTCTACCTCCTCGATCTCCGCCGGACTGACCTGGGCCGACTCGATCTGGCCCGAATCGTCTGGAACTTCCCGGCCCGAGCGCTGCCAACGGTCCGAAATCAGGTTGGCCGCAATCCGAAACAGCCACGCCGCAAACGGGATGCCTCGCCATTCGAATCGTTTCAGGTTTGCCAATGCCTGATGAAAGACTTCCGAGGTTAGATCCTCGGTTTCGGTGCGATTGCCCACCCGCCTCACAATGTAGGCGTAGACGCGCTCGAAGTTGATTTCATAAAGGTCGGCAAAGCGGGCGGGGTCCTGCTGTGCAGCTTCAATGAGAAGCCGCTCGTCCGCTTCTTTCTTCAGAGCCTTCAACGATTTCTCCGCGTCTTGCCTTTCATAAGGGTAACGCTGAGAAGCGGCGAAAGGTTACGGGAGGGTAAAAAGGGGCTAAATATTTCGATGTAGCCTCTCCCTTCGATTTCGCATCAAAACTTCAGTTTTCAAGTTGCGGAGGTTTGTCCGCCACGTTAAACTTCGCGGTCTACGAGGTTCCTTATGGAAACAGTCAGTGGAGTATTCAAAACGCGCGAAGCAGCCGCGCGCGTAGTGCAAGATGCATCCAAGGCTGGTGTTCCAGCCGACAAGATCACGTTGTTGACGCCTGGAAGCTTGAGCGAGGTAGATCGCGAAATGGAATCCGTTCCGGTGGATACCGCTGAGCAACCGGGCATGGGCAAAGCAATCGGCGCACTGCTGGGGGGCGGAGTCGGCATTACTGGGGGATCGCTTCTAGTGGCGCTGATACCAGGCGTTGGACCGATCACCGCAATTGGCCTGCTAGGAGCGGCGATTGTGGGAGCGGCCGGAGCTACCGTGGGCGCGAGCGTGGGGGGCAGGATGGAAAAGTCGACCACGGAGGGATTACCGGAAGATGAGATCTACGTCTACGAAGATGCGTTGCGGCAGGGCCGGAGCGTGGTCGTGGCAGTGGTGGAGAACGGGGAGCCGGCAACGGCGCTTCGCGAACTTATGAAGACAGAGGGCGCGGAATCGGTGGACGCTGCGCGCGAGCAATGGTGGATTGGCCTGCGCAGCGCCGAGGAAAGCCACTATTCAAAAATGGGCAAGAACTTTGCCAACGACGAGAAGTATTATCGCCTGGGTTTTCAGGCGGCACTGCACGCGCGAACCCGTTGCATGGAATTTGACCAGGTTTCCGGGGAGATGAATGCCGCGCTGGAGGATGCGCAGCGCGAGCATCCCGGAGTAGATTTGGAAGAAGCGTTCACGCGCGGCTACCAGCGCGGGCGCGATTACTATCAGCAGCTCTGCGACGAAAAAACAAAAGCGGCCTGACTCGACCTTACCCGACTCGTGGAGACACTGCTGGCCCTCTTGGCCGCGGTTTTGGGAATCATAGATTGAGACTTTGCGAAGCAACGTCTCTACGGCTGGTAATACAAATCCTCCACCGCCTTCTGCACTTTAACTGAGAGCGCTCCCAGATCGTGGCCTTTTAGGCCGATGGTGGAGATCGGCTCGCCCACGCGCATTTCCAGCGGACGGCTCTTGATATGAAAGGTATTCATGGGGAGCAGTTCGTAGGTTCCGATCAGGGCCACGGGAACGATATCCAGTTGCGCCTTGATCGCGAGAAAAAATGCTCCCTGCAAAAAGGGCTTGATCTCGCCGTCGGGCGTGCGCCCGCCTTCGGGAAAAATCACCAGCGGCAATCCGCTCTTCAACCCTTTCAACGCCTTACGAATACTGCTGACTGAGTGGGAGGGATTCTGCTGGTCGATGCAAACTTGCCCGGATCGCTTGAGTTGCCAGCCCACCACGGGATAGGACAAAAGTTCCTTCTTGAAGGCGATGCGAAACTGAAATGGCAAGTTTGCATAGAGCACGGGAATGTCGAGCGCCGATCCGTGGTTGACCGCATAGACATGAGGCTTGGTGGTGTCGATCTTGTCGAGCCCGGTTACCTTCACCGGCGAGAAAATCGTGCCCATGATCAGCCGCGACCAGGTGGTTGAAAACCAGTGCAGGCGCTGGCCAGCAGAATCGAAGAGGCCGCCCGGAAGTGCCAACAGCCCCATCACCAGCGTGTAAAACCAAATCAGGGGATCGTAAAAGAAATAGGACCGCAGCCGGCTGAGCCAGCCATACTTCGCACCCGGGATAGCATGAGGGCTGCGCCGGGATGGAACGACTGAAATGGGCCCGGAGGAGCCGCTTTCCGGTTGGCCCCGTTCTACCTGGTCAACTGATGGATTCACTTCCTGCACAACTCCATTCTAGGCGAAAGCGGAAACGCAGGCACGACAGGCATTTGATTTTGCGGCATATGCGAACCCCGACTTCCGACTCTAGATCCTACGATTTCACAAACTCCCTGCAACAGCGCGTGTCGTACGGAGGCGTACGTACAAATATCAGGCTTCGACTCGGAGCAATCGCATCGCTTCGCCGACGAGATAAATTGACCCCGTCACCACGATAACCGCTTGCGGTTTCGAGAGTGCTCGGGCGCGCACGAGAGCCGCGCCAACATCTGAGGCCGTTTCAATCTCGGCTCCGGTACGGCTGCCGGCCTGATGAATCTCTTCCGGCAAGGCTGCCCTTGGATTTTCTGGCTTGGTTGCGATTATCCGCTCAGCCAAGGGGAATAAGATCTCTGTCATTTCCGAGATTGCCTTGTCGCGCATGGCCGCGAAAACAAAAATCAGCGGACGGTTCTCATAGCGCTCCGAAAGGGCGGAGCGGAGGGCCCACGCTCCCGCCGGATTGTGCGCCACATCGAACACGATGTCAGGCCATCCTGGCTTCGCGGGAACGACCTGGAAGCGGCCCGACCAGCGTGTTTGGCGGATTCCCTTCTCGATCGATTCAGGAGCAATTCCGTGAAGGCCGGCCTTGGCTAACTCTTCAGCTGCAGCGATGGCTAAAGCCACGTTCCGCAACTGATGCCGGCCGACCAGGGGTGACTCCACGAGAATCTGCTTGCCCATCACCTGCAGGGGATAACCGGAAAAGTAAGTCGCACCACCATTCTCAGCGCGCTCCTTGGCCTTACCGTCCTCGGCGGTTAAGGCCCTCTTGTGGCCACTCGGTACTCGGTACTCGCTACTTCCAGGCGATACCGGCGGTACATACTGCACGGCGCTCACTCCGCGCGCGCCGAGATCAAGAATCGTGTTGCCGATGACGTCATTGGCTTCAGGTTGTTGCGGGAGGGTGACGACCACGCCGCCCGGCCGAATAATGCCCACCTTTTCACGCGCGATTTCGCCAACCGTATTGCCTAGAAATTTCTGATGGTCGAGCGAGATATCAGCGATCACGCTGACCAGCGGCTCGACCACATTGGTAGCATCGAGCCGCCCGCCCATGCCTACCTCAAGCACCGCAATTTCGACCTTCTCGCGCGCAAAATGGGCAAAGGCGATCGCGGTCATCATTTCGAAGAAGCTGGGATGCCAAGGCAACTCGCGGCGCTCGACAAGCCGCTCGGCGATGCGGTCGACTTCGCCGTGCAGGCGGGCAAAATCATCGTCACTGATTTCTTGTCCATTTATGCGGATGCGTTCGTTAATCCGCATCAGATGGGGCGAGGTATACAGAGCCGTCTTCAGACCAGAGGCTTGCAGAATGGATGCCAGGGTCGCCGCCGTCGAGCCCTTGCCGTTGGTGCCCGCAATCAGCACTGCAGGAAATTGCCTCTCGCGATGCTTCATGGCATTCAACAGCACGCGCATGTGCGCCAAGTCGAATTTATTCGACGGCGTATGGGCCAACTCGTGCCCCAGCGCGAACATGCTCGCGACGGCAGTTTCGTAGGACATGGGAAAAAAGCTCTCAGCTCTCAGCTTGAACACTCAGATTATCAGTGATGGGAACCAAGGAAAATATCGTGGACGTTCGGAAGGGCTGATCTGTCGTATCCTTTTTGAGAGATAGCTGAACGCTGATGGCTGACAGCTTGTTTTACGCCGCCATGAAATCCAGCGACCTTGCGATGTAGGGCTTGAGTTGCTTGCGGGAGACGACTGCGTCGAGCATGCCGTGTTCGAGCAGAAACTCGCTGCGCTGAAAGCCGGGCGGCAGCTTCTGGCGGATCGTTTGCTCGATCACGCGCGGGCCGGCAAATCCGATCAGGGCGCCTGGTTCGGCGATATTCAGATCGCCAAGCATGGCAAACGATGCCGTAACACCGCCGGTAGTGGGATCGGTCAACAGCGAGATGAAGGGAACTTTGGCTTTATCCAGCTTGGCCAGAGCCGATGAAACCTTCGCTAACTGCATCAGACTGATAAGGCCTTCCATCATGCGAGCGCCGCCGGATGCCGAGACAATGATGAGTGGCGTGCGCGTTTCGGCCGAGCGCTCGACCGCGCGGGTGATCGCTTCGCCCACGACGGCACCCATGCTGCCGCCAATGAAGGAATACTCCATGGCGCTTACCACGACGGGCCGTCCCAGCAACTTGCCCTGGGCATTGATGATGGCGTCTTTCAGGCCTGTATCTTTTTGCGCCTGTCTCAACCGCGAGGAATAAGGCTTCAGGTCGACGAATTTCAGCGGGTCGGTGGAGGACAGGTTTCCGTCGAAGCTTTCGTACTGATTGTCGTCGAGTAGCTGCGAGAGCCGGGTGCGGGCATCGATCCGAAAGTGCTTGTCGCACTTCGGGCAGACATTCATGTTCTCTTCCAGATCCTTCTTCCAGATGATCTGGCGGCAGCCCTCGCACTTCACCCACAAGCCCTCAGTGCGGACTTTTTTCTCGCCCGAAGTATCCAGCTCGCCGGATTCGCGTTTAAACCAAGCCATAAAAAAGAAATTGCTGATTTCGTGATTGCTGATTGCTGATTAAAAATCCCTTGAGTCCTGACTTTCAATCAGCAATCAAAAATCAGCAATCATCAATTGTCAGTATTCGATTCCTCTCTGCGCCATGACCCCTTTTTCATAGGCGTGCTTGACTTGGCGCATTTCGGTGACGGTATCAGCGGCCTCGACAATTGTGGGGTGCGCGTTCCTGCCCGTCAAGATGACGTGCACCATTTCCGGCTTCTTTTTCAAGCTGTCGACCACTTTGGCGGGATCGAGCATGCCATAGCTGATGGCGTAATTGATCTCATCGAGTATGACCAGATCCCACTGCCCGGATTGAATGGCGCGGTCGGCCTCGATCCAGGCATCTTCGACCATGCGGACGTCCTCGGGATCGGGCTTCTCCGTTCCCACTTTCACGAAACCGCGGCCCATCTGCTTCATGACGAACTTGTCGCCGAAGGCTTGCACGGCATCGAGTTCGCCGTAGTGCCACGAGCCTTTCAGGAATTGCAGCATCAGTACTTTCATCCCCTGGCCAACTGCGCGCAGGGCAGTTCCCATGGCAGCGGTGGTTTTGCCTTTTCCGGGGCCCGTGTTCACGATGATGAGACCACGACGAATGTCAGCCATGCCAAAGCGGAGGCTTGATTCTACTAGATGCTGAGTTTATCCGTACCCTCGAGGAACCGGACTCAGCTGTATATCGAAAGAATCTTATGGAACATTCGTTGTCCGATTTTGGACAATCCAGTTCCGGAGTGAACAGATGATACCCGCGTGCGCAAACGCCCGGTTCTATCTTGTCAAGCATTTGGACGGTTCTTTGCTTGGAAGATAAGTTGCAGCGACGGCTCTTGGTTCAGCGCTCGAAATCCCAAAACTTGGGAAGGTATATAGCGGCTTAAGGAGAGGTGTCCGGTCACCGTTGCGAAAGTGCAAACGAAGTGGGAGGTGAGACAGTCTTCATACTCGGGCGAGTATCGAGTATGACTCGTGAATCTCGACATGGTGATGCTAAAGGCACAAATATCGCAGCGGGCTGCTTCTTCCACGGAACTCCAGCATCCAAAGTTTCGTAGCTCGGTCAGGCGGATCTCTGTCCCCTCGCAAACTGCGGAGGTCTCATGCTGAACAGATGTGTAATGTTATTGTTTGGGCTGCTGCTGGCGTTGCCGTTGTTTTCCGCGCAGCACGTGGCCCTTCATCCCCGGCCATCCATCGATTCCGCAGACCAGGCGACGATTCGTGAGATTGTGGACATGGAGCGGCAGGCCAGGGAAGCCAGCATTCACCGCGATGCTGAATTTTCGCAGCGCACGCTCGCCGAGGACTACGTTGCCATCACGCCTCTCGGCCAGGTAACAACCAAGCAGGATACGGTTTCGGCTCGCAAGAACGCACAGCTTCGCTACGACACTATCGACGTCAGCGATATGGTCGTGCGAGTCTACGGCGACACGGCCGTGGTGACGGCCCGTGCGGATGTAAAAGGCCATCAACTCGGGGAGGACTTCAGCGGGCCTTATCGCTACACACGCGTGTGGGTGCGGCGGACGGGACACTGGCAGGCGGTGAGCTACCAGGCCACAGTGACTCAGTAGGCAAGCTTCCTATTTGTATGAGCTGCACTACAATGGCTCATGATCTCACATGGAAACTTCCGTCGACATAAGCTGACGTTGTTCAGCACGACCTTAGTGCTGTGCGCCGTTCTCGCCGGCAGTTCTCAAGCTCAGGAACACAAGCTTTCCGATGCAAAACGGACGAAGATTGAGGCCGTCGTCTCCGCGTTTATGGCTGAATCGCATGTTCCCGGCTTGTCGGTGGCCGTCGTGGAGAATGGCGAGTACGAATGGGGCGGCGGCTTCGGATTGGCTGATATTGAAAACAATGTTCCCGCCAGCGAACATACCCTCTTCCGGCTGGGCTCGATTTCCAAATCGCTGACCGCTACGGCCGCGATGGAACTGGTCGAGCGGGGAAAACTTGATCTCGATGCGCCCGTGCAGAAATATTGCCCCGCGTTTCCGCAAAAACCATGGCCCATTTCGACGCGTCAGGTGATGGGACACTTGGGCGGCATCCGGCATTACAAAGGGAATTCGCAGGACGACCCCGAAGTTGGGAACACAAAACATTTTGAAAACACGATTCAGTCGGGGCTCGACTTTTTTAAGAACGATCCGCTGGTATCGGAGCCTGGAAAGCAGTTCCACTACTCGACGCAGGGTTATACGCTGGTGGGCTGCGTGATTGAGGGAGCGTCAGCGGAAAAGTATGTCGACTTCGTGCGGCAGAATGTTTTCGCTCCCGCCGGGATGGAAGTTACGCAGGCTGACAATCGATTCGCGATCGTTCCTTATCGAACCCGCTTCTATCAGAAGACTGAGTCGGGCGAGGTGCAGAATGCCGACTTTCTCGATTCAAGTTACAAGATTCCGGGCGGCGGGTGGCTCTCGTCGGCGGAAGACATGGCCCGGTTCGAGGTCGCAATTCTGAATAACAAGTTGATGCGCAGGTCGACTCGCGATCTGATGTGGACGCCGTTGAAGCCTGCGGACGGATCGAAGGATGAGTACGCGCTCGGCTGGGCGACTGGGACTGAGGACGGCATCGCGGTCGCCGGTCACTCAGGGGGTCAGCAAGGGTGTAGCACAAAATTCTTGATTGCGCCGGCCATGCGTTCTGGAGTCGTCGTACTGACCAACCTGGAAGGCGCGGACTCCAGCAAACTCGCACGGGAAATTCTGAAAGTGCTGGCGACGGCTGCACCTTGATGATTTTTCTCCGCGAACTCTGCGGATTTTCTCAGCGTTCTCTGCGGTTTAAAGCTTTTTGCCGCTGAGTTCGCGGAGAAATTCCGCAGAAAACGCGGAGAAACGTAATCGCCGCCCGTGGCTCCGGCCAGTGATTTTGTCAAAAGAGAACTACTGACCTCTTGCCCCTGGTCACTGTTTTTCTACTCTGCCATTTTCGCCACGTGCACGTCGAATCCCGTCTTCGGCAATAGCGAAGTCAGGGAGAACGCTTTAAATCCATCCCCGCTGACTTCCGTGTGACGGTAAATTCCAGGCTCGCTTTCGATCGTTTCGCGACGCCCTTCCATGTCGGCGAGGAACGCCTGAGCCCGACTGACTGTGACGTCAACTTCTTTCGCGCGTGTAACCACGGCTTCCGAGGCATAGGAGCGCACCAGTTTCGGCCAATATTTTTCCAGCAGATCGGTGCTGGCAAAAATATCAGCCCAAATGATGCGCCCGTTCACCGCTACGACCACTCCAACGGCATTGCGATCGCGGAGCTGGTGAATCACGCTCTGATAGTTCTGCTCGATCGGCTTGGCGATCGCATCCACACGTTTCTTGACTTCCTGGTTCTCGTTCACTTTGGCGTAGGAACTGACTTGCGCCATCTCCGTCGCGACAGCCGGCGCCGTAGCGCTGACGTCAACTGTGACCTGCTCCTTCTGGGCGTTTACGGCGTCCCATACTTCCTGCTGGTTCTTGTCGCCCATCGCTTTCGCGCGCACAGAAGGTTGCGCCATGATGGCCATTGGGGCAGCACCGTGGATTGGACCTGCGACGCCACCGCCGTACATGGCTTCAGAAGCTCCAAAGTGTTCACTGGTCGCGACCCAACGTCCGGGCTCGACGCAAAAGACGCTCAAATCGATTGGATCACTTTCGGCGGGAACGATGCGGTCTTTGCCGATGACGCGATCCTGCTTGCCGCCGGAGACAATCTCTCCGGCGAGCAACAACAGCGGTCGTTTGGAATTATTCACCAGCACCAAGCGATTTACTTGTGCACCGTCGTGGCGGATAGCTGGCCCAGGATGCCGGCGAATCAAGCCTTGCAGACTTCCAGCTTCCGTGACCACGACCTCTCCGGAGCGAAGACCTTCATCGAGCGTCAGAAATTCGCCAGTGGGATAGCTTTTCGAGGCGACCACGGGAAAAACGGTCAGATTGCCGTGCGCGATCGGCTCCAGCACTTTGTAGCCTGAGGCCGGGCTAACCTCGCCCGCCCGGGCATCTTGGTGATCCGCGATCACTAGGGCAGCCATCGTCAACAATACTGTCAATGCCAAGAAAGTTGTCCGACTCATAGACGTTCCTCCGAAGGCGGACATCGCGTCCCACTTTCGGGAAACACCGTGCCGGTGTTTCGCTTCGTCTGCGAAACTAGAAGCGGTTAGCGAATTGTCCGTTCCATTCCGCGGGAAGAACGGTCCACAACCCCGGGCTTGCGGGCAAAATTAACGACGGCCAGAGCCCGCTCAGCCGCGACTGGGGCAATGTTTAGAGAATTTGAACCTCGAAATCGGGCAACCAATCCCGAGTTCCGCTAATCCCCTGTAAAATTGAGCTAGACCCTGGAGCCACTTCCGTTTTGTCTTTTCTAGACCAACTCAATCCGCAGCAGCGCGAAGCCGTCGAAACTACTGAGGGCCCGGTGTTGATCCTTGCCGGCGCCGGCAGCGGGAAGACGCGCGTTATCACGTTTCGCATTGCCTATTTGATCGAGCACAAAGGCGTGATGCCAGAGTCCATTCTGGCGATGACGTTCACCAACAAGGCCGCTGCGGAAATGGGTGAGCGCGTCGAAAAACTGGTAGGCGGACTGAGCATCGCCAAGCCAGTCATCTCGACCTTCCATTCGTTCTGCGTGCGGGTGTTGCGGCGCGACATCGAAGCGATGCGGATTCCTTCGGCAACGCCGGGCCAGCCGCCGATCGGGCATACGAAAAACTTTGTCATTTATGACGAGAGTGATCAGCAGGCCGTGGTAAAGAGCGTGATGAGGCGCCTCGGCCTCGATGACAAACAACTCACTCCGCGCACGGTATTAGGCCGCATTTCCTGGGCGAAGAATCACATGCTCGATCCGCAGGATCTTTACCTGCAATCGGGTGATCCCAAAACGGAGAAGATTGCGCATCTGTACGAGGAGTATCGAAAGGAATTGCGCAAGGCGAACGCGCTCGACTTCGACGATCTGCTGCTGGAAGCAGTCCGCCTGCTGAAATCTTCAGCGACGGTGCGCGACTACTACAACCGCCGCTTTCAGTACCTGCTGATCGACGAGTATCAGGACACGAACCGGCCGCAATACGAACTCATGCGCATGCTGGCCGGCGAGCGCCACAATGTTTGCGCCGTGGGCGATGAAGATCAGTCGATCTATTCGTGGCGAGGGGCCGACATTCGCAACATTCTCGAATTTGAGAAAGATTTCCCGGAAGCGAAGATCATTCGGCTCGAGCAGAATTACCGGTCGACACAAAATATTCTCCAGGCGGCGTCGGCGGTGGTGGCGAATAACGTGCGTCGCAAAGGCAAGAACCTATGGACATCGAGACAGGGCGGCACAAAAATCGGCTATTACGAAGCGCCCGACGGCGAGAACGAGGCGTTGTTCGCCGCAGATTGGATTGCGCGCTATATCCGCGAGGCGGGCGAACGAGGCGAAACTCCACGCGCCGCCGTGCTCTATCGCACCAACTCGCAATCGCGACTCTTCGAAGAAGCCATGCGGCGGTACGGATTGAAGTATCACGTGGTCGGAGGATTCTCGTTCTACGAACGAGCCGAGATCAAGGACATGATCTCGTACCTGAAAGTCATCCATAACCCGGACGACTCGATTTCGCTGCTGCGCGTAGTTAACACGCCGACGCGCGGCATTGGCAAGGGAACAATCGACATCCTGGAAAAGCTTGCGCTCGAAACCGGATTGTCACTATGGGGCGCGATCGGAGAAGCGATTCGGCGACAACTTTTGCCTACGCGTGCGTTAGCGTCGCTGCAAAGTTTTCGCCAATTGATCGAAGATGGGCGCGCGATGCTCGCGGGAACATTTGCGGAGCAGTTGGAGGAAAGTGTGCCGCGGGCGCCCTCGCCCGCGAATGCCGGTGTCGCGGAATCAGCGGACTCCAATGACGGGCAAGCCGAAGACGCTACAGCTTTCGATCCGAGCGAGTTCGGAAATTTTTCGTTTGATTTTGGG
>DATBEI010000040.1:0-22815 GCA_036269595.1 Candidatus Sulfotelmatobacter sp.
GACCAGGCTATCGAGCGCGCCTGGGCTGATGAAATCTACACCGACGAGATCAATCCTCCCGTTTCATCCACCTTCCGAGCCACCCGCAAACGCCGAGACTAACCTCCTCCGTCAACACGGTGTAGCCCGTACGCTTACGAACGACGGCGTATGTGGCGAAGAGAAAAGCGCCATAGCGGCCTCTTAGCGGTGGGTGCACAGTCCCGGGGCGGCGAGGTGCGGCACCGCATTGAAGGTAAATAATCGTAGCTGCTCTTTTCGCAAACGCAGGATTGTGTAGGATGCGTTATACACGGCCCCGGCGAGCCGCATGATCCGCTCGTCGGAAATCTCTAGTGACAGGCCAGTCCAAATCGCAAGCGGCGTGGCCGACGTAACCACGAGAATGTTCTGTTGCCGCGCGTCGAGCATTTTCAACCGGCAGGCCGCAACGCGCTCACGAAACTGGTCCCACGTTTCGCCGCCATAGGGATAACGACCGGCAAGCCATGCCTCCACTACTTTTGTATCGCAAGGCATCCATTTGCGATGAATTCGCGCCCCGTGCGCGCCTTGGCTAACGCGAACCTGCTCGCGCATTGCGTCGTATTCCTGCAGGAATTCCGGAACTTCGGCAGCCAAGAGCGGAGCAATCTCGCGATACACTCGCCCGAGATCGAATTCATCCCATCCAGAATCGACGCGAACTGTGGGCAAGCCAACCCCCGCGTCGGCATAGGCCGCCCGAATCTGCTCGGCGGTTTGCTGCTGCCGTGTAAGTGTTCCTGCATAGGCGGAGGCAAATCGGATTCCCTGTGAAATGAAGTGCTCGCCCAACAGCCGTGCCTGACGCTCTCCCAACTCGGAAAGCGAATCGTAGGCGTCGCGCGTGCCCGCCTGCCCATGGCGCACGAGATAGACGGTGCTCAATTGGATTTTCCCGCGAGCGAGTCCGCCAATTCCACCAATCCCTTCACGCGGTCTCCGAAGTTCTGAAATCGTGTGTCTTGCGTCTGGCCACGCCGGAAGCGGTAGTAAATCTGCTGCAGAATCACTGCCAGCTTGAAGATGCCAAGCACTTCGTAGTAACCGATCTGCGAGAGGTCGCGGCCGGTTCCCTCCGCATAACGCTGAACGAACTGATCTCGCGTGTACCAACCGGGCTGCGATGTGAGCGAGGGCACTCCGCGAGCCCGCAGTTGCGGCGCCTCAACCCAAGTCCAGTAACACAACGTCAAGCCCAGATCGGCCAACGGATCGCCAACCGTCGCCATCTCCCAATCGAGCACCGCCTCGATGTGCTCGGCAGAGTCTTCGCTGAGCATAACGTTATCCAACTTGTAATCGTTATGCACCAGGGTCGGCGCGGGAGAAGACGGTCGGTGATCGATGAGCCATCGAATCACGTAATCCATCTTCGGCATGTCATCCGTTGCGGCCCGTTTCCAACGATCTGCCCAACCCTGCACTTGGCGTTCAAGAAATCCTTCCGGCTTACCGAGGGCAATCAAACCTGTTCGGGAAATATCGATGGCGTGCAGGCGTATCAGGCAATCGACAAATCCCTTGCTGGCTCGCTCCGCATAATTCGGCATCTTCGCCAGCTGTGGCGGAATTTCATCGCGCAATATAAGCCCGTGCCGCCGCTCCATAAGGAAGAACACAGACCCCAGCACGGGTGTATCCTCGCACAAGTGAAAGACGTTTGGAGCTTCTCGAAAATGCGGATGCACCATCTGAAGCACTCGAAACTCACGCCCCATGTCGTGAGCTTTCGGGGCGACCGGCCCCAGAGGGCCGCGCCTCAGGACGTACTCGAGCCCATCAATCCGCAGCAGATATGTCAGGTTCGAGTGCCCGCCCGGAAACTGTTCGAGCGTGATACCTCGTTCAGCGCCTGCAATTCGTCCGCGCAGCCAGTCGGCAAGCGAAGGTAGATTCAGTTCTTCCCCGGGGCGAACGGGGCCAGTATCGAGATGCAATCGAGATAAGCCTTTCGGACGGAAAGTGTCTCCAACGAGAGAGTCAACTCAACCGGAATGTGCGGCATTCCAAACGCGCCAGCCTGCTCCATTCTGGGCTGCAATTTTATCTTTCAGCTACCCCCCTCCCCGCGCGATCTTTCAAAATATCTAGAATCAGCAACTTGCCGACTTCGACCGGCGAAATTCCTCGCAAAAATCTTCATAACAAAGATCTTATAAGTCAAAATCTTGAGAGCATGGGACTTACGGGACGATTCTTGGCCCGCGAGCGTCCTTGCCGGTATTGCTGCGTCTACTTCCTCTGCCGGGACAATGATGGAACGGATCGGGGGTCGAGCGCAAGGGCAGATGTCACAAGGCGGCTGTGAAAAAGGAAATCTCCTAGCTATCGGTTGACGAGTGCACACCTTTGGAAAACCACGAAAGGTGCGGCAGCCTCAGTTTGTGGTGGTGCCAGCCGGGCAGTTTGGTCGTTGCGCAGACGGCATGCGGCGAATCGGCAATCCTGGCGAACCTCCGACCAGGATCAGTCCACATTTCTTCCAGCACCATCGGCGTCGCCGCGCCTGCTGGAGAGATATTTGCCTGCGACAGAACCGATCGGCTGCTTTTCCGCCACTTCCGCAGGCGGCGAAACGGGGAAATATCGATTGAGAAATTCCTGCCACAGCGCAGTACGGGGATCGAGTTCGCCCTTCCCGTACTGTTATAGGACACAAAAAATCCCAGGCCTTTGTCCAACACCAAATGCATGTCGCTGTGAAAGTAGTTGAGATCACCACCGTGGCCGAGCACATTTAAGCACTGATCGTTTCTCAGTCGGCGTGTCGTGGATTAAGCAACATTGAGAGCTATGCGGAGGTAAGCGAATTACTTCCGAACAGCTGACTGTTCCGGGAATTGGCTAAATCAGCAAGAGGGCGCCGCTCGTTCTGCCAGGCTTCGTCTGAAGAAAGCCGATCCCATATGTTTGCCGCAACCGATCGCAGCTCGACGCTTAATCACGATGAAGCGGGTACCAGAGGCGCGGCGCTCGAATTTCGAGACCCGGAGCTGGACAGAGGGCCTCAAGGTGCCTGTCGGAGCGGATTTCAGTGCAGGATTTAAAGTACGACCCCCAATTAGGAATTACTTAGGTAATTCAAGAAGTATGAATTCTGCCGCAAGCTCGGTTTCGGCATGTTCACCTGTAGCTAGAGCGAGCGTGCACGTCCGGGAACGGACCATAGGTCGCGCCGCCGAACCAGTCGCACCACTAAAACTGGCACCGAGATTCTGTTTATGTATTCGCGTCGCAGCCTCGTTCGCCATGCTTTGGTTTCCCTGTCGTTCGTGTTGCTATACCTTCTGCTGAACCGTCCCGAAGTCATTTTCTTTTCTCGCGTTGGGTTCGTTGCCTGGTATCCGGCGATCGGTTTGGTTATGGCACTCCTGTTGGGAGTCAGCCCGTGGTATGCGCTTCTGGCCTGTCTTGCCGATACTTTTGCCGGCAGGGTCCTTTATGCCCAACCAGTCATGTCCTTCAGCAACACGCTTGGCGCCGCTGGAATCGCTATCTCTTATGGCGCAGCGGCATACCTGTTGCGTGGTCCTGCACAAATCGACCTTGGGCTACGCCGACGACGAGATGTGGTCCGCTATGTTTTGGCGAGTGCGGCAGCTGCAGTAGGAGCAACAATCATTGGTGTCGCGTGTCTGATTGCGGATCACAGTATTACGTGGAGTGAATACAAGTCGTCTGCGCTAGGGTGGTTCCTGGGTGACACCATCGGCTTGGTGGGTATTGCACCTTTTCTTCTCGTCCATGTATTTCCCTATGTTCGTAAATGGCTCGCGCAGACGCTCGTCCAGGCCCCCTCAGGCATAGCCAGTTCCGGCAGAACAATACTCACGCTCGGCACGCTAGCAGAAGCCAGTGGCCAAGGGTTGACGATAGCGGCCGTACTCTGGGCGATGTTCGGCACCAAGGACGGGCGTTATGATCATTTTTATCTGTGTTTCATTCCGATCATCTGGATTGCAATGCGTCAGGGGGTTCGGCGGGTTGTCACCGGCCTGCTGGCGCTAAATTTTGGCATTGTAGTCGCAATGCATTTGTTTCCCCCAACCCCAGCCCTGTTCGCCCAGGTCGCCCTGCTCATGCTGGTGTTGTCAGCGGTGGGACTCATCGTGGGATCCGAAGTCAGTGAGCGACACCGCCTGGCAATTGACCTGAGTGAACAAACAACCTATTTAGATTCTCTGATTCAAAATAGTCCCCTGGGGATCGCCGTTCTCGACCGAAAAGGTGGCGTGGAACTGGCGAATCCCGCCTTCGAGAAACTCTTCCAGTACGACCGACGCGAATTCGCCTCGATTGACATTGCGAATATGGAGATACCCGATGATGAGACAGCGGACTCCGCACAACTAATCCCGCAAATCTTCGCTGGCAACGCATTAAATCGAACAGTGCGACAACGGCGCAAAGACGGGGAACTTCTCCACCTGGCACTACATGGCGTTCCGCTCCTGATAAATAATGAAGTACGAGGTGCGTACCTAATCTATGAGGACATTTCTGAACAGCTTCGGGCGAATGAAGCGGAGCGGCGGCATGCGGAGTCATTGGACCTATTAGTAAAGGAGTCGGAATTCCGCACAAAGCAGATGACCGTACTGAATGAACTGGCGGCTCTTCTGCAGTGCAGTGGGTCGGTTCAGGAAGCCTGCGCTGTCGTGGCCGACTACACGCAGAAGCTTTTCACCGAAGCTCCCTCCGGGGCCCTCTATTTGTTCAGGTCGTCGCGAGATCTCGTCGAAGCAGCAGTTCGGTGGGGCAAAAGGGACGTGTTAGCGCCTACATTTCCGCCCGATGCATGCTGGTCTCTCCGCCGTGGCCAGCCTCACTGGAGCGAACCTTCAGGTAGCGGCATCACTTGCAAACATTTGACTCAGGGTTCAATCATCGAGTGTCTGTGCGTACAGATGGTCGCGCAAGGAAATACAATTGGTGTCCTGCATCTCGAATTCGAGGGGACAACCCGGGTCCCACACGGTTCTGGAACGGGGAGTTTAAGGGAGTCTCGTCAGCAACTAGCCATCAGCGTGGCTTCGCATATCGCCCTTTCGCTAGCCAGCCTTCAGTTGCGCGAAACCCTTCGTGAACAGTCGATTCGCGATCCGCTCACTCGCCTATTCAATCGGCGCTTCCTGGAGGAATCGCTGGAAAGAGAACTACAGATAGCAAACCGCAAGAAGCAGTCTTTGGCGGTTCTTTTCCTCGACCTCGACCACTTCAAGAAGTTCAATGATACGTTCGGCCACGATGCAGGAGACATGGTGCTTCAGTCCCTTGCGGACCTGTTTCGTACTTTCTTTCGCGCCACCGACATATGTTGCCGCTATGGCGGCGAGGAGTTCGCCGTTATCCTGCCTGAGTCCTCGGCGAAGGACGCTGCTGTCCGTGCGAACGCATTGCGCGCCGAAGTAAAGAACCTGCGGTTGCAGTACAAAAAGCAGAATCTTGGCCCGCTTTCCGTCTCGGCTGGTGTAGCTGCATTTCCGGAGCATGCTTCCGCATCGGACGAGTTGCTCAAGATCGCGGACCAATGCCTCTACCAATCCAAAGCCCGCGGTCGGGACGTTGTGACCGTGGCTTCTCTCAAAACGCTTGACCGTATGGTTGACGTTTAGTTAGTCGCGTCTCAAACCTCCCGGCATTGAGTGTCAGTGCAGTAATGTTGGAAGGAGACACCTTCTGCTTTTCATGCATTATTTTGGATTGGATTCCGAAAAAGATTAGCTCCAGAAGATCCCGCGCTCCGGGGTCGCCGATCCACCCATGACCCACCAGAAAGGAGCGTTGCTTGCTCAAGGCCTCGCTTCGCAAGGCGGGGGCGAGCCGTGCTTCTTCGGTGCGCTCACATCGAGAGACTTCGAGCGCACACCTCCGGTCGCACAAGCAGTCTGTTAAGAAACTTCACCTTAGTTTAGTTACCCACTCGTTACGAAATCCGAACGCGATCACAAAAACATGACTTCGGTAATTAGAGGTTCTTCATCTCCCTGTGCCACTCTTAGACGTCTGTCGGAGTCGATGTATGTTCTCTAAGTTGCATCAATCTGTCACCGGCACCATCCTGGTCGCCGACGACCAAGTCGCGAACCGCGAACTATTAGGGGAACTCCTCACAACCCAGGGATTTAAAGTCATCACCGTTTCCGACGGCGAAGAGGTCATTCAGGAGTTAATCAAAACTCAAGTCGACCTGGTGCTATTAGACGTGATGATGCCTCACCTCACCGGCTTTGAGGCTTGCGAGAAAATCAAAAACAACCCAGACACCTATTTAATACCCGTGATTTTGATCACAGCTCTTTCTGACAGGCAGGATCGGATCGAGGGCATCAAGGTGGGAGCGGATGATTTCTTGACCCGTCCGGTTGATAGAACCGAACTGCTTGCACGCGTACGCTCTCTTTTGAGGCTTAAGCAGCGCACGGACGAACTGGAGCGAGCTGAGTCGGTCCTGTTCACGCTTGCGCGCAGCATTGAAGGAAAAGATCCCTACACTCATGGTCACTGTGAACGCCTGGCAGAGTATTCAGCTCGCCTGGGTAAACAACTGGATCTTGGAGAGGACCAAATTACCGCGCTGCGGCGTGCTGGAATCGTGCACGACGTTGGAAAGATTGCTGTGCCCGATGCGATTCTGCTGAAGCCTGGGCGATTGACGCCCGACGAATGGACAATTATCCGCGAGCATTCCGTAGTAGGCGAGCGCATTTGTGCGCCATTGAAATCTTTCCGTTTTGTACTTCCGATCATCCGGCATCACCACGAGAAACTCGACGGCTCGGGCTATCCCGATGGGCTGCGGGGAGAGGCTATTCCGGTTACTGCGCGTGTGCTGCAGATTGTAGATGTTTATGACGCGCTGACCACTGAACGACCGTATAAGAAGGCTTTTTCCATCACCGATGCGCTGCAAACGATGAAAGAGGAAGTAGCAAGGGGATGGTGGGATCCGGACATCTTCGATCAGTTCGAGCGACTGGTCAGGACAGGAACAGCAGATTTCCTCTCTCGCGGGGCAGGGGCAGGTGGCTAAACACTCGGTTGAGTCCATGCAGGAAACTGAACCTTCTAAGTTAGCGAAAAAGCAAAGACTAAGACGACGGCCCAGACGAAGAGTTGCAAACGATGAGGGTTCGATGATAATGCGCGCCAAAGTCGGAAAATGGGTATCTGAAAGCCAATGGCGCCTATACGCCCTATTTCCGCTGTTGATGGTCCTGCCGATCGCGATTTTCGCCTATTCCGTGGGTCAAGTCTTGCGGCACCAGACTGAAAACCAGGCTGCCACCGAGGGTACCCAAATTGCCCGCGTTTCAGCCACCCTGGTGGAGGAAGACTTCCGTCAAAGCACGGTCTTCCTGCAATCGATTGCCGCCCGCAGTAAATTTATGCAGGCATGGGAAGTAAGGGACTTAAACGAAGTCGAATTCAACCTGAAGCAAGCGAGCAGCATGCGTCCGGACTTCGCCTTTGTCAGCGCCTACGAACTCGATGGAACAATGCGGGCGGTTTACCCACCTGAGCCGGCTGTGCTTAAGCGCAACTTCGCCTACCGCGATTGGTACAAGGGAGAGTCCCGTAATTGGAAGCCTTACATTTCAGAGGTGTATCAAACCGCCGTTGCACCTCATCAATTGGTCGTCGCCATAGTGGTTCCAATCCAAGATCAAGGCGGCAAGCCTATAGGCATTCTCATGGCCCCATATGCTCTCGATACCATGAGCCGCCATCTGGTGGAAACCAAGATTGAAGGTGCGTGGACCATCTCGTTGGTCGACCAGCGCGGTCATTTGTCGGCCCGCCCGAACATCGATTCCTATTCTCCCCCGATTGATCTAAGCGCGTACGAGCCCGTCAAACGGGTGCGGGCAGGCAGCGCTGGTCACGGGGCCTTTGTGCGCGGGAGCGATTCTTTCTTTGCCGGTTACGAACCGGTGGGTCAATACGGTTGGGGAGTTCTTGTCGAACAGCCGTTGACGGCTTTACATCATGGTGTTTGGGCTGTGGAACGGCGCGTATGGCTTCTTGGGCTTGTGTTTGTTGTCGTCGGTCTTGGAGTAAGCGCTTTTATGGCTTCTCTCTATTCCCGCCTAGAGACGGGACGCCGATTTATCGATTTGTCAATCGACATGTTTTGTATTGCAGGGTTTGACGGATTTTTCAAGAATCTAAACCCGTGTTGGCAGAAGGTTTTGGGCTTTACTACTGAGGAACTGAAGGCAAAACCTTACCTGGAGTTCATCCATCCTGACGATCGTCTGGTGACCGCAACCGAAGCTTCCCGGCTGGAGAATCTGGAAGTGACTTTTGCATTTGAGAACCGCTATTTGTGTAAAGAGGGTTCCTACAAATGGCTTTCATGGAATGCGGTTTCGACACCCGGACAGAAAGTTATCTATGCCGTTGCGCGGGATATTACGGAACGCAAACGAGTAGACGAAGCATTGCGCGAGAGCGAGGAGCGCTTTCGTCTGCTGGTAGAAGATGTCAAAGACTACGGCATTTTCATGCTCGATCCCACCGGACACGTGGCCAGCTGGAACCAAGGTGCCGAACGCATCAAAGGCTACAAGGCCGATGAAATCGTAGGCCGGCATTTCTCCTGCTTTTATCCTCAAGAAGATCTGCTAAAAGGTAAACCGGAGCACGAACTCCAAATAGCCATTGCCGAAGGCCGCTATGAGGATGACGGCTGGCGGCTACGAAAAGACGGATCACGATTTTGGGCCAACGTCGTCATTACCTCTCTGACTGACGGCGCGGGTAAATTGCGTGGATTTTCCAAGATTACCCGCGACGTTACCGAGCACAAGCGTGCGCAGGAGTTGCTACAGGAGACGGAAGAGCGGCACCGCAAATTGTTTGACAATAACCCCCATCCGACCTGGGTCTATGACCGGGAGACACTGCGATTTCTGGCGGTCAACCGCGCTGCAGTCAAGAAGTATGGATATTCCACTGACGAATTTCTGGCGATGACCATCAAAGACATTCGGCCGCCTGGGGATGTGTCCTCCCTGCTCGAAAGTGTAGCTGGGGTCCGAGATGGGAATGAGAAGCTTGGCATATGGAAGCATCTTAAGAAAGACGGAAGCGATTTAGACGCGGAAATTACCTCTTATGCTATGAGCTTTGGAGGCCGTGCTGCGGAAGTTGTCGTCGCAGTCGACGTCACTCAGAGAAAGCGGGATGAAGCAGAAAAGCACAAATTTACTGAGAAGTTGGCTGCGAGCAATCAAGAACTGGAGCTTCGCAATCGCGAGGTCGAACGCGCAACCAAACTGAAGAGCAAGTTCCTGGCCGGTATGAGTCATGAATTGCGAACCCCACTGAATGCAATTGTGGGCTTTTCAGATCTTTTGGCGGAAGGGACGCCGGGCCAGCTCAATGAGAAACAGAAGCGCTTCGTCAACCACATCAAACAAGGCTCAGCCCACCTGCTGCAGTTAATCAATGACATTCTGGACCTTTCCAAGATCGAGGCTGGACAACTGGAACTGCGTAATGAAGAGTTTCTTATAAAGGACGCCTTACCGGAGGTGCTCTCCATCATTCATCCGCTGGCGATGGCCAAGAACATCCGGGTTGAGCAGAAGTTGGAGAGCAAATCTCTCCTTAAGGCAGATCGCGTGCGGTTTAAGCAAATCCTGTACAACCTGCTCAGTAACGCGGTGAAATTCACTCCCAAGGGCGGCTGGGTCGTCATCGAATGCGTCGATTATTGGGACTTCGTGCGCGTGTCGGTAACGGATTCGGGTATAGGCATCCGGCCAGAAGACCAGAACGTTATTTTCGACGAATTTCGACAGGTTGAGGGAACCCCAAATGCTATCCAGGAAGGCACAGGATTGGGGCTTGCCATAACGAAACGACTGGTCGAACAACAAGGAGGCCAGATTTCAGTGGAAAGCGAGTTTGGGAAAGGCAGCCGATTCACCTTCACTCTTCTCGCTGCGGAACGCACATCGGAGGTGCAGCCGGTTGTCGAACCAGCAAAAGCCTCTGTTCTGGCTGCGTCAGGCCGTCTCACTCCATTGGTGCTGATTGTGGATGACGAAAGCTCGTCGCGTGAGCTCTTGGCCAGCTACCTGGAGCCGGAATACAGGCTGGTGATGGCCAAGTCAGGAGTCGAAGCAATTAAGAAAGCTCGACAACTACGTCCGGACGCGATCACCCTGGATGTGCTGATGCCCGGCAGCAATGGCTTCGAAACCTTGGCATCACTCCGGAAGAACCCAGAGACGGCTAACATCCCAGTTATTATCGTCTCCATTGTGGATCAAAAGGAGGTGGGGTTTGCCTTGGGTGCCGCTGACTATCTGATCAAACCGGTTCGCCGGTCGGCGCTGGTGGAGGCCATTGGCAGGCACGTGCCATTACCTGGCGACGACGATTCGTCCATTCTGCTGGTGGACGATGATCCCAAAGCTCTGGAGTTGCTGCAGGAGACCCTGCGCTCTGCTGGATACGAAACTCAAGGTGTCCGCAGCGGTACACGAGCCTTGGAGGTTCTCGCTAACAAAGCAGTAGGCGCAATCCTGCTCGATTTGCTGATGCCAGGCATGGATGGATTTGAGGTCATCCGTCACGTAAGGCAAGAAGCTATGTTGAAAGAGATGCCCATTCTCGTAATGACTGGTAAAAACCTGACTGCCGAGGAGACGACGTTGCTCAGCCGCGAAACACAAGCACTGCTGCAAAAGAACGGCTCCTGGCAGCAGCAATTGATCGTCGAGGTGAGAAGGGTCATCGAGGGTCGCAAGCTAGCCAAGTCGGCGAGGCAGTCATGAAGACAATACTGATTGCGGAAGACAATCCTACCAACCGCGAGTTGCTCAGGGAACTGCTGGAGATCCGTGGATACACGGTAGCGGAAGCGTGCGATGGTAAGGAAGCGCTTGCGATAGTGGAGCAGGCGACTCCTGACCTACTGCTACTGGACATTGGCATGCCGCTGCTGGACGGGTTTGCCGTCGTGCGTAGGCTTCGCGAGAACCCACGCTTCACATCGTTGCCGGTTGTGGCGGTTACTGCTTACGCAATGCAGGGTGATCGCGAAAAAATCATGAACTCAGGCTTCGACGGCTACTTATCTAAGCCAATTAACTCCGGGTTTCTTGTTCAGGAACTCAACCGCCTGCTAGCCCATCCAAAAACGGAAAGCGTGTCTCCCACTCAACCTTGCGAAAAGCGGATTGGCGCAGGGGCGGCGGCACGTGCGCTGGTGAACGGGCACCCAAACCGTGAGTAGAGACTCTTTGTCCAAGAGCGAAACCAAGACCCCTGCCTTCCGCGTGCGCCAAGTCGAGGGGCAGGAGTGGTGGCTTTGGGGCTCCGCGGTAGCCGTTACCCTGGTTCTGACGTTCGGTATCCTTTCTTTAACCTTTCCTGATTTCCAAAAGCCCACCGACACAGTTTATTCGCTGAACCTCAGAGAGTGGGTTCGCGGACTGGCTGCTCTCGTCTTGTTATTCGACATCTACACCATGTACCAGCAGCGACAGTTGCAGCGAATCCGCCGCCAACTGGCGGAGCGCGAGCAATTGTTTCAACTGATTACGGAAAATGCCGCCGACATGATTGCGGTAATAGACCGCAACGGACAACGCCTTTATAACAGTCCTGCATACCAGAAGATCCTTGGGTACGGTCCGGAAGACTTGGAAGCAACATCTTCCATGGATCAGGTTCATCCGGACGATCGCGCACGTGTGGTGGAGGCTTCTGCGAAGGCCAGGAACACCGGCCGGGGGGAACTACTGGAATACCGCATCCGACACAAAGACGGCTCCTGGCGCTTTCTTGAGTCAACGGCTAGCGCCATTCAGAGCCCGGAGGGCGAGTGTATTGGACTAGTCATCGTGAACCGCGACATCACCCAGAGGAAACGTGCCGAAGAAAGGTTGGCGCACCAGAGCTTCCATGACAGTTTAACCGATCTTCCTAACCGCTCTCTTTTTCTCGACCGCTTGCAACGGATCGTCACTGTTTCGCGCCGGCATTCGGAATTAAAATTCGCCGTCTTATTCATTGACGTTGACGAGTTCAAAGTCTTCAACGACAGTCTGGGGCACGCCGCCGGTGACAACCTGCTTGTGCAAATTGCGAAACGTCTAACGGCAGGCCTGCGCGGCGCTGACACTGTCGCACGGCCGCGTGTTGGTGAAGACACAGAACTCTTCGTAGGCGAGAGTACTCTTGCCCGACCTGGAGGCGATGAGTTCGCGGTGCTCATCGAGGAGCTTCATGATCCCAGCGACGCCATTCGCGTCGCCGAGCGCATTCAGCAGAGACTGGCCATTCCTTTCGATTCTAACGGTCAAGAGATTGTGGTATCAGTCAGCATTGGTATTGCTTTCAGCAACAACAGCGGAATGAAGGCGCAGGACCTCCTCCGCGACGCCGAGATTGCCATGTATCGCGCCAAGAGCAGCGGCAAGGCCCGCTGTGAGGTATTCGACCATGCCATGCACGTGGGTGCTATCAAACGTTTGCAGCTTGAGACCGACTTGCGCAAAGCTGTCGAGTTGAACCAGTTCCGCGTTTACTACCAGCCTATTGTGTCCTTGCGCAACGGCCAGATCGTGGGGTTCGAGACGCTCAGCCGTTGGCAGCGTCCCGAAAGCTTGGTCATGCCTGGGGAATTCATCGCGGTTGCGGACGAAACCGGTATCATCTTGGCCATTAACCGGCAACTGCTTTATGAAGCTTGCCAGCAACTCCGCTCATGGCAGGGACTCTTTCCGTCTGATCCTCCCCTTACTGTTAATGTAAACATTACTTCCAAACAGTTCGCGAAGCCCGACCTGGCCTCCCAGATCCGCAATACTTTGCAGGAGACCGGACTGGATCCGGGTTGTCTGAACTTGGAGATTACGGAGACGATTGCCATGGGGGATGCCGACAGGTCCGTCGTAGTACTGACCGAGTTAAAGGCGCTCGGCGTTCATCTGGACATCGACGACTTTGGCACCGGATACTCCTCCCTCAGCCGGCTGCAGCGCTTTCCGGTGGATACGCTGAAGATCGACCGTTCCTTCGTTTCGCGCATGGACACGGACGTTGAAACCCGCGAAATCGTTCGGATCATTGTCATGCTTGCCCACGGTCTTCGGCTGAAGGTCGTCGCGGAAGGTGTCGAAACCGAAGCGCAGGCGGAGATGCTCAAGGATATTGGCTGCGAACTGGCGCAAGGATACCTGTATTCCAAACCCGTCCCGGCCGAGATTATCGAGCAACTGCTTAGTAACGCCACAAACGCTTCCGCCAACACACGAGCGAAAGCCGCTAGTTCCGGCTTCGCGTAAGACCTGGACCAACGCGTCAGGGTCCGACTAGCGCTCCATCTTTTCCACATCTGCTATAAATTGCCGAATTGACTGCTGACTTTGCGCGCTTACGCTCGTGAATTGGATTCCTTGCCGCTTTGCATTCCCCCACACGACGACGCCGGCCACATCAATGACGACTCCAGAAACTGGTAGTCGAAACGATAATCGGACGGCGTCCTTGGGTTTCAAGTCACCCACTTCCACCTGCATCCCTCCCTGGCTTAGATTCCAACTCACCCCGCGGACTGTTCGGGAGCTCACCGTGCATGTAACATCGGCCTGGATTGGAACACGCATAGATTTGCGCCGGTTGTCAATCATCCCGCCACTCACTGTGCGGAACAGGACGCTCAGCTTCTGCCGGTCCACGGGTTTTTGGAGAAAAAAGGTCGCCCCAATTGCAAACGCATCTTGCATGGTTTGTCTCTCCTCGCGCCCAGTCACGATGACGATGGGAGTGGATTTATTCCATGACGACTTGCGGATGAGGCGCGCAAGATCGAAACCATTCAGGTTTGGCATTTCCAAGTCTAAGAATATTCCATCAAACTTTTCCTGATTGACCACTCCGACCGCTTTTTCACTATCGCTGAGGGGACGCACTTCGGCCTTTAGAGAGGTGAAGACCTCGGTCATCAGTTCCAGGCTGGCGAGGTTGTCCTCTACGATCAGCAGTTTCAGCGTTGTCATAAGATCGGTCCTCTTTTGGACCACCGCGCCCAATCATCATACGTCCCACGTCAATGTCGTTGCCAGGGAAGGACCAAGCACCGTTCGGACACAACCGACTGTGCCTCACGCTTTGACAGTTGCCGCCGAGTGACGGGACCCAAAGGAATTCCGGCTTAAGTTGGCGCTTATGGGGACTGTCTCCCGGCTTTCTTGTCCCCCGGTTTTGTTTTCGACGGAAAGTGTCTCCCACGAGACGTCAATTCAACCAGAATGTGCGGCATTCCAAACGCGCACCCGCTCGAGACTGGCAACGAACGGTTTCAAAGCTCCATAGAGGAGTACCGCGGCGAGCGCACATGCGACAGATGTCACGATCGCCAGCGAGTATCGCACGGCGTCGTCGCTTCGAAATGCGTATTGCGTTAATGCTCCCACAGCGGTAGGTCCGATTCCGAGCCCGATGAGGTTGATGGAAAACAAATAGACAGCCGAGGCCTGTCCGCGCATGGTGGCCGGCATCATCTGCTGAATCGCGGCGGGGGCGATGCCGAACGGAGCGGCCGCCAGTGCGCATCCGGGGACCAGCCAAATCGTGGCCCAAGTCGCGGAGGGCGCCAGGTACAAAAGACAGTTGACGGGCAGCCAGACTAATCCGATCAGGAGACCTACAAACAAGGTCGCGTTGCCGCGGCCGCGTTTGCGCAAGTAATCAGCAAACCGTCCAGCACCGACGATTCCAATGCAGCCAAAGACTGCGACGAAGGAACCGTAAATTACGCCCGTGGTTCCAATGCTCCAGTGAAAGTGTCGCCGATAGAATTCCGGCACCCAAGCGGCGCTGGCGTATGAAGAGAGCGCGAGTAGCCCAAAACCAATATTGTGGAGCAAGAACGTCCGCCGGTTTTCGAAGATATATGAGAATACCTGCATCATCGGAACAGTCGACCGTCGACTGGCTCCGCGGTGTACGGCAGGTTCGTTCACCGTGAAGAGTAGGGGTGCTACCGCAATGCCGGGAAGGCCAACCAGAAGAAAAATAATTTGCCAGGGATGCACGGTTCCGAGCAGGGGAATCGTCCACATGGCCTGCGTCGATGCGTAGGCAAAACCCGTCCGCCCAGCAAATAAGCCATGCCAGAGCCAACATAGATGCCCATCGAGTAGACGCTAAGGGCCGTAGCCAGCCGCTCGCGAGGAAAATAATCGGTGATCAGCGAATAGGCAGCGGGGGAAAGCGCTGCTTCACCCACGCCGACTCCCATGCGTAGCAAAAGCATTGCTTCGAACGTTTGCGCCAGTCCGCAACTGGCTGTGAACCCGCTCCACAGTACCAGGCCGGCCGCGATGATCAGCCTGCGGCTGTAAATGTCGGCCAGCCTGCCGAGAGGGATTCCGAAGAATGTATAAAACAGTGCGAAGCTGAATCCGATCAGCAAACTCATCTTAGCGTCGCCGATGCGTAAGTCGCGACGAAGCGGGCCGACCAGCAGACTGAAGATCTGGCGGTCGATGAACGAGAATGCGTACAGAAGTGTTAGGACTCCGACGACGTACCGGGCGTATCGCAATGTATGCGCGGTAGAGTCAGCCTTAGTCTGAGCAGCGGCGGTTGTGGCTTCGGTTGACGTGGTAGCGGGCATCTTTATTGTATTTCGTTTGCTTCAGATGATTGACCGGATCACCAGTTCCGGCTGTCCGCGCGGTTGGAGCAATAATCCTGCAGACAGACGCGCGAAAACTCAGGTAAGACACCGCGCGCCCGCCTATTGATCGGTGTTAAAAAGTGTCCCAAAAGGTTGAGCACTGGTGACTACTGTCAAAATTGGACTCGACCGCTGGCGCTGGTGGTATCAACGATTGGAACTCGTCGGTTGACTCACTGTAGGGAGACCAGAGCGGCTCACCCGAAGAGTTCGGGTCTCCCGTCTTCGCGAACTGCGTCCAATAGCTGACCATCGCATCGGAGAGTTGAATTTGTTGACTTGAAAGCGTTGTCGGAAGTCCGAAAACATCGATGCCCGGGAACAGGTATTGAAGCTCAGCGCTGTGATAGGCACCCAACGGAAAGGTTAACAATCCGCCAAACGCAGATTGCGCGGGGGGAGCGTTCTCATCATTGAACTCATAGGTATAGGTCGGCACGACTTTCGACAATGCTTGATCCACGTTGCGCGCGGGACAGCTGAAAACTCCGTCGGTACCCGATGCTCCCAGCGCCTCGCCACCGATAGGGTATGCGGCGAATGGGTACAGTGCGAGGACGGGTGGGGCGAGGGTCGTACCCCACAGAGCTTGGACGGCAGTATCGTACTCTGCTGAAGTCAGTATCGGATTCCCGACGAGGTCGTAGTCAAGAGCGACGAACAATCGATATTCATCGTGATTGGTGCCCGCAATTACCGGGACTTGGTTGAATTCGCCGCTGGCAAATGCCGCGCCGATTGTCTGTGTGAGCAGCGTCCCATCCACGAATGGATACAAAGGAAAAGGCTCTGCTGCGACCATGGTCGAGGCGGGAACGGCACGCAGACACGAAGCAGTCTGGCTCGTGCATCCCACACTTTCGGCAATCGCGGCACCGGACGGTACGCTTGGGCTGCCCGTCGTTTCGGCCTGCGCCACGGTTACGACGTTGAAAAAATAATCCTGGAATTCCGCATAGGATCCGCTTTCCGATATCGCTCCACGGAACATGCCGGATGCAAGAGGGGACGCAAGCTGGGCATAGACGCTTTGTCCGCCTGCCGACTCGCCGAATATTGTTACTCGATCCGGATCGCCGCCAAAACGCGCGATGTTCCTGCGAACCCACCCGAGTGCGAACTGCTGATCCATCAACCCATAGTTGCCGTTGAGATGCCCTTCGCCATCAATCGCAGACTGGGCAAAGAATCCCAAGAAACCCAGGCGGTAATTAAAGGTGACGACAATTACGTCTTTTTTTACGAGTAGCTCGGGGTTGTAAGGCGTGCTGCTCCCGTTAATGAGTCCGCCGCCGTGAATCCAAAACATCACAGGCAGGCCGTGCCGATCGCGATCACGATCCCGATCACGCCATCCATCATCCGATTTCACAGGTGGCGTGAAGACATTCAGGAATAGGCAATTCTCGCTGCCAATCCCTCCAGGTTGCGTGCACGCGCTCCCGAATTGAGTCGCCTGGAGGACAAATCCCGGAAAGAATCCGTAGCGCTTCGGCGCTGTCCAGCGCAGCGCTCCCACTGGCGGAGCCGCGTACGGGATGCCGAGAAATTGGTTTCCCCCATCCGTCGTTGAGCCAATCACGAGTCCACTTTCGGTGAATGCTATCGGGCGGTGGGATGAGTTGTCGGCAGATGCGGTCGCTAGCGAGATCAGCGTGAAGACGCCGATAGCCGCCGCTCCAAACAGCACTCTGGAAGTAAACCCACAGTGATCGAGCCGCTTGTTCGCCTTTTCGCTGTTTTTCATCTCTGATTCCTCCATCGAAAGTAGGATTCTGACAAATTAATGAACCGCTTCGAACAGACCGGCAGCACCTTGGCCGCCCCCGATGCACATGGTCACGATGCCGTAGCGTGCTTTCCGGCGCGCCATTTCATTAGCGAGCGTTCCGACCATGCGCGAACCGGTCATGCCAAACGGATGACCGATGGAGATGGACCCGCCATTAACATTCAACTTTTCCGGATTTATTCCCAGGCGGTCGCGGCAGTAGATCACCTGCACTGCAAAAGCTTCGTTCAGTTCCCAGAGGCCGATATCATCCATCTCCAGGCCGGTGCGCTTGAGCAACTTGGGCACCGCGAAGACGGGACCGATACCCATTTCATCCGGATCACAATCCGCAACTTGAAATCCGCGAAACACAAGCTTGTAGGGCACACCCAGCTGATCAGCGCGCTGGCGGGACATCAACAGAGTGGCCGAAGCGCCGTCGGAAAGTTGCGAGGAGTTGCCGGCCGTCACGGTGCCCTCGCCACTCTGCGGATCAAAGTGAGGCTTCAGCGCGAGCAGGCCTTCCAGTGTGGTGTCGGGCCGATTGCACTCGTCGTGGTCGCAGCAGACCTCCCGCGTCCCAACCTTCTCGCCAGTTTTTTTATCGAGGAGCGCCATCGAGACCTTCATGGGCGCGATCTCGCCCTCGAAAAAACCTTCTCGCTGAGCGCGAGCAGTGCGCTGCTGGCTCAGCAGCGCGTACTCGTCCTGCACCTCCCGGCTCACCTTGTAGCGCTTGGCGACGACTTCCGCGGTATCCCCCATGCTCATGTACAACCCGGGCAATCGTTTCTGCAGTACCGGGTGAGGATTGCCGGCAGCCGGCGTCATGCTGATACTCTCGACGCCGGCGCCAATCGCCGCCTCTACGCCCTCGCTGATGATCTGGTGCGCGACCACAGCAATTGCCTGCAATCCCGACGAGCAAAACCGGTTTATGGTCGTGCCCGCGACCGAAGTGGGAAGGCCGGCCAGCATGGCGGAAGTGCGTGCGATGTTGTGACTCTGCGGACCGTGTGGTTGCGCACATCCCAACACAACGTCGTCTATTTCGGCTGCGTCAAGCTGCGGCACCTTGCGCAGGACGTCCTTGATGCAGTGTGCTGCCAGATCTTCGGGGCGGGTTATGTTGAACGAACCGCGGAACGATTTCGCCAGCCCGGTCCGTGAGCTGGCAACCACTACCGCTTCTCGCATATCTTCTCCCGCGCAGACAATCAAACGCCACCAGCGAAAATCCGCAACGCGTATCGTATCCGTGGCGATCGGCTTGCTAAGCTCGTAGTGCTCTGGTTCTTACGCCATCACGGTCTGTTCCCGGTTCAGTTCGGCGAAGGTCTTGCCTTGCTCGGCCAAACGCTTCAACAAAGGGGCAGGTTCCCAGAGTTCGCCGTGCTGTTGATGAAATTCCGAGATGCGGCGGTAGACCTTATCCAGTCCCACGGTATCCGCATACCACATCGGACCACCGCGATAGGCCGGGAATCCGTAGCCATTTAGATAAATGATGTCGATGTCGACGGCGCGCGCTACGATGCCTTCCTCAAGAATGCGGGCGCCCTCATTCACCAGGGCATAGATACAGCGGTCTACGATTTCTTCGGATGAAAGCCTGCGTTGCGCGATGCCGGCTTCGCGGGCCCACCTGCGCACCATTTCGTTGACTTCAGGATCGAGAATCGGACGCCGGTTCTCGTCGTACTTGTACCAGCCCGCAGCGGTTTTCTGGCCGTAGCGTCCAAGTTCGCAGAGGCGGTCCTCCGCAAACGGCTGACGCACTCCAGGCTTTTCAAGGTGCCGGTACTCTTTACGGATACGCCAGCCCACGTCAAGGCCTGCCAGATCGCCAGTAGCCATGGGCCCCATCGCCATGCCGAAGTCGAACAGCGCCTTATCCACGGCTTCGATACTGGCGCCCTCCTCCACTAGGAACTGCGCTTCACGGCGATAGGGGCCGAACATGCGGTTTCCCACAAAGCCCCGGCAGTTGCCGACGAGCACCCCGACCTTTCCCAGTTTCTTAGAGAGTTGCATGCAGGTCGCGATCACTTCTTTGCTGCTCGCCTTGCCGCGCACGATCTCGAGCAGGCGCATAATATTCGCCGGGCTGAAAAAATGTGTGCCAATAACGGCACCGGGCCGCGAAGTGGCTGAGGCTATCTCGTCTATGTCGAGCGTGGATGTGTTACTCGCCAGGATCGCGCCTTGCCGGCACACGCGATCCAACCGGCCGAAAACTTCTTTCTTGAGCGCCATGCCCTCGAACACGGCCTCGACGACCATATCGACCTTGCCGAAATCGTCGTAGCTGAGCGTCGGCTTGATGAGTTGCAGGCGTTCATCCACGAATTGCTGCGTAAGCCGGCCGCGTTTAACCGAACTCTGATAGTTCTTCTGAATGGTGGCCAGCCCACGATCAAGCGCCGGCTGGTCAGCCTCTTTGAGCAACACGGAAAACCCGGCATTGGCAAAGACCATCGCGATTCCGCCGCCCATGGTTCCGGCGCCGATCACTGCAACCGAGTTCACTGGGAGAAGCGCGGTCTCTTTTGGTATGTCTGGGACCTTGGCAACTTCGCGCTCGCCGAAGAACGCATGGATGAGGGCCTTGGATTGATCGGAGAAAAGACAGTCGTCGAACAGTTTTCGTTCCAGCTGGCATCCTTCTTCAAAAGACAGTCTCGTGGCGGCTTCCACCGCATCGATGGCGGCAAGCGGCGCCATCATCCCACGCTGTTTGGTGTGAGCCTTTTCGCGCGCGGCAGCGAAGACGGATGCATTCTGCTCGGGATCGCCAAGTTTATCTTTTTCGTTCCGCTCGCGAGTCTTGTGCAGTGGGTTCGCAGCGATTTCGCGCGAGAAAGCTATGGCGCCCGGCAATAGATCGCCTTCGATCAGACGATCCACTAGTCCGAGTTTCAGCGCCTCCCGAGCGGTAATCGGATTGCCTTCTGCGCACATCTCGACGGCCTTGGCGACGCCCACCAACCGAGGCAGCCGCTGGGTGCCACCTGCGCCGGGAATAATGCCTAGCTTCACCTCGGGCTGACCCAGCTGTGCATTCGGAGCCGCCACACGATAGTGACCGGCCATCGCCAGTTCCAGCCCTCCGCCAAAGGCAGAGCCATGTATGGCCACCACCACTGGTTTTCGCACATCTTCTATCTGAAGCAGGAGGGGAAGGAGGCCCGCGCCTCGCTGCGTCTTGCCGGATGTAATCTTGCCGAATTCTTTTATGTCCGCGCCGGCGATAAACGTACGGCCGCCGCCTATCAGCACTATGGCCTTTGTCGCACCGTCCTTGCTTACCTGCTCAATGGCTTGGGCAATCCCCTGGGCGACCCCAGGGCTCAAGGCGTTCACCGGCGGGTTATTGATGGTGATAATTGCGACATCTTTATCTCTGGTAAGTTGAACTAGATCGTCCATGGAACTCTCTCTCCAGCATGTTCAAAGGTTCACTTGCGCGCCGTAAATTCGTGCGCGTTGAGTTCCTGTTCGCTCCAATACTTTTTGCGCAATCCTTTTTTCAGAATTTTCCCGGTAGCAGTCTTGGGCAAGCTTTCCAGGAACTCGATCGACCGCGGGCACTTGAAGTGCGCAATACGAGAGCGGCAGAATTCGAGCAATTCCGCTTCCGTAGGGTTGGATCCGGGTTTCGCTACCACCAGCGCCATGGGCACTTCGCCCCATTTTTTGTCTGGGACTGGAATGACAGCAGCTTCATAAACTGCGGGATGCGCCAGGAGCGCCTTCTCCACTTCGAGCGATGAAATGTTCTCACCGCCGCTGACGATAATGTCTTTCTTGCGATCAGCGATGAGGATGCGCCCATCCTCGCTGATGGTGGCCATGTCTCCGGTATGAAACCAGCCACCGCGCATCGCTTCCGCTGTGGCCGCGGGCTGTTGCCAGTAGCCCTGCATAACACCATCGGAACGAGCGACGATCTCCCCCATGGTTTTCCCGTCGCGGGCTACATCGTTGTCCTCGAAGTCCACGACCCGTAGCTCCACGCCCGGAATCGCGTAACCGGTCATCGCCCGTGCCACGTAAAGCTCTCCACCATCGAATTGCTCTCCCGGTTTCAGTTTGGCGGTGGAGAGCACCGGCGCAGTTTCCGTTAGGCCGTATCCGGCAAAACACGCGCAGCCAAGCTTTTCCTCGGTCTCGCGCACCAAGGTTGGAGAAGAAGCCGCTCCTCCGATCGAAATCCACTCCAGACTGCTCAAGTCGTATTTTTGCCGATCTGGCGAATTCACCAATGCCGTTGCCATGATGGGCACAAGGCTCAGCGAGTTGACGCGCTCGCGCTGAATCAACTGGAAGACTTCCGCGCAGGTAAAGCGCTGCAGCATGACATGTTTCCCTCCCATGAAGGTGACGGAATGGGCAGTACCCCAACCGTTGGCATGGAACAGTGGAATCGTATGCAGATTTACGCTATCGGGCTTGGTGATGAACGTCACAATAACCGAGAGAGCGTGGAGATAAACATTTCGGTGGGTCAGCATCACTCCCTTGGGGTCGGCGCTGGTGCCGCTTGTATAGAACAGTTCAGCCAAGGAGTTTTCGTCGAAGTCCATCACATCCGCCCGGTAAGGAGTCGCCGCCGCCAGAATGTCTTCATAATTTCTCGGCGAGAGCCACTCTCCCTGCGGGGCAGCGTCAAGCATGAAGAAAGTCTGTACAGTTGAAACACTTTGACGAAAAGAATCCACGACCTCAGCGAACTCTTTTTCCAGGAAGAGCACTTTCACCCCGGCGTCATTAAGAATGTAGGCCAGCTCCCGAGGAGCCAGCCGGAAGTTCAACGGGAGCAACACCGCGCCGGCTTCCAGTACGCCGTAATACGCTTCGAGAAGCCGATGGCAATTCAGGCTGAGAAATGCAACCCGGTCGCCCGCTTTCACCCCCGCTTCACGCAGAGCGCCTGCCAGACGGCTGGCACGTTCACCGAACTGTGCGTAAGTGAAACGACGGTCTCCACAAACCACGGCAGTCTTGCCGGGGAACTGCTGTTCGGCATAACGCAGGAATCGTACTGGGGTAAGCGGAATATTCATGGCTTATTCGTCACCAAGCTGACTGACCTCCATCCACCACCAGCACGTGACCGGTGACATAGTTCGAGGCGGCAGAAGCGAGAAACACAGCAGCTCCTTTCAAGTCATGTTCATTGCCAAAACGCCGCAACGGAATGTGGGAGAGAAAAAGCTCCTCATGGTGCTCCAGGACGCGGTTTGACATGTGTGTGGGAAACCAGCCAGGAGCAATTGCATTGACCTGAATGTTGTGAGTTGCCCATTTG
>DATBEI010000051.1:0-3359 GCA_036269595.1 Candidatus Sulfotelmatobacter sp.
ATGCTTCCGTCCCCGCTTGTCGCGCGCCGTCGACCATGGCTTGGGCAAGTCCCCGCACGCCGATGAGAACGTCGATCTTCTTCTCGGCAATGTGCTGGCCGGCAGTTCGGTGCATCTGTTCGCCCGCCGAACCAAGTTCCAGCATCTCTCCCGCAACCACGATCCGCCGCCCGGCTTTCATCGCGGCGAGCGCGTCGACCATGGCGTGCAGCGCCTTCGGATTCGAATTGTAGCAATCGTTGATGACCGTGATGTTACCCAGTTGGAGAACCTGCCCACGCTTGTCGGGCGGAGTTACCGTAGCCAGCGCGCCGACGGCTTCTCCCGGGCTAAGTCCGCGAGCCACGCCCACGGCAACGGCAGCCAACGCATTCAAGATGTTGTGTTCCCCGACCAACGGCCAGCGAGCATGTTCCCGCACGCCGTTCAAGACCACATCAAACTCCGAACCCTCCGCGCCACGGCTCTTCACATTCTCAGCGCGAACATCAGCCGTCGCGCACATTCCATAGGTCACAACCTTGCCCTTGAAGTCGCGCCCGAACTGCGAAACGTATTCGTCATCGGCGTTGAGCACCGCGATGCCCCTCGCGGGGAGCGACTCGATGAGCTCATACTTCGCGCGCGCAATGCCGGCAAGCGAATCAAAAAACTCAAGGTGCACGGGAGCGACGTTGGTCACGACCCCGATGTCGGGCCGCGCAATTTTCGCCAACGCCCGAATCTCTCCGGCATGCGACATCCCCATCTCAATGACCGCAACGTCGTGCTCCGGCTCCAACTTCAGAAGCATCAGGGGTAGCCCAAAATGATTATTGAAGTTGCCTTCGGATTTGAGCACTCGGAAACGAGCCGCGAGAACGTGAGCAATCGCTTCTTTTGTGGTCGTCTTCCCCGCCGATCCGGTGACACCGACCAAGGGCTTGCCCCAGATCCTCCGCACCGCCGTCGCCAGCGTTTGCAGCGCTACAAGCGTGTCGTCGACGGCGAGCAGACGGCTTTCATCGGAATAGCGATGCAGTTGATCTTTGCGGACCACGGCAGCCGTGGCGCCTTTCTCTAGCGCAGCTTCTACGAAATCGTGGCCGTCAAGACGTTCGCCTTTAACCGCAAAAAAAAGTTGCCCGGCCCCGACCGTGCGCGAGTCGATGGAATACCCCAGCGCAACTTCGTCCCGCAGATCAGCACTGGGGCGGACAGCCGAGGCGGCTGTCCCTCCGTGAGTCGTGGCCGAGATGAATTCGGCGATTTTCGATAGCGCTAGCTTCATGCCCGAGTCCCGCCAGCCGCCTGGGCACATTCGAAGCCAGACGCACGCAACGCTTCGCGCGCTACTTGCACGTCATCGAAGGGATGCGACCCTTCCCGCGTGATCTGCACTTTCTCGTGCCCTTTGCCGGCAAGCAGAATAATGTCGCCGGGGCGCGCCTCCGAAATGGCCAGCGCAATCGCTTTGCGGCGATCCACTTCTACGCTGTATTTCACTCCGGTCTTCTGCAGTCCCACGAGCGCATCGTTGATAATCGCTCGCGGATCCTCGCTCCGCGGATTATCGGAGGTCAGCACCACAAAATCGCTGCCTCTGCCAGCCGCCTCTCCCATGAGCGGCCGCTTTGCCCGGTCGCGATCCCCGCCGCACCCAAACACAGTCAAAACTCGCGCTGTTCCTCCGCCGCGCGAGACGAACTCTCGCGCCAGCGCCGTCAGGTTGCGAAGCGCATCGTCGGTATGCGCATAGTCAACGACAACCGTAAACGGCTGCCCGCAGTCGACGCGCTCAAATCTTCCCGGCACGTGAGTGAGCGCCTCGACCCCTCGAGCAATAGCCTGCGCCGGACAGCCGCGCGCGAAGCAGGCGGCGGCGCCAGCCAGAATGTTGTAGACGTTCACCCGCCCGATCAGTGGAGAGAAAATGGCAATCTTTTCCCGCGGAGTCGCCATGTCGAAGCGCGTGCCCCGCGGCGTGATGTCCACGTGTTCGGCATGGAAATCTCCGCGCTCCCAGCCATACGTCAGCACCACCGACCTGCGCTTGCGGCTGAACTCGGCCAGCTTCGCGCCATATTCGTCGTCGAGATTCGTCACGGCGGCGCGCGGCGCGTCGGTGCCGCAGCCCTCGAACAGCACTCGCTTAGCGGCAAAATACTCTTCCATCGTCTTGTGATAGTCGAGATGGTCGCGCGTCAAGTTGGTGAACACCGCAACATCAAAGGGCACGCCGAACACCCGTTGCTGCGCCAGTGCGTGCGACGACACTTCCATAACTGCTTCGGTCGCGCCCAAACCCAAAGCTTCGTTCAACAATCGCTCCAGTTCGAGCGCCTCGGGCGTGGTATGCGGCGCGGGATAGACATTTCCCGCCACGTGATATTCGATGGTGCCGATCAGTGCGCTCTTTCGCCCGGCGGCGCTCAAGATCGACTCAATCAGAAACGCAGTCGTGCTTTTTCCATTGGTCCCCGTGATTCCGGTTACCGCAATTCGCTCCGCCGGACGTTTATAGAAATTCGCGCTCAGCCGCGCCAACGCCCGCCGCCCGTGCGGCACCAGAGCCCAGGCCACGCCTTCTCTCGCTTTCTGCTCGGGCGAATCGGTGACCACGGCCACGGCGCCGGCTTGGATCGCCTGGTCAATGAACCGGTTGCCGTCCGACGTTTCTCCGCGCATGGCGACGAACACGGTCCCCGGCTTCACCCGCCGCGAGTCGTATTCCACACCACTGACGCTGGGGTCCCCGTTCTGGGCGAGAACCTCTGCGCCATCCAGAAGCTGTTGGAAGGTCATTGCTGGGAATTATAGGCCACGCAAAAGTCTGACGTTGCCGTCCTGGGCGCGCTTTTCCATGGCCGGACCGTTACCAAGGTCATTTTTCCCAGGCTCCCAAGGCGCGCTAAATTGGTCTCATGAGCACTGGAACCAGCCCCGCCAAATATCGTTGTTCGCAATGCGAAATGCCCGAGGGTTCGTGCGATTGCGATAAGTTCTGCTGCCTTTGCCAGGCGGTAATCGATATCCGCATCTGCGCCGATGGCCTGATGTATTGCGAAGACTGCCGCAAGGCCTGCGACTACAAGACCCCAGACTAATCCATGTGCACCCGCTGCGAGTGAACCTTCCTGGAGCCACGCCATCTGTAATGCTTTTCAGGTGTGAACAATGTTGCACACACTGCAAACTATTTGGCAGTCCGGGGTCTTTTGAGCGAAAATGATGTGTTTGCCGTTTTGCAAGCGCTTCCGCCCCAGGAGACCCGATGGCGACCACAATGCACGTCAGCGACGTGGCCGAGTTGCTGAGTGACGGCCGGACCCACTTCAACCTTTCCCCGGCTTTGCTGGTGGAGCACTCCATCCGGCGCG
>DATBEI010000056.1:0-10518 GCA_036269595.1 Candidatus Sulfotelmatobacter sp.
CGCGCCTAACGCTAACCGAAAGTTATTCTGCGTCGAACCGAAGAAGTCGGTGCGCAAGTAGTCGCCTTCCACGCGCGCGCCAAGCGGACCAAGCAGCCGATAATCCAGGCCGCCGCCAACGGCGTAGGCGAAGGACGTATTGGACGGTGTGGGCAAAGTTCCGCCGGTATGAATGTGCGCCGCCCCCACCATCAATTCTCCGAAGGGCGTGAATTTCCCTACCGGGACGGAGAGTCGCGGGCCCACCAAATATTCCTGCTCGTGCCCGGTCACGTTAACGTTTAGCGGCCCATTGGGCGTTGCCTCCACAAAACTCTCCGAGCCATAGTGGCCGCTCACGTCGCCCACGATTCCTACAAATGGCAGAAACTTTCCTTCCGCGGAGACTTCCCAGCCATGCAGGTTCGAACCGGTCACAGTCGAGCCAACCGCGCCGATGCCAAACGCCGAAGTGTTCGTACGTTCGTACGAAAAGCCAAGGAAAACATTCCCCGATGGAATTTGGGCATTCGCCAAGCCGGCAAATAAGAAGAAGAGTGCGACCCCGAGGCCTACAGCTTTCCGCATGAAAAAATCTCCCTTTCTGGCATCCATCAACCCGTCACAATCGACAAAGTTTTGGACGTGTGGAAGAGAGATTCGGATCGCTTCGAATTGGTTGATTAGAAGTTCGTGTGGTGCGGGCACTCATGTGGTGCGGGCACTCTTGCCCGCAAGCTTCAAGGCGCTTCCGGCAAGCGGGCAGGAGTACCCGCTCCACACAAGTGCAAGAGTGCCCGCTGCACACGAGTGCAGAAATGCGACGCGGCAGGCCTCAGAAGCGCCAAACCGGACCGGTTGAAGCCCGGTAGTCATTCTGGTAAGCGCTGCCGTAGTGACTGTAGATGTAGTCGCCCTGGAATCGCCACGAAAACTTCTTGAAATGAAGGCGGTAGTCGGCGCCGCCGCCCACGTCGACCGCAATCGGGTTATAAACGAAGCCCACAGAGTTTACGTGCCGGATGCCGCCGAAGGCCTGAATAAACGGACGCCATTTTCCGTAGTTCAGAGAAATCCGCGGGCCCGCAAGAATGAAGTACTGCGTAACTTTCTCCGTGCCCCTGCGATAGTAACCGCCGCCATCAATGACGATTCCGAGCCGCTGAAAACGCGTGAACGGCAAGGCTTCCACCGACGCGTCAAATCCCTTATAACTCTGCCGGTTAATAATGTCGGTCAGTTGGCCGTAGGAAGCGCCCACATACACGTTGCCGTTGGGAAGAAGCCCGTTAAATTGTGCCGCCATGGGGAGCGAAAAACACAGGAAACAAAACCCGGCCAGCACCGAAGCAGCAGTCTTCGACACGAAGTATTCCTCCCCGGCCGTTAGGCCGGCAAAAAGTGCAATTTAATCAACGAAATCCGTTAGATGCAGTGTACCGGATGCCCAAGATGTCCCAGTTTACAAAATTTGTGCGGCCGCAGCCGGGACCGCAGGTAAATGAAAATTTACCGGATATTCATGGTGCCAAAACCAATCGACTCGCGTCTATCTATTAGCATGCAACCAATGGACATGAATTGGCAAATAGGCGCGCAGCCGCCAATCGCGGCTGCCTTTGAACATCACAAGGAGTTGAAGTTGAAACTCAGTCTAGAAACCCGTAATCATGGCGATGTCATCATCGTGCACTGCCAGGGGCGCATCGTGTACCGCGATGAAGCGGCTGCGTTGTCGCAGGTTGTTGGACGAGTGTTGCCGCAGGCGCGCAAGTTGGTGCTCGACCTGAGCGGAGTGAGTGCCATGGACAGCGCCGGCATCGGCGAACTAGCGCTGCTTCAGACCTGGGCGCAGGACAGCAATGTCACTCTCAAGTGTGCGGGACCGAATCCCATGGTTCGCACACTACTCGACCTCACCAACCTGAATTCCGTGTTGGAAGTGCATCCTTCGCTGGATGCGGCGCTGGAGTCCTTTCGCGAGGAGCGGATCTGCGCCGACTGCTGAACCCGAGACCTACTTCGTCATAAGGAGCAAAGTTCGATTTGCTCCTTTTTTATTTAGACCGAAAAGGCTTTTACCGCAGAGTGCGCTGAGAACCGCTGAGGACGGCGAGACAAGCAATCTCATTTCAGTTCTCGCGCTGAAATCGGTAACGTCCCTTGCGCTCGATGGCGACGGCTTCGGCCACTTTCAGAAAAGCTGTTGCCGCGTGCGACAGGTTCGCGTCTTTGCGGTAGATGAGGCGCAGCTTGCGTTTCAACTGCAGCTCCCGCACCGGTATCGCCACCAGCTCTCCGCGGGCTAATTCAGTCTCCACGCTGATTTCGGGTACCAGCGCCACTCCGTGTCCCATCGCCACAAACTGCTTGATGGCCTGCAAGGTGGGCAGTTCTAAATCCATGTGCAACGGAGTTTTGTGGGTCTTGAATAATTGAATTACTTTCTCGCGATACGGCGACGACACGATGTGCGCCACGAAAGATTCCGCTCCGAGTTGGCGAATGCTTACTTGCCGCGCTGAGGCCAGCGGATGCCTGGGAGGGGCGACGAATACAAGTTCATCCAGATAGACGACCACCGAGTGCAAGCTGGTCTCCTGCGGCTCATAAGAGAGCACGCCGAATTCCGCGCTGTAGCGGAGGACATCGTCCGGTATGTGGCTGCCTAGCGCGCGCTCTACCGTAATCTTGATCATGGGGTGCAGGCGCCGAAACTCGGCCAGCAAGGGCAGGAGGTAGAGCACGGTGAATTCGTTGGCCGCGATGACCAGCTTGCCTTTTTGCAACTCGCGTAGTTCTGCCAGGGATTCGGCAGCCTCGCTGCGCAGGTTTACCAGCTTTTCGGCGTACTCGAGCAGCACCTTGCCCGCGTCCGTGAGGACGCCCTCGCGCGAAGAGCGGTCGAACAGGGCTTCGCCAAGTTCGTCCTCAAGTTTGCGAATGGTCTGGCTGACCGCCGACTGGGTGCGAAAAAGCTTCTCGGCGGCGCGGGAGAAGCGGCGTTCGCGGGCCACAGCCAGAAACACTTCCAGTTGGGAAAGCTCCATACAACCGACTCCTTAATCAATTGTCGAAATTCCATTAGTAAAACTTATTATACAATCCTAGCTAATGATTACTGAAGAATTATAAGTTTTGCTTCTGCGCGGCTCGCTCGTACCATAAAGAATCAGTTTATTTTTGAGGGAGATCATGACTGCAAAGAGCGCACGCATCACGATTTTTGACACGACTCTTCGCGACGGAGAGCAGTCGCCGGGTTGCACTATGAATCAGCAGGAAAAGCTGCGCCTGGCTCATCAGCTCGACCATCTGGGCGTGGACGTGATTGAGGCCGGTTTTCCCATCGCGTCAGATGGAGACTTCGAGTCGGTGAAGGCGATCGCTTCGATGGTGCGGCGCCCCATTATCGCTGCATTGGCCCGCGCCTGCCGTCTGGATATTGAGCGCGCCTGGGAAGCTTTGAAGGACGCGGCGCGGCCGCGCATTCATGTGGTTCTGGCGACATCCGATATTCACTTGAAATACAAGCTGCGGATCACGCGCGATGAGTGCGTGGCGCAGGCCAGGGAATCGATTCGCTTCGCCAAATCTTTGTGTGATGACGTGGAGTTCTCCCCGGAGGATGCGACTCGTACCGACCCTGATTTTCTGTGTCGCGTATTGGAGGCCGTCGTCGAAGCGGGAGCGACCACGCTGAACATTCCCGACACGGTTGGCTACACAGTGCCGACCGAGTTTGGTGAGTTAATCACGACCATCCGGCAGCGGGTGAAGGGAATCGAGAATGTAACCATCTCGGCACATTGCCACAACGATCTGGGCATGGCAGTCGCCAATGCGCTGGCTGCGGTGGCGGCGGGAGCGCGGCAAGTCGAGTGCACCATCAATGGGATCGGCGAGCGGGCGGGGAACGCGTCGCTGGAAGAGATTGTGATGGCGATGCGGGTTCGTCCGGACCGTTACCCTTACGAGACCGGTGTGGCGGGCGAGCAGATTTTTGCGACGAGCCAGATGTTGAGCGAGATTACCGGCGTGCCCGTGCAGCCAAACAAGGCCATCATCGGGCGCAATGCATTTGCTCACGAAGCTGGCATTCACCAGGATGGAGTGCTGAAGAATCCGTTGACCTACGAAATCATGACGCCGCAATCAGTGGGCGTGCCCGATTCGAAACTGGTGCTGGGCAAACATTCAGGACGTCACGCTCTCAGCATCCGCTGCGAACAACTGGGCTACGAGTTCGATCGCCGCGGCCTCGACGACATCTATCGCCGCTTCGTCCGCCTGGCGGACAAGATCAAACATGTGGAAGATCATCACCTGCTCGAGTTGATCCGCGACACGCACAAGCCGTCGGGATCCGCCACGCCTCTGATCGAGAAGCTCGTTCCGCCGAAAGCCGCCGTCGTGAATGCTCCGCCATCCACGGCTGAACCAGAGCCCGAACCCGAGCCGTTGAAGGCCTTTCCGATCGGCCCGCACACCAACGCGTTTGGAGCGCCGATTCCTGTTCACAGCGATTCCCACGAGCAAACCCAGCAGGAAGATTATCTCTGGGGAGTGTAGGGATTTGGTAATTTGGTAATTGAGTAATTTAAGAGGCGGGATCGTCCTCGGCACTGTGCCTTAAAAAGAATTTCCGCGACAAAGTGTCTTAAATTACCAAATTACAAAATTACCCAATTACGCAATCTCTAAATTACCCAATTACTAAATTTCCCCCCATGCTCCTGAGACTCACCATTCTTCCCGGCGACGGCATTGGTCCGGAAGTCACCGAGCAGGCTGTGCTTGTTCTGCGGGCTGTCGCCGACCGATTCGGCCATCAACTTGATGCTCAACAGAAACTGATTGGCGGTGCGGCGCTCGCCGCGACGAATGATCCGCTGCCTGCCGATACCATCCAGGCCTGCCTGAATTCGTCCGCTGTGCTGCTGGGCGCAGTCGGCAGTCCGGCCTTCGATCATAATCCCGGACATCTGCGGCCCGAGGCGGGATTGTTGCGCATTCGGCGCGAATTGGGCGCGTACGCCAACCTGCGTCCGGCCGTATTTTTTCCCGCTCTCGAAGACACGTCTCCGCTGCGCGCGGAGATCGTGCGCGGCACCGACATCATGATCGTCCGCGAACTGCTGGGCGGCCTGTACTTCGGCCAGCCGCGGTCCATTTCAGAAGACTCGGAATCGAGCGCGCCCGGCTCGCGTGTCGCGGTCAATACCATGCGTTACGGCGAAGCGGAAATTGAGCGCATTGCGCGCGTGGCGTTCGAATTGGCGATGAAGCGTCGCCGCAAGGTTCTGTCGGTGGACAAGGCTAACGTACTGGAATGCTCGCGCCTGTGGCGGGAAGTGGTCACGCGCGTGGGCAAAGATTATCCCGAAGTAAAGCTTAGCCACCAGTACGTCGATTCCGCCGCCATGCTCCTCGTGCAGCGCCCCACCGATTTCGATCTGCTGCTCACCGAAAATATGTTTGGAGACATTTTGTCGGATCAGGCAGGCGGCGTTGTGGGGTCGCTCGGCCTGCTGGCATCGGCGAGCATCGGAGGCCCGGTGGGTCTGTATGAGCCGGTGCACGGTTCTGCGCCTGACATTGCGGGAAAGGGAATTGCCAATCCCTTGGGAGCAATCCTGTCGGCTGCGATGCTGCTCCGGCACTCCTTTCAACTGGAGAAAGAAGCGGTCTGCATCGAGAACGCCGTGGCGGCAGTGCTGTCTCAAGGCGCCCGCACCGCCGACCTGTCAGGCAAATCGCATACCGCAATTTCAACCGCGGAGATGGGTCGGCGCGTCATGCGAGCCGTCGAAGCCCCCGCATGACGGTTCGCAGTCGTCACCGTAATCGAATTGCGCCGTTGTCATCCTGCCCGAATTGCTCTGGTTGTCATCGTGCCCGAATTACTCTGGTTGTCACCGTGACCGAATTGCTCTAGTTGTCATCCTGAGCGAAGCGAAGGACCTATGCAATTGGCCGCGTCAAAGGAGTTTCATAGGTCCTTCGCGGCAAACAACGCCGCTCAGGATGACAGGTTGCAGAGAAAGCCGAGCGGCGCGCCGTCAGCCTTGGGGCCGGCGCTGTTGCGGCATCGCTTCCGCAGCCCGGTTGGGCGAAGCGCCGATGTCATACTTTCCCGTCAGGTCGTACCAGCGGATTCGAAACATCTCCAGCATCATCCGCGAGCCGTCGATTAAGGGATTAATGCGCGTTCCGCCGCTGTGTCCCCAGGCGACAGGCACTTCCTGCACTTTGAAGTTGAACTTGCGGGCGAGGAAAAGAATTTCAGGATCAAAGCCCCAGCGCTCAATTTTCTGCAGCGGAAAAATGGCTTGCACCGCCGCTTGCCGGAACGCCTTGAATCCGCATTGCGTGTCTTTGAATTTCAGGCCCAGCGTAAGCCGCAGGATCAGGTTAAAGATTCTGCCGAACAGTTGGCGATGCAGCGGCTGGCGCTGCGTCTGCGTCTCGGCGCGCAGCCAACGTGAGCCGATCGCGATATCGGCACCCGCCTCGAGCGCCTGAAAAAGTTTCGGAGCCTCCTCGATCGGCGACGATAGATCAGCGTCGCTAAACAGAACTATGCGTCCGCGAGCGTTGAGCATGCCGTTGCGCACGCTGTATCCCTTGCCGTGGTTACCGGGATTCTCCACCAATCGCAGCGCCGAGTCTTTGGCGGCGAAGCTGCGCACAATGTCGGCGGTGTTGTCGCGGGATCCATCGTTCACAACAATGACTTCCGCATTCCATCCCTGCGCGCAGGCGTAGGCCAGCACTTTCTCGAGTGTCGCGCCCAGGCGAGCGCCCTCGTTGTAGGCCGGAATGACGATGCTGTAGCGGGGCTCCAAAAGCAGTTCTCACTTCTCGGCTCTCAGTTCTCAGCCGCAGGGCGCCGACAGGCCGAGATGCCGGTTACAGTATCGCCATTGTACGTTGCCTCTTGAGAATTTCGGAAGTCAGAACTCGAAGACGTCTCAGGTTAAAGCCTGTAGGAGGGGTGGTAGTAAGCAGCGAAAGCCGAGGTCTGAAAACTGAGAACTGAGAACTGAGAACTGGGAACCGAGAACTGCCTCACGCCACCTGGGCCTTCTGTTCCAGCATGGAAAAATATTCGCCCACCAGTTCCGCGTCCCAAAGGCCGCGAGCGGCCTCTTCGCGCATGGTCTCGGCGGCTTTCTCGTGAGTGAGCGGGGCTTTGTAGGACCGGGCAGTGCGCAGCGCGTCGTACACGTCCACCACCTGCAGGACTCGGGGCAGCACCGGAATTTCCGCTCCGGTCAGGCCGTCGGGATAGCCCGAACCGTCGGAGTGTTCATGATGGTGGCGAATGATCGGCAGCACCAGCCGCAAAGAATGCAGGGGCCGGCAGATATTTTCTCCAGTCACCGGATGCAACTTCATCACAGCCCACTCTTCGGGAGTGAGGTCGCTGCCTTTTTTCAGAATTTCATCCGGCACAGCAATCTTGCCCAAATCGTGCAGATATCCGCCACGTTTCAGCGCGAGAATGGAGTCTTCATCCATGCCGAGATGTCGGCCGAGGTCAGAGGCGCGTACCGCGAGCCGCTCACAGTGCCCCTCGGTATAAGGATCGCGGCCTTCCACAATCAGGCCCAGCGTGCATAGAACGGAATCGGCGGTCTCCAGTTCGTCGGTGAATTCTTTCAGGCGCAGCAACGACTTCACGCGCGCAATCAGTTCTTCGGCGAGGACCGGCTTGTTCAAGAAGTCGTCGGCGCCCGCCTCAATGCCGCGCACCTTGTCGGTGCTGTCGCTGAGCCCGGTGATTAACACGAACGGAATCAGCCGCGTCGCCGGATTCTCTTTCAATCCGCGGCAAAATTCATAGCCCGACTTTCCCGGCATCATTACGTCGGAAAGAATCAGGTCGGGCAGTTGCTTGTGCACCTCTGCCTCGGCCTGTTCGGCGTTGGCGGCGGTGGTCACGTCGTATCCGCGCATGGTGAGTAATTGGCTCATCAGGCCAGCAATGCTGGGCTGGTCATCAACCACGAGAATTCGCGGTGCGCGCCGGTGCAGTAAAAGATTACCCATACGTAGATAAGAAGCGACTTGGCTCTTCGCAGTTGTCCGCGCATACGGTTGCGACGGCGAGGCGGGCGAGACGCTCATAGAAATCGCACTGATTCTAACCTTATTTTCCTATTTACGCTGCGCAGAATCAAATATTTAAAACTGCAACAACCTTTTTGGGAATGTGCCGTTCCCGTTTTGGCACGCAGAATGTTGCAGATGTGATGCATGTCCTTGTTCTCAGAAGTGTTCCATGCTTACTCTCGCCCCATGGGCATTAGAACTTGCGGCGTTGGTTTGCTACTTTGCGTGGTACTCCTGTCAAATGCAGCCGCCGCTGCTGCAAAAGTTCACCTCATCACCTTCGGGAAGTGGACGACGGTACCGTGGTTTGCAGGGTTGGGAGCGGACGACAACCCCGTGACGCTCAAGATTCGTGCGCTGTTCGTGGATGGACGCGTGAAGGAATATGCCCTGGGTCCGCCGCACGAGGTGACGGAACGGCTGTTTGTGGTGCGGCGCGCGTTTCGCGTGAACGATAGCCTTCCCGAAGATCCCGGACCGCGCTGGCAATGGCAACGTGGAGGCTGGCTCTTGGTCGATCGGCTGACCGCGCACATTACGCCCATCAATCTACCGGAGTTCGACGTTTTTTTTTCCGCGGCCAGTTGGTACCGCGACTACATTGCCTATTGCGGCTTGGCCGAGGACGGAAAGAAAACTTTCGCGATGGTCGCGCAAATCGGCCGCCGCAAGCCGGTGCTGAAGAAGCCGCTGTCCGACAGCGGCTTGGCCGAAGCTGCGGCGCCCGATTCAGCCTGCCCCGCACCGTCGTGGCAGCGCAGCCCCGTACGCGTCACCTTTGAGCCCGCGGGCAGCGGAAAACAAACGTTCGCCATCCGCGGCCATGTGGTCGACGTGGTAAACGACGCAGAAGAAGATGAAGAGACGAAGTGAATTTCCGATTGCAGATTCAAGAATCAGAATGAACAGACCAGAGCGGTGCGTTATCAATCGGCATTCTCAATCAACAATCAACATCAACAATCCCGACTAGTCTCCCGCCGCTTCGACCGCGGGAAGTTCTTCCGCTACGGTTTTCTCTTTCACCTTCGCGCTGGTCACAAGAATTACTGACAGCACCACAATCGCGCTTCCCATCAGGATGAAACGGTCCACGCGCTCGTGCAGGATCAACCATCCCAGAAACACCGCGACCACGGGATTGACGTACGCATAGGTTGACACTTTCGACGTGGGCACGTGCCCCAGCAGCCAGATGTACGCGGTATAGCCGATCCAGGAGCCGCATACGACCAGATACATTACCGCGCTGACGCCGCGCACGGTCCAGCGCACATGCGCGAAATCGCCGTTGAAAATCGCGAAGAGGAAATTTCCCACTCCCGCCGCGATGATCTGCCAGGCGGTGGCGCTGAATACCTCCATGCCCGACTGCCAGCGCTTCGAGAGCACCGATCCCAACGCCCAACTGAAGGAGCCAAAGATCAGGCTGATCGACGCCCACAATTCACGATGGCCCATTCTTCCTGCCTGCAGCTGCGGCCAGACCAGCACCAACAGGCCGGCAATGCCTAAAAACAGTCCGGCTTTTCCGCGCGCGGAAATGTGATGGTCGCCGAGCAGCAGGGAATCGAGCACCAGAAACCACAATGGCGTGATGGCCACAATCAGCGCGGCGAGGCCCGACGAGACCGCGAGCTCCGCATAGGAGAGCGTGAGGTTGCCGCCCATCAGCAGCAGCAGGCCCACGACCGCGGCCAGAGCCATCTGCCGCGGAGAATAAAAAATCCTGCGCCCGGTCGCCGCGCAGATGGCGAGCATGACCGTCCCCGCAATCGAAAAACGCACAGCGCACATCAGCGCCGGTGGAATGGTCTGCACCGCAATGTCGATGCCCAGATAAGTCGAGCCCCAGAATAGATACACGAGCCCGAAGGCAAGAATCACCATCCACGGTCGCGGGCGCTGTGCGGAATGCATGGGCATGAGCAGGGAAAGTTAAAAGATATCAGACGCGCGCATGTCGGCGGAGTGGCTTCTAAATTGCTAGGTGCGGAGCTTTTCCGAACGCGCGTCCGTTGTCATTCTGAGCGAAGCGAAGAACCTATGCACCTGGCGGAAAACTGCACAGGTCCTTCGCTGCGCTCAGGATGACAAAAGCTATGTTCATCTCGGACGTGCCGCGGCCGATTACTTGTCATTCCGAGGATTCCTCGTCCTTCCGAAGATTCCTCAGGACTTGTCATTCCGAGGAGCCGCGACGAGGAATCTGTTTGTTGCCGCCGCCAGCAAGAAGCAGATTCCTCGCGTTGCTCGGAATGACAAAAGCCGCGGAATGACAAAAGCCGCGGAATGACAAAAGCTGCAGGATGACAAAAGCCGCAGGATGACAGAAGCCGCGGGTGGTGCCCAGGCTTTTGATCCAGCCCGGCACCAACTTGTCATTCCGAAGATTCCTCGCGACTTGTCATTCCGAGGAGC
>DATBEI010000095.1:0-18389 GCA_036269595.1 Candidatus Sulfotelmatobacter sp.
AACCTGCGCAATCAGATTGAAGGATCCAACATCCAGGGATTAGGCGGCGCGCTTTTCGAAGCGATCGAATTCGACAATGGCAAAATTCTGAACGCAAGGATGTCGAAATACCGCGTGCCCCGTTTCAGCGACGTTCCCGCGCTCGAAACTGTTTTGCTCGATCGCAAAGATCTGCCGTCCGCCGGAGCGGGAGAATGCCCGCTCATCGGGCTTGCGCCCGCAATCGCCAATGCTATTTTCGACGCTGTCGGCGTACGCCTGCGTTCGCTGCCTTTAATTCCCAACGGATTGAAAACAACGTGAGATCGGAGAAAATCATGAGCGAGTCCTCCCGCACAAACCGGCGCGAATTTTTAGGCAATTCTGCCGCAGTTATCGCGGGCGGCGTCGTCCTGCCGCGAACCGCCTTGTCCTATAACAAAATCATCGGCGCCAACGATCGCATTGCTCTCGCTCATGTCGGCATCGGAAACCGGGGACGTGACCTCGATCTCATCGCCTCGAAGTTGAAAGACAGTCACCATGTAGAAATGGTTGCGGTCTGCGATCTTTGGACCGTGAATCGCGAAAAGGCCGCAGCCACCAACAACGGATACTACGGCCGTGCGCCACGAGCGGTCCAGCACGTCGAGGAAATTTTATCCATGAAGGACATCGACGGCGTAATGATCTCGACCCCGGAACATTCCCATTCGCCCATCTTGAAAATGGCGGCCGAGGCTGGCAAGGACGCGTATGTCGAAAAGCCCATGGGAAATGTGATGGCGGAAGCGAAAGCCGCGCGCGAAGCGGTACTGCAAGCCAACACCATTACGCAGGTCGGCACTCAACATCGCAGCGAGCCTTATCAGAAAGCCGCGCACCAGATCGCGCGCAGCGGCGCGCTCGGCGATGTCAGCAAAGTTGAAATTGTATGGAACTATCACGGCCCTCGCTGGCGCGGACGTCCCGAGGTGAAGCAGATTCGCGAGCAGGATACCGACTGGAGCAAGTGGCTGCTCACCAAGCCTGCACGGCCGTTCGATCCGCAAATGTATTTTGAGTTTCGCCTGTACAAAGAATTCTCCAGTGGCATCCCCGATCAGTGGATGAGCCATGCCATCGACATGGTGCACTGGTTCATGGACGATGATTTTCCACTCTCATCCGTTTCTCACGGAGGCGTATTCGCGTGGCACGACGGCCGCGAAACGGCAGATACATTTCAAACTTTGCTCGAATATCCCAAGGGTTTTCTGGTCAGCTATTCCACCAGCTTCGGCAATGACGCGCCCAGCTTCACGCGCTATATGGGTAAAAAGGCCAGCCTCATCAATGACGGCGGCGAAGGCAGCCCGCGTTACCGGCTAGTCGAGGAGAAGGGGACGCACGAAGATGATTCCAACATCGATGAAAAACGAAAATCGCAAGTCGTGCTCTTGCCGGGAGAAACCAAACTGCCGCCGCTCGGCATCGACGACCTGACTACAGAACACATGGCGAACTGGTTCGAGTGCATGCGTTCCCGCCAGCAGCCGCACGCGACCGTGCACAACGGATTCGCGCATTCCGTGGCGTGCATGATGGCCGCTGAATCCTATTGGAGTGGCAAGAAGGTTTTCTGGGACGCAAAAAACGAAACCATCACAGATAGCAACCCGACCCAAAGCTAGGGTGCCTGGCTCGCAATACAATGCTGGTCAGTGATCGCCCCAAGCGCGCGGCACTTCTACATAAGATCGATCAAGAGCCGCCACTGACGCACAACCCAGCAGTCGCAGCGTGCGCTCCACGTCGCAACGCAAAATCTGCAGCGCCCGCACCACGCCCTCATACCCGCCTGCGGCCAACCCGTAAGCATAGGCACGCCCAACGAGCACCGCCCGCGCCCCCAGGCACAGCGCCTTCACAATGTCGGCGCCGCGTCGCACCCCGCCATCCATGAGCACTTCGACCTGACCGTTCACGGCAGCGACAACTTCCGGAAGCGCCCGCAGCGTGGGGAAAACAGAATCCAGTTGCCGTCCTCCGTGATTCGAGACAACGACGGCGGATGCGCCCTCATCTGCGGCACGTCTCGCATCGTCGCCCGTGAGCAAACCCTTGACCACAATCGGACCCGGCCACGATTCGCGAATCCAGCGCAAATCCTCCCACGTCACGGTGGCCTGCGCCAACGCAGCGCTCACGTCAACCAGGTCCAGAGGCCCTTTGCCGGGAATCACAATGTTCTCCAGTTTCGGCGTGCCCCCGTCCCTCAGAAACGATGCCAGCCATCCCGGATGCGCGAGGATATCGGGCAAGTACGGGATTTTCGCGAACAGCGAACTGCCCAGAAGTTCTTTCATTCCGTTGCGCGGATCGCGCTCCCGCATTCCCGCGACAGGCGTATCTACAGTAATCACCAGTGCGGCAAAACCCGCGCGCCGCGCCCGTTCCAGCGCGCCTTCAGCGGCCTGGCGCCCGCCCAGCAAATACAGCTGATAAAAAACCGGCCCTGATGATCCTGACTTTACGTGCTCCAATTTGTGACCGGAGATCGTCGACAAAATGTATCCCGTGCCCGCGTCGCCCGCCGCGCGAGCCGCCGCAACTTCCCCTCCCGGATGCATCAAGCGGCTATATCCGACTGGCGCCAGCATGGCCGGAAAGGAAAGCTCATGCCCGAGCACGCGAGTTTTCAAGTCGCATTCGCCCACCGCGACCGCACCGCGCGGGCGAAACAGGACGTCGCGAAAGGCACGGCAGTTTTCCCTCAGCGTGACTTCGCCTTCGGCCCCGCCGTCCAAATAGTCGAACACTGCCTTGGGAATGCGGTGCTGCGCCAGACCGCGTAAATCTTCGATGTTGACCACGCCCGAAGCATGCACGCCGCGATTCCCGCCCATTCTTAACCCCCGTAGGCAGTCGAACTTACCAGAACGGGCACGCAAATTGCCAGCGGCCACATGTCTTTGGCGCCTCGGAATTCGTACACCGCTACAACCCCCGCAACGGAAGGCGCGGACCACAAAGGACACAAAGTTTCACGAAAGGAATTCGCAAGGGCTTTCCTTCGTGAAACTTCGTGCCCTTCGTGGTAAATGATCTCGATCTCCAGCGAAGTTGAACGAACGGCGATCTCTCGGCGACCCAGCCTTTTCGCAAAGACCATTCTCCGACGGTTTTGCGCGGGCATCTGAACGCCGCGATCCGGGGCTCGTTGTGAATCAGGACGAGCCTGGACGCGACTTCTAGCTTCTGGCCAACCTCTAAAACGCGCCCTGCAAACATGGAGTAACCGCTTTCCTATCCAGAGGTAGCCTCACCGCCCGTCCCGAATTCCTTCAAAACCTCTGAAACTACAGTGTCGTTGGTCGTAAACCCCACACCTCTGTGCTGAATCCAATCCCAAGGAGGACAAGATGCAAAAAACAATTCGTGGAAGAATCTTAATTACTATTCTGATGTCCTGCTTCGGCGCATTCGCCTTGATGCAGGCAAGCGATAAAAACGATAGTAACGCCAGTTCTGAACTTTCCCGGGCCACCGAGACCGTGCAGAACATCACCACCGCCTCTCCGGATAAGGGGGTGCCTAGAGACGTCCTGAAAGATGCGAAATGCGTCGCCGTGATTCCCAAGCTGATCAAGGGAGCCTTCGTCGTCGGCGGCGAGCACGGCAAGGGCGTGGCAACCTGCAGAACGAGCTCCGGTAGCTGGAGCGCTCCGGCTCCATTCGAAGTTTCCGGCATCAGCTGGGGACCGCAGATCGGCGGTAAGAGCACCGACCTCATGATGTTCATCATGAACGATGAAGGCATGAACGGCCTGATGCGCGGACACATCAAACTCGGCGCAGACGTTTCCGCCGCAGCCGGACCGGTTGGGCGCACGGCTTCCGCTGAAGCTGGATATAAAGCTGGTGTCCTGACCTACTCCAGCAGTAAAGGCGCATTCATCGGCGCATCGCTGAACGGTGCCGAACTGAATCAAGACCACAAGCTGACCGAACAACTGTTCGGCCATGACGTTCCCTTCAGCGAAATTCTGAAGGGCGGAGCCCAGGCTCAGAGTTCGGAAGCCCGCGACTTCGTGAACGCCGTCCAGAACGCCAAGGAAACCGCGCAGGCTCGGTAAGCTGCTAATCGCGGATATCATTAAGCAGTCTCACCCGCAATTTGGGGTTGGGACTGCTTTTTTTTCATCAATTTTGCCCGACATCTTGGAAAAAGCAGCTCAGCTTGCCATTCTTTCGGAGGCAGTTGAAATGGTAGGCCCGAATGGACTCGAACCATCGACCTCTTCCGTGTCAAGGAAGCGCTCTAACCAGACTGAGCTACGGGCCTACATGGGAACGGTTCTGATTGTAATTCTACGGGCAGCGGGCAATTCCGGCAACGCTTGCGGCCTCGGCGGCATGCTTCCTCGCGGGCAGCTTGTCTCGGCTTCGTTCCGCAAATTCCGCTACCGGTGATTGCGGATACCACCATTCAAGCCTTGAATTTTTCGCTTCGGTCGCAGCCTCTGCGCGGTTCATCGAGAGGCCGCCGCCATCCCGCGGCGAAAAAGATCTGGCGCCTTCAGACGCTCACAGTACGCCTCAAAAAGTGAGCGCGGCTGCTTCCAGCATAAATCGTCAATGCTCTCGAATACCGGCACATCGATTCGAAGCGTGGCCAGTGTGCGAAACAAGAGCGCTTCGTCCCATGCGCTAAACAGCGATTCAGAAAGCGAGCGGGCTTTGCGAATCGAACCGCTCCACTCGCGCCAATCCTTCGGAATCGACTCGAAGTGAGAATACTGCGACAATACTGCCGCAGCCGCCTTAGCCCCCCATCCGGCCACGCCCGGGAAACCGTCGGCGCTGTCGCCTACGACTGCCAAATAATCCGGAATCGATTGCGGCGCCACTCCAAATTTCGCGACCACCCCCGCTTCATCGCGCACAATATTCTGCCTGCGATCCAGTTGCACGACTCGCGTGCCCACCACACACTGGCCCAAATCTTTGTCGGGCGTGCAAAGGATGACTTGATTTACGCGCCCATCCAGCGCAGCTTTTGCGGCGGCAGAAGCGAGCGCATCATCGGCCTCGAATTCAACCATTGGCCATACGACCACGCCCATCGCGTCCAGAGCTTCCTCGAGAATCGGAAACTGCGACAGCAACTCCGCCGGCACGCCCTCGGCTGTCTTGTATCCCGCGTAGAGATCGTTGCGAAACGACTCCACAACATGATCCGTCGCCACTCCAAGGTGCGTGGCTCCGCGCTCCATCATCGACAAAACGGACATCAGGACGCCGCGCACCGCGCCAATTTCCTGGCCGCTGTTATCCCGGGAAAACGGAACCGCAAAAAAGTGCCGGAACAATTCATAAGTTCCGTCCACCAGGTGCACATCCATGTAACGCCTCTCCCCGGCTGCAAGATTACGACGCCGCTAAGATTCGCGGTCCATCGCCATGAACAAATTGTTGAGAGATTCCGCCAGAGTGGGATGCGCAAAGGTTCCGTCGCGCAGCGCGGTATATGGCAACTTGCCCATCATGGCGATCTCCACCGCCGACATGACTTCGCCGCCCCCAATTCCAAGAATGGCCGCGCCCAATATCTGATTGCTCTCCGCATCGACCACGGCCTTCATGAAGCCGCGAGTTTCGTCGACCTCAAGCGCCCGCGCCACATGCGACATGGGCAGTTTTGCGATCCGGATCTTACGGCCTTGCGCCCGCGCTTCGCTCTCAGTCAAACCTATGCGCCCCAATTCCGGGTCCGTAAAAAGCGTATACGGCACCTGCCGGCCCTTCGTGGAAGCACTCCTTTTTTCGAGAAGATTGGCGCGGATGATCCGAAAATCGTCGTAGGAAATATGCGTAAACGCCGGACCGCCTTTGATGTCGCCCAGCGCAAAGACTCCCTCTGCGCTGGTCTCCAGCCGGTCGTTCACCTGGATAAATCCGCGCTTATCAGCTCGAATTCCGGCGGCCGCGAGATTCAAAGTATCCGAATTCGGCACGCGCCCGGTAGCAACCAACAGATGAGAGCCAAGCAGTTTGGTTTCGCCCTTCTTCGATTCCACGTCCAACTGAATATGCTGCCCCGTCCGCGATACTCGCGTCGTCTTGGCATTCAGGAGGATTTCAATTCCATCCTCGCGCAAAATCTTAGTAATCTCCTCCGCAACATCGGCGTCTTCGCGCGTGACCAACTGCCCCGCCGATTGCACGATTGTCACTTTGCTGCCCAATCGCCGGAATAGCTGGCCAAACTCGAGCGCAATGTATCCTCCGCCCACGATCAATAGATGCTCCGGCACCGCATCCAATTCCATGATCGAAATGTTGTCAAGATACGGGACGCTATCCAAACCTTCAATGTTCGGTCGCGACGCGCGCGTGCCCGCATCGATGAAAATGTACTTCGCGGAAATGGTGCGCGGGCTCCCGTCTTTCATTCGCACCGTAACTTCTTTGGAGCCGCTGAAGCTAGCTTCCCCGAAGATCATTTCGAGGTTGGCAGTTTTTTCCAAGTTCGATTGACTGCTATTGCGAAAGTTGTCGACGATGTCGCGCTTGCGTTGCCGAACCTTTGCCATGTCGATGCGAATGGGCCCGGTCTGCACGCCGAAATCCGCCGCCCGCCGCGCCAGGTAGGCAACGCGTCCACTGGCTATCATCGTCTTAGTAGGCGTGCATCCTTCGTTGATGCACGTGCCGCCTATATGCTTGCGCTCGATGAGCACGGTACGCATTCCGGCACGCGCCAGTGCCGCAGAAAGCGGCGTCCCTCCTTGTCCCGAGCCGATTACGACAGCATCATATTGTTGCGAATTCGTCATCACAATGCCTCAGGGGATCGCAAGGCGCAGCAGCGTTTCGCCGGCCAATCAGAATCGCGACGCCGCGAAGAATCCGAGCCCGATCGCGATCAGGTCCTCCGGAACGGCGATCGCGAAATCCCGGACGTGAAGCGTCCTTACCAATCCGACTCGCGCTCGATGGCCCGCGAATGCTCCAATGATTCCTCCAGCCGCGCCTGCCAGCGCTCCCAGCCAAAGCCTCGCGTCCCCGGCAACCGCCAAACACGCACCCGATAGCGCGCCCGTAACAAACCTTGCGCCGAGCCCCACGGCAGCCGTGCGCGACGGTGTTGTCGGAAGCTTGTCTGTCACTAACTCGCCCACGGCCAATAGCGTGAAAATTCCAACGGCCCATACCGAACCCATAAATTCCAGAGGTGATCCGTGAATATTGATCCAGCCTAAATAGGCCGCCCATGCCACCACTGCAGGCGCGGTCATCGAACGAAGTCCCGCCACTACGCCGATTACCAACGCCAGAAACAGCGCGAGCCCGGAATTCATCACTTCCCTCCACGCCCCGAAGCTTCGTTCGCGTTGTCGCCGTTTCCCGCCTGCGGCAGCCACACCTGAAAATGGGTTTCTCCCGGTTTGGAATTCACCTGAATCGTGCCGCGATGCTTCTTCACGATGCGTTGCACCGTATCCAGGCCCAGCCCCGTTCCCTCGCCCACACCCTTCGTCGTGAAGAAAGGTTCAAAAATCCGTGACTGAATCTCGGGCGGAATCCCGGGCCCATCGTCAACGATTTCCACCACCACGCAGTCATCGTCGCGGTAAGTACGCACTTGCAGCTTGCCTTTGCCGCCCATGGCGTCAATCGCGTTGTCGATGATGTTGGTCCAAACTTGATTGAGCTGGCTGCCAAAGGAATTCACCAGCAGCGGAATTTTCTGATAATCGCGCTGCACTTCAACTCCCCGTTTCAGCTTGTGATTCAGAATCGTCAGCGTTGTTTCCAGCGTCTTCACGATGTCCACATTTTGCACGGGTGACTGATCCATGAACGTGTATTCCTTGATCGCGCCCACCAGTTCCGAAATCCGCGAAGTACTGTGTTCAATCTGATTCAACAAATCGGTAATTTCCATGGACGCAGAAATCCTCACCAGCGCCGCCCTTGCCGTATCGGCATCGAGCGAGCCGAACAGTTGCTCCAGCGCCGCAGGCTTGAAATTTTTCCGCGCAAGGTCGGAAGCAAGTTGCCACAAATCATTCTGCCCGTGGCTGCGCAACAAGGAATCAAGCTGATCTTCGAGATCGCTGGTCGCGAGCGCATCCGGTGGCGGCCCCTCCCCCTGGGTGAGCGACGACTCCAATTTCTCGATTTCCGATTTCTGCGTCGCGGTCAGGTCGCGTCGTCCCAAGTCGTGGCTGGCATCGCGAATGCGCTTTAGCAGGTCGCGCAACTGGCTGGTAGCGCGCTTTGCGGCCGACGCCGGATTGTTCAATTCGTGCGCCAGTCCTGCTGAAAGTTTTCCCAGAGCCGCCAGCCGGTCGCGCTGTTGTTCAAACCGCGTCGCCTCGCGAATCCTATCCGACATCACGCCGACCAGGCGATTCGCAAGTTCCGGCATCTTCTGGATAAGGTCAGGGAAAAGTTTGGCCGGAAATCGCAATACGCGAGCTTCGGTCAGAGCCCTGCCGCTCAGGGTGAATTGCTTCATTCGCGAAAACGGCAGGACGCCGGTGATTTCGCCCGCTTTTACGGCGAGCACAAAACTCTCTCCTCCAAGTTCGCCGCGCCATTGGAATTCGCCTTCCAGCAGCACGAACATGGCATCAGCAGGTTCACCGTGTCGCGCGTAGGTGTCCCCCGCTTTCAGCTGCAGTTCTTGGGATTGACTGAGAAACCAGGCGATCTGGTCGTCGGGCAAGCCGGCAAAGGCTGGGAGGCGACTGAGCAGTTCCAACGTAGAGATCATTTATACCTTACTCAAGTACTGATGGATGAACTGCACGGCTACCGATCCTTCGCCCACTCCCGACGCCACTCGCTTGACCGAACCGTGGCGCACATCACCCACCGCAAAAATGCCAGGAACATTCGTCTCCAACAGAAACGGATCGCGGTCCGCCGTCCAACCCTTCGGCCTCTCCGCTCCATGCATTAAGTCGGGACCGGTGCAAATAAATCCTCGCTCGTCGCGCTCCACCGTGCCCGCCAGCCAGTCGGTCCGCGGCAGGGCGCCAATAAAGATGAACATCGAACTCGCCGGAACGCGCTCCACCTTATTCGTGTCGGAACACAACACGGAAATTTCTTCCAGCCGCGTCTCGCCATGCACCTCGGCCACGCTGGCATGCGTCCACAGCTGAATGTTCGGCGTCCCTTGAATCTGGTCGATTAAATATTGCGACATAGTGCTAGAGAGCGACTCTCCCCGAACCAGAATTACCACGCGCTCTGCATACTTGGAAAAATTCATCGCGGCCTGGCCCGCGGAGTTCGCGCCGCCCACAATGTAGACCATCTCCCCCTTGCAGGACAGAGCCTCCGTCGCGCCGCCGCCATAGTAAACGCCCGCGCCCTGCAGGCGGTCAATGCCGGGCGCATCGAGCCGCCGCCACTGCACCCCAGTGGCGATCATCAGGGCATGGCATGAAATCTCGCTGCCATCAGCGAGCTTAATGATCCGGTAAGGCCCTTCAATCCGCGCGGCCATCGCTTCCTGCGGCGCCAGGATCTCCACTCCAAAACGTTTGGCCTGCACCACCGCGCGACGCGCCAGGTCGCCTCCGCTCAGCCCCGCAGGAAATCCCAAATAATTTTCGATTCGCGAACTCATTCCAGCCTGACCGCCTGGCGCTTCGCGTTCCACCATCACCGTGTGCAGCCCCTCCGACGCGCCATATACCGCAGCGGCGAGGCCCGCTGGGCCGCCGCCCACAATGGCCAGATCGTAAAAACTAGTTTCGGGATGGGTTCGCAATCCAACCTTCTGCGCCACTTCGGCGGGAGCGCCGTTCAAAAGTTTCGTTCCGTCCGCAAACAGCACGATCGGAAGATCGCTCGCATCCGGACCCAGCGCCTCGAGCAGGCGCTTGGTCTCCGGATCGTTCGAGGAGAGCTCCACGTCAATCCACTGGTACGGAACATGGCTCCGCGCTAGAAAATCGCGCAATTCATACGACTTCGGCGACCACCGCGTTCCCAATACGCGAATTCCCTGGAATGCCGGCCGGTACGAAGCTTGCCAGTCGTCGAGCAAGTCGTCGATTTGCGGATACAGACGCTCGCCCGGGGGATCCCACGGCTTCATAAAGAAGTAATCGAGATTGGCGTGATTGATGGCGCTGATGGCGGCGCTCGTGTCAGCATAGGCCGTCAGTAGAGCACGCTTGGCCCCGGGATATATCTTGCGCGCCTCCTGCAGAAAACCCACTCCATCCATGCGCGGCATCCGCTGGTCGGCCAGCAGCAACGCCACGCCGTCGTTTCGCACTTTCAACCCCTTCAACAGGTCCAGCGCGGCTTCCGGCGAGTCGCTGCTGAGCACGCGATAGACGGCGCCGTACTGCGATCGCAAATCGCGCTCGATCGCCCGCAGTACGTCGGCATCATCATCGACCGTCAACAGGATCGGCTTCGCCATAATTGCTCTCAGTCCTGAACTTGACGCACTTTCTCAAAACAAAGTCTGAATAAACAGATTAGATACGCCACGCGCCGTTCGGTCGCGTCATTATCCAGCGGCTGCTACTGCCACGTCTAGGCCGGCAATTCTCCCGGTTCCATTTCGTCCACATAACACCACACCCACGCTTCTCCTGGCTCGTTGGACCGGATCAGCGGATGCTGCGTTTTATGGAAATGCTTAGTCGCGTGCTTATTCTTCGATGAATCGCAGCAGCCCACGTTGCCACAAATCAGGCACAAGCGCAGGTGAACCCAGCGGTCCCCCATTTTTACGCACTCTTCACACACATGTTCGTTGGTTTCGGTGACCTTGATCTGATTCAGGTGAGTGCATTTTTTCGCCATCGCTTCCTCCGCAAAATATTGAATTCCTGCTCAAGTGACCTAGGTCATGTAACGAAAGGCCACAATCCCTATTAATCGCCTCGGCTTTCACTCAGAATGTTCTTAGAGGACCTTTCATCCGTGCTTCGTCTAGATTATTTGTCCTGCATTCTAACCATCGCCTCCACCATTCTAGTGGGACGCCGATATTGGGAAGGTTGGGCGCTGGCCGGCCTCAACAGCATTCTGGTCTGCATTATCGGATTTCAAACCGCGCAACTGGGATTCATTCCCGCCAACATCTTCTGCATGGTGATGAGCGGGATTAATTTGCGCGAGTGGCGCAAATCCCGAATGATTAATTAGAAAGCGGTTCATGGATTCCAATTCGCTGCTTGCAGGCGCTCTATCCGCTCACTCCGCGATCAGCAGGTTTTCGGAAAAAGGCCACGTTTCATCAATCCACTGGCACTCGCAGCGGAATCCGGCTTCCCGCCCCGTTTCCACAACTTCCTCCGCTGAATATTTATGGCTGCTCTCGGTCCAGATGGTTTCTCCTTCTTCGAACTGGATTGCTATCTCGGCCCCAGGAATATTCGCCACTTGTCGCCGCTTCGATTGCAAATGCATCTCTACACTTCGCACTTCGCGATTGATCTTCGCCAGGTGCGCAAATGCGCGCAAATCAAAGTCAGCGCCCAGTTCGCGATTGATTCGCACCAGTAGGTTCAAGTTAAATGCCGCCGTCACTCCCAATTCGTCGTCGTAAGCCCCTAGCAGTTGCGCCGCGGGCTTTTCCAGGTCCGCCCCTAGCAGCAGCGCATCTCCGGGCTGAAGAATGCTGCGCACGGATCCCAAAAACTTTACGCCTGCGGGACGATCGAAATTCCCAATCGTGCTTCCCAGAAACAGCACGCACAATCGCTGCCCGATCTTGCGATACGACGCCACTTCCAAGAGCCCATCCAGATATTCGCGTTCAAAGCCCACAATGCTAATGGCATCAATGTCGCTCAGTTCCCGCTCACACATGAGCAGCGCGGTGCGCGAGATTTCCACGGGATAATACGAAGTTCGCTGGCGCCGGCAGAACGCCTCCAGCAGCCAGCGCGTTTTTTTGCCGCTGCCGCTGCCCAGTTCCGCGACCGCAACCGGCCCGCCGAGCCGGTCCACAATTTCGGACGCATGCCGCCGCAATAACCGCTCGTCGGCCCGCGTCAGCCCGTACTGCGGCAACCGGCTGATCACTTCAAATAAAGCCGAGCCCACATCGTCATACAGATATTTGGATGGCAGTTCCTTTTGTCCAATCCGCAACAGCCCATCGCGAACATCGGCTGCAAAGTCATAAGTAACATCGCTGGGGATCGCATGAACGAGCATGAAGCACTCCTTGGCTCCAAAACTTCAACAACTCATCGAACGGAATTCACGCAGCGGAAACCCGCGTACACGTATTGGTAATGGGCCTGGAACCAGTTGCGAAATGTAGGACGCAGCATGCACGCCGCGGTGCGCGGCGATCCGCCCTTCATGACGAAATGCTTGCCGTCAAAAAAATTCGCCGAGTAGCCCGGATAAAACGGAAACGCCTCGAACCCGGGAAACGCTCCGAACACGCTGGACGTCCACTCCCATCCATTTCCCAGCAGGTCGTGAACTCCGAACGCGCTGGCGGCCTCGGGAAAGGCGTTAACGGCCGTGGGATTCCAGTGGCTGAAATCGAAATTGCCAAAACTCAGATCGGGCTCGGTATTGCCCCACGGATAAAATCTCTCGTTTCTATCCGTCGACCCGTAAGCCGCCCGCTGCCACTGCTCCTCGCTCGGCAGCTCCTTGCCCGCCCAGCGCGCGTATGCCATCGCCTCGGCGTGACTCACATACACCGGACAGTCCAGCGGCAGGGCAACTTCTTCGAACATTCCGCGATAATTCCATCCGCCGCGAGTCTTCATCCAGAACACGGGATGCGAAATCGCACGCTCCGTTTTCCAATTCCAGTCGTCGTCGCTCCAGTAAGCGCGAGTGTCATACCCTCCTGCGTTCATGAAGTCGAGATAGAGTCGGTTTGTTACTTCGTACTGATCTATTTCAAACGCGGGCACGTCGACCGTGTACGCTTCAAACTCGTTGTCCCAGCCAAATCTTTCTCCCGACCGCGGCAGCCCCAGCATCGTCTTGCCCGCAGGAATCCGCACCATCTGATGTTTCACTGGCGCCGTGACAAGTTTCTGGGGATCTTTTTGCGGAACTTTCTGCTCGAGCGGCAACTGGTGGAACATGTAGGCCAGCGTCTCCACATGCATCAGGCGATGCTCGATGGCGACGTTGAGCAGCGTGTCGAGTGCGAAGGAGCCGCGCCCTTGGCCGTACGACTCCAAGCTTCCATCCGCCAGTTTTTCGTCCAGCGCCGCGCGAATCTGCCGGACATAATCGCGCACGGCCTCGACCGACGGCCAATCTGACCGCTGATCCGTAGGCAGCCCGCCGCCTACCGGGTCGATTCCAAAGGCAAACAGGCGATCGAATTCCGAATGAAAACTTTGCAGCCCCACATTTTCGTGAAGCAGGTTCCAGTCAAACGCCTCCAGATGTCCAACGTAAAAAATGATGCGATGCCGCTCGGGGATGGGGCGCTCGTAAATGGAGCCGGGCTGTACGATCTTGAACAATTCATCGCTTCGCCGGCGGGCATCGGCGATGCGCTCGAGTAGTTGGCGGCGAACGGCTATCTCTGGCTGGGACTGGGCAGCGAGCATTGCGCCTCCTGGATAATTCGGTGCTAGATCATTCGGTGCTAGATCTCGACTTCTAGATCTTTGAATGGGATGCACGACTTTTCGCCGGGATTCAGGCGTCGAGCCGTTTCACAAGTAAAATAATTGCGATGCGAATCCCCCTCTATCACGTCAACGCCTTTACCGACCGGGCATTTCGCGGCAATCCGGCCGCGGTCTGCCCGTTACAAGACTGCTTAGATGACACCCTGCTGCAGAAAGTCGCCGCAGAAAATAATCTTTCTGAGACCGCTTTTTTCGTGCCAAAAGTCGACCAGAGCGGACGAAATTATGATCTGCGCTGGTTTACGCCCCGCTGCGAGGTCAGCCTATGTGGCCACGCCACGCTGGCCGCGGCCTATGTGCTGTTAGACGTACTGCAACCAGGCCTTGAATCCGTGCGCTTCGAAACCCGCCGCAGCGGCCCCCTAACCGTCAGAAAAGACGGCACGATGTTTGTGATGGACTTCCCCGCGATGTTTGGAAAAATCTGCTCCGACCCGCCAGAGGCCTTGCTGTATGCGCTCGGGAAGGGGTCGCATCCGACGACGCTGCTCGAGGCCAATGACACCTACATTGCCATCTACGAAAACCAGGCGGCGATCCAAAATATCTGCCCTGACTTCTCAGAACTGGAGCAACTGCACCCTTTTGCAGTCTCAGTGACCGCACCCGGCGACGAGGCCGATTTCGTCTCCCGCTACTTCGCTCCGAGCTATGGCATCCCCGAAGATCCTGTGACGGGTTCCGTCCATTGCGCGCTCACACCTTATTGGGCCGAGAGGCTCGGCAAGAAGCAACTCTATGCGCAGCAAATCTCGGATCGCGGTGGTGAACTCTGGTGCGAGTTAGCAGCGGACCGTGTCCTGATCAAAGGCAATGCGATTCTGACGCTTCAGGGATCGCTGCAAATCTGATGGCCGCGTGAGCGCCGTTCAAGGCACCAGGCCCTTGCTCTTGAGAAATTCCCGCGCGACTTCTGCCGCATCGCGATGCTGTCCCTCCACCGCGTAATTCATCTGCTGCATCTCGTCGTCAGAAATCTTTCCCGCCAATTCGGCCAGCGCTGCCCCCACCGCCGGATGTTCCTGCAGAGTCTTCTGTCGCATCACCGGCACCGCCTCATACGGAGGAAAATAATGGCGATCATCTTCCAGAACGAATAGTCCGAGAGCCCGAATCTGCCCGTCGGTGGTGTTACCGGCGGCCAGATCGATCTGGTGATCCTTCAAAGCCCGCGCCAACAAACCCAAGTCCATGATGCGCGGCGGTCCGGCAAAGTGCAGCCCATACACCGCCGCCAGTCCGCGATATCCATCCGGCCGCTCCATGAATTCGTACCCAAATCCGGCGCGCCATTGCGGAGCGAACGCAGCCGCCTGTGACAATGTCTTGATGTTCAACCGCTGCGCCTGTTCGCCCCGGATTTCCATCGCAAAAGTGTCGTTGAAGCCTAGACTCGAGCCCACCTCCAGCCCAAAACGCCGCTGGTATTCACTTTTCACGCGCGCATACACTTCCTGTTTATCGCCACGAGAACTCTCTTTCAGGATGGCTGTCAGCGCCGTTCCCGTGTATTCCGGATAAACATCGATGCGTCCCGCTACAATCGCCTGCTGGCAAATATAAGTTCCCGCCAGATAGAACCGCCGATCCACTTTCAGATGAGCGCGTCCTTCAATCATCTGCGCCATCATCTCGCCCAGCAAAAATGATTCGGTGAAATTTTTCGACCCGACCACGATACGGTCGGGGTGCGAAGGAGCACACGACGAAAGCAGCAGTGCCACTATCGCTACCGAAGAAATGCAAAGACTAGACAGACCCGCCCTCATCGCGGCTGCAGCCGCCTCTCCAGCCATCCCACGCTGAAATCCGCCAGCAGCGCCAGAAGCGCGGCAGGAATAGCTCCTGCCAGAATCACTCGATTATCAACCATCGCCAATCCACGAAAAATAAATTCGCCCAACCCTCCCGCTCCTATCGCCGCGGCAATCGTCGCCAATCCCACCGAAATCACAACCGCCACTCGCACTCCCGAAAGAATCACGCTCACCGCCAGCGGCAATTCCACCTGAAACAGCAGCTGAGATTCCGTGAGCCCCATGCCGCGTCCTGCCTCCACCACCGCGGCATCGACCCCGCGAATTCCGGTGAACGTGTTGCGAATGATCGGCAGCAGCGCGTAAAGCGTGAGCGCGAGTATCGCCAGCCGATCGGAACGTTCACCCAGCCACGGCACCGGCAGCAAAAATCCAAACAGCGCCAGACTCGGAATCGTCTGGATAATGTTCGCGCTCGCCAGCACCGGCTTGTTAAACCGCGGCCGGTGCGCGATCACAATGCCCAGCGGAATCCCGATCAACATGGCGAACAGCGTTGAAAATCCCACCAGTCGCAGATGCTCGAGCGTGAGTTCCACCACCTGCTCGTGATTGTGCAACATGTAACGAAAGACATTCATCTGGTCCCTCGATTGGCCGCCGACTCCAGCCCCTCCCCGAACGCCCTCACATAGGCCGCCGCCAACGGGTCGGTCGATCGCAAGAATTCCCCCGGCGACAGAACCGTTACCAGCCGCCCCGCCTCCATCAACGCAATCCGCGAACCCAGCCTAAGCGCCTCCCGCAGGTCATGCGTAACGAACACCACAGTCTTGTGAAGCCTCTGCTGCAGCAAAAGAAATTCGCGCTGCAGTTCGTCGCGTGTCAACGGATCGAGCGCGCCGAACGGCTCATCCATCAGCAGAATTTCCGGGTCTGCCGCCAGCGCCCTCGCCACTCCCACCCGCTGCCGTTGCCCACCCGACAACTGGTGCGGATAACGCGCCGCAATCTCCGGCGCCAATCCCACCATCTGCAGCAACTCCATCACACGCGCGTGAATCCGCTCCCGCGGCCAGCCTTCGATCTTCGGCATCAAACCGATATTTCGTTCGATCGTGAAATGCGGAAACAATCCCACATCCTGGATCACGTATCCGATGCTGCGCCGCAATCGAATCAGGTCGGCCTGCCGGTTGGGAACGCCCTTCACGCAAATTTCCCCGGAAGTAGGCGTCCTCAGCCCGTTGACCAGCTTCAACGATGTCGTCTTGCCCGACCCGCTGCGTCCCAGCAGCACTACTGTCTCGCCCCGCTCGACTTGCAAATTGAATCCGCAAAGCACTTGCGTACCCGCTACTCGATACGACACGTCGCGAAATTCAATTACCGGATTCGCCGCCTCTGCGTGCATGTTTGCCCAGCATACCGGACTTCCCGCTTCCGCGTGGAGTCCGCCTCCCTTGCATTTGCAATCGACGCTTTTCCCGGCGACAATCTAGGCGTGGAAAAGCAGCCCACCGCCGCCGCTTCCGTCGCGCTCAATCCTCGCGCCCCCTTCGCCCCCGGCGCGGTTGTGATCGCGACTTTATCCAACCCAAGAGAAAAATTCTGGGGAATGATTCTTGCGCTCGCTGCCGCGGGCCTTAGCTTGAGCGGCGTCGAACTGGCGTCGTTCGAGGATCTCGCCGTAATGGTTCGCGATGGTGAGCCTTTCACGCCCGCCGTTGTTTTCTTTCCCATGCACCGCCTGGAACGAGTCGAACTGGACCTGCCCGACGGCAGCTTGCCTTCTCTATCGCAACGATTTCTCGCGAAGACCGGGTTAGAACCGTCCGCCGCCCTCGACCCCTCCAACGGCCCGAACTCCGCTCCCAGCGCCGCTTCGCGAGCATCGAAGGAACCGGCGTGAAGTTTTCGCAAATCTTCACCGCCCCCAACCAGCTCACCCTGCTGCGGATGATTTTTGTTCCCTTCATCGTGATTCATCTGGTGGAGGGCCGTTATCTCTGGGCGCTGGTGGTTTTCGTCATCGCGGGATTCAGTGACGGTCTCGACGGCCTGCTCGCCCGCACTCTTCATCAGCAAACCCTGCTGGGACAATATCTCGATCCCATCGCCGACAAACTTCTATTGAGCACCGTTTTCCTCGTGCTCTCCATCCTGCGCAAAATTCCATGGAAGTACACGGTGGTCGTCTTCAGCCGCGACATCTCGATTCTGGCCGCCAGCTCAGTTCTATTCGCGATTGCCGGGCTGCGGAATTTCCGTCCCAGCATCTTCGGCAAAGCCAATACTGTCTCGCAAATCGCAGCAGTGTTTTTCGTCCTTCTGTATCAGATCCACCCGCTGCGCGGAATCTCGATCGCCCGCACCGAATTCCTTCGCGCCACTTTCTTCTTCACCATCATCTCCGCCTTGCATTACGTCATCCTGGTGCAAAAGCGTCTGCGCGAGCCGGTTCACGCCTTGCCCCCCGCGAGCACACCGGCCGCCTGACCGCGATTTGACCCGCTTTCCGCGTGACCCTAAAATCTTAAGTTCGTTTATCGATGCTAGTACTACCTATGGCGCTTCGTCTTTTTAATACCATGTCGTCGCAGATCGAGGACTTTCGCACGCTCCGCGACCGCGAAGTCCGCATGTACGCCTGCGGTCCCACCGTCTACGACTACGGCCACATCGGCAACTTTCGAACATTTGTCGCCGTCGATATTCTCCGTCGGTTCCTGCGCCAGAGCGGATACAAGGTCCGCCACGTCATGAATATCACCGACGTGGATGACAAGATTATCCGCTACGCCGCCCGCGACAGCGTCAGCGTCCAGCAATACACCGCGAAGTACGAGAAGGCATTCCTCGAAGACGCTGCCATGATCGGCATTGAAGAGCCGACGCTCGTCCGCGCCACCGAGCACATTCCAGAAATGGCCGCCTTCGTCGCGAAACTCGTGGAAAGAGACTTCGCTTACCGGACCGACGACGGCTCCTACTACTTCCGCAT
>DATBEI010000105.1:0-3820 GCA_036269595.1 Candidatus Sulfotelmatobacter sp.
GTGCCATCGAGCGAAATCCAGTCGCCTTCTTTAAACGTCTGGCCCTTGACTCGCATCTCGCGGGTTTTTTCGTTGACATCGATGTCGCCGGCGCCGGCCACGCAGCACTTGCCCATGCCGCGGGTCACGACTGCGGCGTGACTGGTCATGCCGCCGCGAGAAGTGAGAATGCCCTTCGCAACTTCCATGCCGTGAATATCTTCTGGAGTAGTTTCCGCACGCACCAGGATCACTGGATTTTTCGTCGTATCGTGACCTGCCATCTTCACCGCTTCATCAGCGGTGAACACGATGCGCCCCACAGCCGCTCCCGGTGACGCCGGTAGCCCGGTCGCGAGTACTTCGACCTTGGTGCTCTTTTCATCGAGACGCGGTACCAGGAAGTCGTACAACTGGTTCGGCTCGACGCGGAAGATCGCTTCTTCCTTGGTGATCAGTCCTTCGTCCACCATCTGAATCGCAATCCGCACCGCGGCCAGGCCCGTACGTTTGCCGTTGCGGGTCTGCAGCATATAGAGCTTGCCATCCTGGACGGTGAACTCGAAGTCCTGCACATCCTTGTAGTGCTTCTCCAGCCGCGTGGTAATTTCGCGAAGCTGGTTATAAGCCTCAGGCAGGATCTTCTGCAGTTCGAGAATCGGCACGGGGGTACGAACGCCGGAGACTACGTCCTCGCCTTGCGCGTTCATCAGGAACTCACCGTAAAACTCTTTCGTGCCAATCGCCGGATTCCGCGTGAAACCCACGCCCGATCCGCTGGTGTCGCCCAGGTTCCCAAACACCATGGCCTGTACGTTCACGGCGGTGCCGAGCATGTCGTCAATGTTGTTCATACGGCGATAGTGCTTCGCCCGGTCGTTCTGCCACGAGCGGAACACGGCGTCGCGCGCCAGGACCAGCTGTTCGCGCGGGTCTTGCGGAAAGTCGCGCTTGGCGTGCTTCTTGACGACCTTCTTGTACTCGACAATCACTTCCTGCAGATCTTTGGCGGTAAGGTCGGTGTCGAGCTTCGTTTTGCGCTCCTTCTTCTTGGCGTCAAAGACTTCGTCGAAGGCCGATTTCTCGATGTCGAGCACGACGTTGCCAAACATCTGGATCAGTCGCCGGTAGGAATCTGCCGCGAAGCGAGGATTGTTGCTGCGTTTGGCTAGCGCTTCGACGCTCTTGTCGTTGAGCCCGAGGTTGAGAATCGTGTCCATCATTCCCGGCATGGAGAACTTGGCTCCTGAGCGCACGCTCACGAGGAGAGGGTTTTCGCCGGTGCCGAGCTTCTGGCCTTGGAGCGTTTCCAGCTTTGCCAGCGCCTCGTCCATCTGGCGGTCGACTTCTTTCGAGGGTGCGCCCGTGCGCATGTACTCGCGGCAAGCCTCGGTCTGAATCGTGAAGCCGGGAGGCACCGGCAGCCCAGCGTTCGTCATCTCGGCCAGGCCTGCGCCTTTGCCGCCGAGTACGTCTTTCATTTTGCCGTTGCCGTCAGCCTTGCCACCGCCAAAAGAGTAAACGTACTTGGTTGAGGATTTTTTTATTTCCTGCGCTTCAACTTCGGGGAGGGTAACCGTCGCCATGATATGAGTCCTTTATTTAAATTCAGATTTCATTTCAAGAAACTAGAAACATCTGGCCAATTCCTGCACAGATCGCGATCTCTGCATCTCACGCCTGCGCAGATCGCGATCTCCTGTCGCTCCTACGGAGATCGCGATCTCTGCGGCTAAAAACTGCTCAGCCCCGGAAGGGCGTCGCGAAAATAGCCCACCGCTTCAGCGGTGGGGTACGGCCGCAAAATCGGGAACAAGTCCCGTAGGGACGGCAGAAATTCACGCCTTCCCTTCTGTCACGATCTCGGAAAAATCTGCGATCGTGGAAAATTCCTTCAGCAAAGTGCGCAGTAGCGCCAACCGGTTCGCCCGCACCTTCGGATCTTCGACCATGACCATTACTTTGTCGAAGAATGCGTCCACGTGTTCTCTCGCGGTTGATAGCAGGAGCAGGGCGTCGAAGTATTCTTTCTTGCTCCGATTTTCTTCGACTCTTGGGCCCGTCCGTTCCATGTAAGCTCTTAGGTTCTTCTCTTCGTGAGCGGAATCGGCTAGGTATTCGAACGTCGCCGCCGGCTCAATTCCCTTCTCTTCGGCTTGCCGCAGAATGTTCCGCATGCGCTTGCAAGCCGCTCCGATCGCCTGGAACTCCGGCATGTGTAGAACCTGCTTCAACGCCTCGGCCCGCTGTACTGCGTCGACGACATCTTCTGCGCCGGCGGATAAAACGGCCTTCACTACATCATAGGCGTATCCGCAGACTTCTTTCAGGTAGAACTCCAGCCGCTCGCGGAAGAACGTGGCTACGGATTCGGAAAAAGTCTCCTCCGCAACGAATTTCTTTTCGGCATCCGATCCCTGGTAGCCTGCCCGCGCATCGCGCATCAGTTCGTCCAGGCGTAGTGGCAGCTTCTTTTCGGCGATGACCTTCACGATGGCATTTGCCTGGCGGCGCAGCGCAAACGGATCCTTCGAGCCGCTCGGCACCAGTCCTAATGCAAACATCCCGGCAATCGTGTCCGCCTTATCGCCGATCGAAAGCACCGCGCCTTCGATCGATCGGGGCACACTATCGTCGGTCGATTCGGGCTTGTAGTGATCGTAGACCGCGTCGGCAATGGCCAGCCGCGTCGCTTCCGGCAAGGTGGGATCGAGTTTCTGTACGCGCGCGTAGAGTCCGCCCACAATCCCCTGCAGTTCGGTAAACTCTTTCACCAGTTCGGTGGTTAGGTCGGCCTTGGAAAGACACGTGGCCTTGTGCACGACTCCCGGGCGCACCGCAATTCCCCCCTGCTTGAGAATTTCACTCACCCAACTGCACAGGCGCTGCACGCGTTGCGTCTTGTCAAAGTAACTGCCCAGATCTTTCTGGAAGGTTACATGCTTGAGTAGCTCGAGACGTTCGAGCAGGGATTTTTTCTGGTCCGTCTCCCAGAAAAAGCGCGCGTCGTTAAAGCGCGCCCGCAGCACCCGCTCGTTACCGTGACGAATCAAGCCTTGCGGATCGCTATCGGTATTGAGCACGGCCAGAAAATATGGCGCCAGTTTGCCGTCCGCATCTTCTACGGCAAAATATTTCTGGTGATCGCGCATGACGGTGACCAGAACCTCCTCGGGAAGAGCGAGGAATTGGGGATCGAACCCGCCCAGAATTGCGGAAGGAAATTCGGTCAGATTCACCACCGTGTCGAGCAGCGCTTTATCTTCGCGCCAACGCGCACCGTGAACAGCTCGCGTGGCGGCGTCCAGTGCTTTGCGGATTTGATGCTCGCGCTCGGCACGTCCTAAAACTTTGGCCGACCGCAACGACTCGACGTATCCATGGCCCGCCCGCGAAATCGTCACCGCGCCATCGGTTAGAATCCGATGCCCGCGCGAATTGTTTCCTGCGCGGATGCCGTCAAATTCGAGCGGGATGGTTTGATCGTCGAGCATCGCCACCAGCCAGCGCACCGGGCGCACGAATCGCTCGTTCGGCTTCCGCCAGTACATATTCTTGGGCCAGTAAGTTGTGGAGAGTTCTTTCGGAAGACTCTCAGCCAGAATCTCGGCAGCGCTGCGGCCCTTCTTGGTGACCTTAGCGGCCAGGTACTCGCCCTTCGGCGTCGTTACTTTTTCCAGGTGCGAAACGTCGACGCCAACCTTTTTCGCGAAGGCGTGCGCCGCCGCAGTCGGCTGCCCGTCTTTATACGCGACGTTGACGGAAGGCCCGCTCATCTGCTCGACCACATCTGCCTGGGCGGCGGCAATACCGGATGCCATGACTGTGAGGCGCCGGGGTG
>DATBEI010000124.1:0-3369 GCA_036269595.1 Candidatus Sulfotelmatobacter sp.
GACAACTGCGGCTGGAAGAGCGTAGCCAGAAAAAACCTGTGTGTCGGCGACTCGATGGCGCGGATTTCGCCCTCGGCTCCGCGCGCCACGATGGGAAATCCCGCCTCCATCGCTGCCCATTCGAATTCCGGATTGATCTCGAAGTTGCAGAAGAATTCTTCGGTCACTACTTCTTTGTCTTTTCCATAAAACGACTGCAGGTAGGAGCCGGGACGCAGCCGAATCTCCGGCACCGCGCCCGATAGTTTCGCGGTATCGCCCTTGCGGTTGGGTACAGCGCAGGCCACAGGGTAGATGATGATGTTCTTGGAGCCGGAATTGTTTTCGGCGCTGTCGGCGTCGGCAATATTGAGAACATTGCGGGCGAACTCGATGAAGGCATATTGGAACCCGCCGCAAGTGCCGAGAAAGGGCCAATCCCGCCGGCGCGCAAACTCGATCCCTTTCAGCATGCCCTCGAAACTTTTGTAGGGGCTTCCCGGCGCCGCCCACAGGCCGTCGAAACTTTCCAGCTTCTTTTGCCCGGCCTCTGTGGTCAAAGAGGACGTCGGTATCCACTCCGATTCCACCTCTGTCTGCAGTTTTCGAGCGGCGTGCTGCAGCGACTCTGTGGTGGCGTGGTGCGACCGAAAATCGGCATTAAAGTCGCCCAGAATTCCGATACGCACCGCGTCGCTCACGGGTCTGATTGTACTAGAGGCATCGAGAAGGACTAGGCTGAGTCGCAGGCCTTCAGGTTAGAAATGTGGTGCGTCAGCGCAGGTGCTCAATACCGAGGAAGAAGTATAAAGACAACAAAGCAAGCGCCGGCCCGCCCCAGATCATCACCGCGCACTTCCAGCCCAGCGAGCGCGCTACTTCCTGCTGGCTGCGCCACGAGATCAGAAAGGTCTTGTTGTTGGTTCCTTTCATCAGCACCACCGGGGGATGCGGATCGAAAGCGCCAGTTGGAGGTTGCTCGCTATTCCCCCCTGCCGGGTCGGCTATGGTCTGTACCGCGGCGTCCGGTCCTCCGGCGGAAACTCCGGCGGCCGCCCAAGCCGCGGGGCGGGAAATCCCCGCCTTCAGCAGCGCGGCGGCGATCTTTTGCTGCTGGCTCATTTCTGCGGCCGGTTTAGCGACGCTCTCCGGGGTCAGTTGGATCACCTGGCTCGGAGTCGTCTCTCTGTGCTGTTCCGACCAGCCAACTTCGGAAGCTGTGCCCGAATCATCCCCGCCGCGAGCAGAAAGCGAGAACAGGGAGCCCATCGAGATCGATCCCAGGGAAAATGACATCGCGCCTGTGGAGACCAAGTCGTCGTCCCGCACCGGTTGCCGGCCCACTTCCACGCCCGGATTTTCGCTCAATGTTCCCAGAATAAACAACGAATTCTTGGGCTTGATGCAATATTCCTGCACCTTGATCTTGTTGCTAGTAACAATGCCGTGCCGCCCCAGAAAATTTCGCACGTTATCCGGCGCGGAATCTTTCACGGTGAAGAACGAATCGCAGAATCGCTCCTCGAAATCGCAATGCAGGTCGAGGTCTGCGCCGCGCGGATCGACCAGCATACGCCCCGTATTGTCATCGACGAAAAACGGCACGTGCATGCACTCGCCCGCCACCTTCACCCATTGTTTATTCTTGCCGCTTTGTTTGTATTCCCAGACCAGCGTGCGGTAGTAGTAGCAGGGCCTCGCGGTGATGGGCGCGATCATCGTGTAAGGGCCGACCGCCAACCCACTGACTTCGACCATGCCCATCGCCGCGCTGCGAATCTTCGAGAACGGAGTGTCGAGAATCAGCCGTCGCCGTTGCAGTAATTTAAATCCGTAGATAAAAAGGCCGATCCCCGCGCAGAATCCAATCCCGCACCAGACCAGCAGTGCCGTAGGGTCCGACGAGCGAACGATCAATGCAGAGAGCATCCCGGGCCGCAGGAAGGGGGACACACACCTCCCACTAGGCAGGCTAGCGAATAGAGAAACGCCGGAAAACAAAAAAGAGACCGAAGGCCTCACCTTGGTAATACGGAGTGCACGCCGCTTCGGCACCGCGGGCGAGATACCCACCGGGACAGCTGGCATGACGCCGGCGCTACAGATGCGCGAGGATTACCACACGTCGCAGCGCTTGCTTTCTGGCCGCACCATCGGTGCGTCTGCTTTGCATTTCCAGGCCGTCTGAAACTCCGGCAGATTTGAAAGAGGGCCGATCACCCTGTATTTCGCGATCGGATGAGGATCGCTCTGCACCATGAGACGCTGGGCTTCGGGGCGAATTTCATCGCCGCGGAACTGTCCCCACGCGATAAAGAATTGCTGCTCGGGCGTGAAGCCGTCAATATCCGCCGGACGCGGCTTGCCCTCCAGCGATTTCTGATATGCGAGGAAGGCCACCTTGGCTCCGCCCAGGTCGCCAATGCTTTCGCCGAGTACAAGCTTGCCGTTGTGGTGGATATCTTTCTCGATGTAGTAGTTGTCGAACTGGTTGGCGACGCAGGCCGCACGCCCCTGAAAGTTTTTCAGGTCAGCCTCGGTCCACCAGTTGCGCAGGCGCCCGAGATAATCGAATTGCGCGCCCTGGTCGTCGAAGCCGTGAGAGATTTCATGTCCAATCACCACGCCGATGGCGCCGTAGTTCACCGCGTCGACAGCATGCATATCGAAAGCGGGCGGTTGCAGAATTCCAGCCGGGAAGACGATTTCGTTCAGCAGCGGATTGTAGTAAGCGTCCGAGGTGGGCGGCGTCATTCCCCAGCGGCCGCGGTCGACGGGTTTTCCGATCGTAAGGCGATCATCTTCTTCCACGAACTTTCTGCCAGCGATCATGTCGTCAAAGAACGCGTCGCGTCGAACCTCCACGTGGCTATAGTCCTTCCACTTGTCGGGGTATCCGATCTTGGGATTGAAGGTCGCGATCTTGGCCATCGCTTTCTCTTTCGTGTCATCACTCATCCACGGGCGGCTGAGAATGTCATCGCGCATGGCAGCAAGAAGATTGCGCACCATCTCCTGCATGCGGGCCTTCGCCTCAGGCGGAAAATATTTCTCCACATACTTCTTGCCCAGCGCCTCGCCGTATAACTGGTCGGTCGATTCGACACAACGCTTCCAGCGCGGCTTCATTTCGGTGGTGCCGCTCAGGTATTTGCCGTTGAAGGCGAAGTCCTCCTCGACGAAAGGCGCGGAAAGCGAACTCGCGGTCGAATTCAGCAGCTGCCACTTCAGATAAACTTTCCAATCTGCCAGCGGCGTCTGCTGCATCTGCCGATCCATCTCCTGCATGAACTTGGGTTGATCCACGTTCATGTCGACATCGGTGGGAATTTGCTTGTGCTTGAAGTAACTGACCCAATCAAAATGCGGAGACATGGCCTGCAACTGAGC
>DATBEI010000094.1:0-12507 GCA_036269595.1 Candidatus Sulfotelmatobacter sp.
ATATTGAGAATGAAGCCTCGGCCAACGGCCCTGCTGTGTACGAACGATCTGATGGCGTTCGGAGCGCTACGTGCCGCTCATCAGTTCAATGTCAATGTGCCCAAGGCATTATCGATCATCGGCTTCGATAATCTGCCGGTCTGCGACATGGTGACACCACCGCTTTCGTCAGTAGACATTCCACGACGCGACATGGCTTCGCATATGTTCCGAATGCTTATGAAGGCGAGCGAGTCCAAACAGTTCCAAAAATTGCCCACGCCGCAAATTAAAACCAGCTTGAAACTCCGGGCATCGACGGCGCGGGCGCCTCGTTAGCAACCGCAACGTTCTATAGACGTCGGTTGCAGATTGTGAGCCGCATTAAGACTCTGCCCTAGTGAGCACCACACAATCCTACAGATCCCATGGCCGCCGCCTGCTTAGGCGGGCCCCGGCTTGGGACGGGTGAAGCTCTTGACGGGGAGACCCGTGTCGTAATCGAGCTCTTTGGGCAGATAGCCGTCGCACTTTCGCTGCCGTGTCATGGCCGCAAATTCCCATGTCTCAGGGAATTCCGGCCTCCACTGGCGATGTCCCCAGTAATACCCGCGGAATGGATCGCGCGATATATTCATCCAGTCCAGCAGCTTATCGTGCAGCTCATTTCTAAGCTTGACATGCAGCCCTGATGTGATCAGGTTGTTGATTTCGGCGGGATCGCTCTCCAGATCGTAGAGTTCGTCTCCCGTCATTAGGTTGATGCTTAGTTTGTACCGGCCGTCGCAAATACATCGAATAGGCTGGTAACCGCCAAAGCCATCGTGGTCTACCTCGTAGCGCCCCCACTCAATGAATACGGCGTCGCGGGTGGGTGCAGCCGGGTCTTTGAACGATAAAAGAACGCTCTTACCTTCGATCGTAGGTGGCACATCGAATCCCCAAAACTCCATAAGCGTACCTGCAATATCGATGTGCGACATCAGATTGTGGTTTACGCTTCCTGCGGGCGTGTGGCCAGGCCAGCGCACGATGAATGGCACACGGGTGATTTCGTCGTACATCGCCGGGCCTTTATCCGTGAGGCGATGCGATTCCAGAAAGACGCCGTGATCGGCGGTGTAGATAATCAGTGCATTGGGGGCGGTCTTCTGTATTTGATCGAGTAGTCTCCCGATCTCCGCATCTACGAACGTGTGCGAGCCGAAAAACTGCTTGTCCCGAATCGGAGGCTGCTGCGAATGAAGCCTGGGGCCTGCCCAGATCCGCTGCTCCTCGGGCTTGTCCGTCAGGGGATCGGAGACATTGACCGAGGAAGGGAATACAAAATTTTCGTACGAGTCCGAATACTCTTTAGGGCAAAGAGATGGATCGTGCGGCTCGTCATAGCAGACGCAGAGCATGAATTCTCTGTTTTGATGATCCACCAGGAATCGCAATGCACGATCCGTGCAACGATGCGCGTAGCACATCTCGGCGGTCCACGACGAATCGTCTCCGGTGCGACGGTCGCGCGAGCGTCGGCGGTCTTCCGGGGAAAGCTCGGTGAGATAATCGCGCATGTCATACCAGAACTCCGGATCCCAGCCGCCAGGCGCGCGCCCCGTGCCGAAATAATCGACGCCGTCGAGGTGCCACTTGCCGATAAGAGCAGTATCGACCGAACGGTCGCGCAGGAACTGTCCGATGCTATGTACCGTATCGCCAAGCGGCATACTGTTTCCCCACACGCCATTCGTGTGCGGGTACAAGCCAGTCCAGATGGAAGAACGTGCGGGGGCGCACACAGGCTGACAGTTGTAGGCGCGGTCGTAGCGCATGCCTTCCGCTGCGAGGCGATCGAGGTTGGGCGTACGGAGCCCGGTTTTGCGGTAGGAATTGAGCATGTCCGCGCGGACAGACTCGCCGAGAATGAAGACGACCTGTTTCGGGGAGCTTCCTTCGGTTCTCGCCTGCGCAGGTAACGAGCTAAGTGCGCCGACTGCGGTGAGTGACTGGATGAAGTTTCGGCGGTTCAATCTAAGCACCCGTCGTGTAATCAATTACAAAACAATTCTACTGGATCTCTTTGGGGTGGCCCTGAACATGTCTGTCCCCGCTACTCCAGACCCTTCGCAAAGAGTTTCAGATTCATCTGAGTTGCTTTTGTGGCGTTCTTTACCCTTCTGCGGCTTCTTTACCTTTGTGGCGCTCCGATGCTTGCGGGCTTGCATTCTTATCCAGGCTGCGAATTCACCGCTAGTGGATGATTACGACTATATGTGTGTCCGGATCAGAAGAGGTCGACCACGGGTGGGAAGACCAGCAGCAAACCAGCGCAAGCAGCGCGAACGAAACACCGGTCACCATCTTCAAAGCTACCTACCTGTGATGCCATTGCCATTCCAGGACGCCCCACGTAGAGAGCCAGACCAAGATACCGAAGCCGAAGCCCTGAATTAGTGTCCAGGAGCCCGAGTGTTGTGATCTCCAGGAACTAGTGCTCCGGAACGCTACTTCGGTGAGGCGCATAGGTTATCCGACGGTCAGGATCAGGTCCTAATGGGGCTGATTTTGCTCGAGATACGGTGGGATACGCAACTCGCCAGTCCGTTCGTTCGGAGGAGTTTCCGGCATGGGCCACGGCTGGACGCCGATTCGCTTCGCCCAATCATGCCACATGGCTGCCATGGTCATGGTTTGCTGCGGCTCAGCGGAAGCCAGATTGTGCAGTTCGGTGCGATCCGCCTCCATATCGTAGAGCTCCCATTCATCGGGGAAGCGAGAGACGATCTTCCATTTTCCGTCGCGGAGCGCCTTGTTGCCTTCGTGCTCCCAACAGATGGGAGCGCGAGTCCGTGATCTGCCGGCGAACACGGGTGTCAGACTCTGGCCGACGAGCGCCGGAACGGGGCCGGCCGCCACCCTGGAGGGGTAAGCGGCCCCCGCGAGTTCAAGGAATGTGGGCATCAGGTCGGTCTCGTGTCCAACTGCAGCTACGGGCCTGACCAGGGGCTTGATGGCGGCTGGCCAGCAGGCAATGAATGGTGTGCTGATGCCGCCTTCCTGCGTGTAGTGCTTATAGAGGCGGAAGGGCGTGTTCGCACAGTTTCCCCAGGGAATGCCGATGCTCTGGAAGGTGCTCTCATCGCCGGGCATCACGCCCGGGACATTGCCGGCGCAGGTCATGCCGATCTCGCAGGCATGGCTTTCGGGGGTGCCGCGGATGTGCAGCTTGTCTCCATATGCGGCTGCGGGCTGCTCTTCGCGTGTGCCGCGGCCAATCTCTTCCGCGTTGCCGCCATTGTCCGACATAAAAATGATCAGTGTGTTGTCGGTGATGCCTGCCTTATCGACAGCGTCGATGATCCGGCCGATGCCTGTGTCCAGACGGTCGATCATAGCGGCATAGACGGCCATGCGGCGCATCTCCCAGTCCTTGTTGTCAACCTTCTCCCAGCCGGGAACGCGCGGATCGCGCGGGGTCAATGCCCACTTGTCGGAGACGATGCCCATGGCGAGTTGCTTCTTGTGACGCTCCTCGCGCAACGCGTCCCAGCCATCTTTGTAGCGCGTGGCATACTTCGCGATCAGGTCCTCGGGCGCCTGAATCGGCCAGTGCGGCGCGTTGAACGCGGCGTAAAGGAAGAACGGTTGCTTCTGCTGCGAGAGCTCCGTCACGTAACCGGCTGCGTGCTCGGCCCACAGGTCGGTGAGGTACCGGTCCGAGGGCGGTGGCGGCAGCGGATCATTTCCGCTGAACAGATGTGGTGATTCGTAGTAAACAGAGGCGCCGGCGATCATGCCCCAGAAGTGATCAAACCCACGCTGCAGCGGCCAATCGTGCTTGCCTTCGCTGTTTTCGGTTGCGAGGTGCCATTTGCCAACCATGGCCGTGTTGTAGCCGACCGTCTTCATCGCTTCGGGAATGGTAAGCGTCTGGGCGCTGAGCTCGCCGGCGTACTGCGGATACGGATAGCGGCCATGGTCGGCGACCATCATGCCCATGCCCGCCTGTTGGGCGTAAAGCCCGGTCATGATGGAGGCGCGGGAAGGGCAGCAGCGGGGATTGTTGTAGAACTGACTCATCCGAATGCCGCGTGAGGCGAGCTTATCGAGATTGGGTGTCGAAACTTCGGAACCGAAGCAGCCGATATCGGAGAAGCCCATATCGTCGGCCAAGACCAGAATGATATTTGGCTTCGACCCCGCTATACGTGAGTGTACGTGGGTCGGAGGCGCGGCTCCTGTGCTGCCGGTGAGCGAAACGGCAGCCATTCCGGCACTCATTCTGAGAAAATCTCGACGGTTCGACACGTAATCTCTCCACCGCGGCTGCCAAAGCCGCTAGGTTTGAAATGTAAAGGTTTGCACAAACGGCTGTCAACGAAGAATAGCCAGCACCCTGACTCCAGCCGAATAACTGGAAGCTGCGCATATTTCAACGCATAACCAAAACATCTTCCAAGTTACTGACATCTACTCCGCGACACGGCCTTAGTAATGGGGCGGTCGCTTCCAGAGTTATCCCATGCGCGACAAGAGGACTACTGAGTCACGTCAGCCGTCCTTATCATTGTCGCCGGCCTGGTTGACGCCGGGATACCCTACCGCGAGCTGTCTGCGCGACCGTTGTTCCGTGACCTCGGGGTCGCCGCCGACCTCCTTCACCATCCTGGCGTGCAGGGTCGCGATGAGGTGGGAGTGCTTCGGATCGTTCGCTAGGTTATTGAACTCGCGCGGGTCCGTCTCCATGTCGAAGAGCTCTCGCTCCACCGCCATGTCCTCGGCAGGTCTACCGTGATAGACATACTTCCACTTGCCGGTGCGGATCATCACGATACCGTGCGCAATAAACTGTGCGTAGTACTCCGTGCACGCCACGTCCTTCCACTTGTGGTTGGGATCGTCCAGCCATGGCACGAGCGAATCTCCGTTCCAGTCCCCTGGAGGATGCCCGCCTGCGATATCAATGACGGTCTTCACCAGGTCTAGATGGCTGGAAGTGAGCGCTCGCCGCTGGCCACTCTTCCAGCGTTCAGGCCAGGAGACAACCAGTGGGACGCGGGCGGCGTGATCGTACATACAGTTTTTCCACCACAAGCCGTGTTCCGACATGTTCTCGCCGTGGTCCGTGGTGTAGATAATTACCGTGTCGCCCGCGATGTGAGGATTGGCACGCAGCGCTTTCAATACTTTGCCAACCTCATTGTCCATCCATGTAGTCAAGCCATAGTAGAGTTCGCGGCCCATTTTCACGGTCGGATCCGGCACATCCGTCTCTTCGAAACCGGCGCGCTGCAGCTTGTAGTTTGTGGGCAAGTTCGCGACGAGACCCGCCGGTAGCTCAGCCATTGGCACTCTATCCTTGTAAGGTGTGTAGAAGGGCTCCGGCACGATCAGCGGAAAATGGGGTGTAAGGTAGCCCACCACCAGGAAGAACGGAGTATCGGAATTGCGTGTGCTGAGGAACTCGAGGGCGCCCGCCGTTACTCGACGGTCATGTTCAACGCTGCCGCCGTGCTCGCCGGTGTGGAAGTTTTTAAATCGCTGACCAAGGGGCGTATGTTCCTTGATGTCTGCCGGGGTCAGCCGAACGCCGCGCCCGCTCTTAGGATACCTGTTGAAGTCCCCACCGGTCTGGATAAAACCGTACCTTCGCGACTCTTGGTAGTGCATCTTGCCGCAAAGATACGGCTGGTACCCGGCCGCGGTCATCATGCGCGCAATGGATGGCATGTCATTACTTGGAAGCTCGGATGTGAGCCCCCACACGTCCACGCGCGACGCGTATTTGCCAGCCGTGAACGAGAAGCGCGAGGGGACGCAGAGTGGCGAATTGCAGTAGTGATTATCAAACGTGACTCCCTGAGCTGCAAGGGAATCGATGTTGGGCGTCTTGACGATCTGGTCCCCGTAGCAACCGGTCACGCGCGGGTTATGCTCATCGCTCATGATGAGCAGGATGTTTGGCTTTTTGCGGCCTTTTCCAACCCGGAAGAGCGAAGGATAGGCGGCTGCCACTCCCGCAAGTGTTCCATTCTTAACAAACGCTCGACGATCGATCTGCAACTCGCGAATGGGCATCAGGCACTCCGATGTAAAGGTTACCACTGCTGCTGACGGCTGACGTATGTCAGCCGGCTTACTTGGAGGCGCTGGAGGCGCGGTTTCCAGAGCTCTCCGTCGACAAGGCTTTCAATTGCTCCAGAACTCAGCCCACCACTGTTTTCTGTCCACGGAAGCTGCAATAGCAGCTCCTGGCTACCAGGGTGCGACTTGCTGCGGCAGCGAGTCGAGCGTATCGATCATGCGAGTCATGAGTATCTGCATCATCATCTCTCGTGTGTCCTTCTGATGTGGATCGTGCCACAGATTCGTGAACTCGCCTGGGTCCTGTTGCAGATCGTATAGCTCTCCATATTGAGCGTGATCGCAGTAATTCAGTTTCCAGCGGTTGGTGCGGACCGACGTAATCATCGGCCGCAGCGGATACGTGAAATTTGAGTTGAAGAACTCCATGTACACAGAATCGCGGTGCGTCGTCGACTGGCCGGTGAGCAGAGGCATCAACGATTGACCCTGCATACCCGCGGGCGAAGCAATTCCGGCCGCTTCCATGAGGGTCGGCGCCAGATCCACCATCTCCACCAGCGCATCTATTTTGCGATTACCCTCAAAGTGATGAGGCCAGCGAATCATCAACGGCACCCGCGTCAGGCAGTCATAGAAGTATGGACCCTTGAAGTAGATGCCATGATCGCCGAGCATCTCCCCATGGTCACTCATGAAGATCACAATGGTATTGTCCGCCTGCCCGGTTTCATCGAGGGTCTGAAGCATCTGACCGATCGCCGTATCGGCCTGTTCGATCATGGCGTAATAGGCAGCGGTGATTGCGCGATGCTCCTCGGGGCTCGTCTTGGCAAACGATAGCGCGTTGCCGCCGTAGGCCCCCTGGTGATCGACCTGCTGGAACGGCGTTTTGTTCTCCAGTTCCCGCTCGTGGTATGCCGGATTCGGCATCTTCGCGGGGTCGTAGTGTGCAAGGTACTCCTCCGTGGGGAAGAACGGGGCGTGCGGCTGGAATATATTGACCGACATCATCCATGGTCCTTTGCCGCTCCGCTCGCGCATGAACTGCATGGCAACCTCGGCGCACCACGCCGTTTGCGAGAACTTCGGTGCGATGGGCATCCCCCAGACAGTTTGTCTGGGAAATTCCGGCAGGTGAACACCCTGCTTGTCTAGCCAGACACGCCACGCGTTATGGCCGGGCCAGCTATTCGAGATATCATGGCTCCACTCGAACAGCTTGTAGCCATCATTGATACGTTCCTCCGTCTCCAGCCTCCCGCCGGCACACGGCGAAAGGTGAAGCTTTCCCGCCAGACCACAGGTGTACCCGTTCTCAGCAAGGATGCGCGGCACCAGCAGCTCACTGGGCCGGATAAACGAACCATTCGCGCGAAGACCGGTCGAATGCGGGTACCGTCCCGTGAGGAAGCTGCCGCGTGACGGCGAGCAGATCGGCGTTTGAACGAAGGTGTTGGTGAAGGTAACCGACTCCTCCATAAACCGCTGGAGGTTTGGCGTATGAATGACGTTATTGCTGAGACCCTGAATCGTGTCAAAGCGCTGCTGGTCGGTACATACCCATAGGATGTTCGGCATGGCGCCCACAGCGGAGCTGTGCGGTGACGGGGGAATGCCGCGCTCTTGTGCCTGTTCGCGTTCCTTCGCCTGGTTGCTTTCCGGCGGCAGAGGCTGCTTGCGCCCCGGCACTTGTTTGTTCTGCGCACTCGAAACCCCGACGCCGAACGCGCCCGCGCTGAGCACAGCATTCCTGATCAGGGTTCGACGGTTCATGAAGCCCCTTTTTTATCGCGAGAGTGTTAGCCATCTCGAAGCAGAGGAGTGCCTGCCGTACAACGCCTTATACTCCATGCATGTAATGCTTTGCAATTCATGCATGACCCTGATGTGTATACCAGACGGTATCAGATCGAATGTGGTCTTCCATGCAATCTCCGCAGGTGGCGGCCCGCATAAACTTGTGCAGACTGCCAGCCTTCCGGGCACAGGTCAGCGTAAGACTGATCTAACCAGCACTATGCCGGACCCCGCGATCACGTTGATTGGCAGAGCGTAGAACCACGGCACTCATGTGAGGTACGGCTACATTTCCATCCCGAATGCGCTCCTTACTGTTTGCACTCCACCGTCCTTCTGTGTTGACCGCACTGCCCGCGAAGGTCACACCGGCCGTGCTGTCGGGAGTGGGAGAAAGCAGACGCAGGGCCGATACCTCGCCCATTCCTAGTTCCGCGATGGAGACATGTGCATCATGGGAGCTGTCTTTGTTCACGACGACAGCGCAGCGAGGCTTTCCGGCGGTTCCCAGGACGTAAGCAGTCAGGTTCATTCCGTGGTTGTCGAGGTCGATCGGCAGAATCTGGCGACCTTCGGTCAACGCGGCCGCAAACGCAAGCATTCCGTAATACGGCACGCCGGCAGTGTTGAGGCCCTTCCCGTCTTCCTGAATAGGAGAATAGGAGCTTGTGAATCCCAACTGATTGGTGCCTGTTTCTATATTGACGCCGGAGCACCCATACGTGGCCAGCAGAAGCATGTAATCCAACGTCCATAGGGCGCCTATGAACGTGTCGCTGACACCCGGACGACCACCACCAGAAAAGGAATTTGTCTCGCACATGCGCCAGGGAATGCCGCTTCGTTCGGAGGCTGTACGCAGGCGCTCGAGAATGTTGTGCAATCGCGGGTCGGGAACGAGCAGTTGCTCCGAAGTGCCGCGCTTCTGATCATTACGATAGTAATGCGTGGTCAGTAGCTGCACATCGCCTTTTTCGTCCTGCGCCATTCGCTCCACCCACTCAACTGACTTGGCTGTATCTGGAGCGGCAAACCGTATATGCGGCACAGCTTTTAGAATGGCGGCGTGCCATTCGGTGTACTCCTTGCGATAGGTTTCGTAATCATAGGATGAAGAGCGGAACGGCTGGCCTTTGCTGTAGCTGTCCACTTCATTACCGATTTCAAGCGCAAGTAGCCGGGATCCCAGAACATCTGCAACGGCGCGCGCTTCTTCCACGGCGGCCTCAATACTGCCCTGCGCGAAGTTGACACTCCAAATCGCGGTCCAGCCAATCCGTTTGAGAAACGCCGCGAACTGCCCGAGGCGTGCGCGTGTTATGACGGTGTTCTTGCGCTCTGCCGAAATGATTCCGTTGGGTTCATACCGGGTGTAGTTCGCAACGATGCCCCCTGCACGCAGCACGCCTTCAGACCCAAGCCCCTTGATCAGGTCGACATACCGAGAATTCGTAGTGCTCAGCAAACCAGGAGCAGCAACGGAAGACATCTCATAGCCCAGGCCAGTGAAGTTGGCGGGGATTGATACAGGTGCGGCGTTGCCAAGTTTGAGCGTTAGCAAAACGCTCTCATCCCCGAAGCTGACGGCCCTCGGAGTGAGCGCGAAACCGGCGGAGATCTTTAGCGTGTTCTCGATAAGCGTCCGGCGAGTCAGCATCATCACTCTCTAGCATTTGCGGCCGAGAGATTCGGAGCACCCGCCCAAAGAACTGGCCTGGTCGAAACGCCGCCTGGAACCCCTAATTCGGCTGCTGTTTTGGGGACTTTTGCATCTCCAGATGCAGGAATTCGGATCGCCATGCCAGCGTCGAAATCCTGCTGAGATCCCTTGCTGTGACAAAGGTCATAGACTCGCACGATCAATTCATCGTCCTCTTGGGTCTTAAGTAGCGGGTTATGTCGTAGCTGAAAGGGTCATAGCCATCACGATGAACGCCGACGCTCTGCCCGTTCACAAAAGCCTCCGACTCATAGTCGCCCGCACCGAGGTGGAGCATGATCTGCTTGCCACGCCACGCGGCGGGAACGTTTAGAGAGCGCCTATACCAAAGGCGATTATGGTGCTCCATGATGCCAGAAAGCGCAGACTCCACGGGATAGGGAACAAGAATTGTGCCACTCAGAGTCTTGCTGAACGGTGGTGCCTCGTCCTCCCCACTCCCTTGCTGGTACTCCATACACCATTGAGATTCAGCCGTGCGGTGTTTCATGCGTGAGAGCTCCTTCGATTTCTAAGCAGGCCCACTGCTACATCGAACACGCAGCGATGCTTTGCTTCATCCGTTTCACCAAGCTTCCACATCACACTTGTCCTCTCCGGCGACGCATAACATAATGTTTGCACTCGTATTCTGTGCAATGAGTGCGCAAGCTGGGTTAGCGTGCTTGCTTCTTGTCTTTGCTTTGTTCTCCTTGTGGACTCGTAGAAACGTCGAGAAAATTAGAGGGAACTGGCCGCTCCTTCAATTGAAGACTGTTGTCGTCCGCAATCGCACGGGCGTCCGTCAGGCTCACGACCGAACCATCCGGCCAGAAGAGTCCATTCACAGTCCCCTTGTTTCGCTGTCCTTCTAGATAGGCGGGTTTCACCATCAGCGACCAAAAGAAATTGCCAATGGGAAACTGACGCACGTCACCAGCCAAGGAGGCATAATCGATGCCCGCCTCTGCCGGGGCGAGCGATTGCTTGCCGAATCCACTTCCGCCTGGCCGCAGCCTCTGCCATTCCGTAAGCCACACCGGAACGCCAGCCTGCTTGCCTGCGGACATCGCCTCCTCAATCTGCTTGTTGATCAGATCGAGACTCGGAGGGAAATTCTGATGGAACTCAATGAGGTTCTCTCCAATTGGGAGAAATTCCAAGGCCATTGGCAGTCGGGCCGCCCCGATCGTAAGGGGCACGGTCTCGTGCATCGAGTGGGCCGTCGTGAACATCGATTTGGCGAACTCTATCGTATTCTGCCCAGGTTCGTTCATGACTTCGATTCCGATCAATCGATCGTCGTTCGCATATTTCTTCATAAACCATTGAACAAAGGCGCGTGGCTTTTCCCATTCCTCCTGATGATCAGTAGAGGCGATGTCTTTCCCAGGCGATTGGATGCAGTAGGCCTTGCGTGGATCGGTGGTCCACATATTCTCCGGTGTCGGCGGGACCCCGTCGTTCTCAAACAGCACGAACAGAACCTGAATACCCTTAGCGTGGGCCACATCCAGCATCTGATTCAACGATGCCTCGAATTTCCTGGGCTCCATCTGCCAGTATTCATAGCTGGCCCAGATCCGCAACGCATTCAGGTGCAGTTCCTTCGCATACCCGAAGTCTCGAAGCGTCTCACTCACGCTGAAGTTTCTCCACATCTGCGGAGCGTTGTAAACCTCGTACGGAACGTAGATCGCGCCGCGAACGGCTGTCGGCGCTTGTCCGGCATCGGACGCAAAAGCAGTTGAGGTGGCAACTAGTACAAGGCTGATGAAGCAGATCATTCGGTATGTCAAACTCTTCTGAATCAACTTTTCATCCACCTTTCGGTTGGAATATCGCTAGGGTCCCTGGGCCTAACCTGTTGAACCGAAATGTTCGCATGCTCCGCGAACGACAATACACCCGGTATTAAGAAGGGTAAAGCATTACAAGGAAGGACCAACTTTGTTTCGGGATCGAACTCCGCGGGAGAGCGCGGTCGTATGTAGGACATGGGGTGATCAGGAAGCGAATGCACGTGCGGCTGATAGGGAATTTGTGACTTCCATCGTGATTTCCCGGCTGCCGGAAAGAATCCAAAACAGTTCAGGTCATTCAAGAAAACGGCAGAGGCGCTGAACTGTTCCGGTTCGTCCAGAGCCAGAGCGCGGCTTCGAATGTGCTTGGGGGCGCCCTGCAGCAAAGGCGCCGGAACATTCAAGAGAAGACTTGACATTGATGTACGTGTAAACCATTGCATACATTTCGCGCCGCCCGTCCGACTGGAGACCTAATACTTGCCCGACTCGCCCAATCACTCCAACCTCCCGTCCGCCATGCTGCTGCTGCCGGTCATGAGTGGCACGCGTCCACCGTGCTTCGCTTCGGCGTTGCGGCCCTCGAGGTGACACTGCTCGTGCTGATAAGTCAAACTAGGAGACGGTATGACAGATTGCAAGCACATCCCCAATGCCTCCCTAAAGAGGTGCTGCGCCCCAGCAGCCGACCGTGGCGTATCTCCCAATGTGCTTGTCGTAGAGAAGGTAGTGCAGTCAGCGAACTCGGCGCGAATTATCCGCGACATGGTCTCACTGTCCGGTGGAACCTTTCTGATGGGGACGGATTATGCCGAGGCTTTCACTCAGGATGGGGAGGGACCCGTTCGTCCTGTTACCTTGAGCCCTTTCTTCATCGACCGGTTTCCCGTCACCAACGAACGATTTCTTGAGTTCACCGCGGCCACTGCGTACCGCACGGAAGCGGAGCAGTTTGGGTGGTCGTTCGTCTTCTGGTCTCTCATTCCGAAGAAGCGGTGCCGGGAGGTGGTGGAGGACACTGTTCGCGCGGCGCCTTGGTGGTGCAAGGTGCCGGGTGCAACGTTTAGGACGCCCGAGGGGCCCCATTCCGACATACATCAACGCGGCAATCATCCTGTGGTCCACGTAAGTTGGAATGATGCGAATGCTTTCTGC
>DATBEI010000161.1:0-12047 GCA_036269595.1 Candidatus Sulfotelmatobacter sp.
GCTGCCAGGCGCTTGGTTGCATCCGCTACGAGCGGATCACCGGCGCCTTTTTCTTTGATGGCAAGATATGCCTTGTAGGAGTCTGCGGCTCCGGGACTCTTTAGACCTTCCTGGGCGCGTCCCTGATAATAGTAAACCGCCGGCAGCAGGTGATAACTCTGCACGTCGTCGAGAAATACCGAAGTGACTTCGCCGCGGCGCTTCAGGCAGGCGTCAAATTCCGAGGACGCCTCCGTATAAGCCCCGGCGTCTAAATAAGCGCGGCCGAGATCAAAATGGCCCAGCCAAGTGTCGGCGAGCTTTTGCGCCTCCTGCAACGACTGCACGGCGTCGCGCGGCTTGCCCTTCTTGATCAGAGCCTCCGCGGCTATGAGCTTGGGATAAATCTGCGGCTCGGTTTCCAGGCGCTGGGTAAGCGGTTCCACGGTCTGCAGCGCTTTCGCTTGCTGCCCAGCCGCAAGATAGACCTGCGCCGACCGGTACAGGACTCCCGCATCCGTGCTCGCCGAAGCGATTCTATTCGTGGAAGAGACTGCTTCCGGAATCTTTCCCAGCGCCAGTTCTGCCTGGGCTAGCGTTGCGGTCCGATCAGCTGCTGATTCCGCGTCTTTGGCCGCAAGATCGGCGGTGATGGCCTGCTCGAGAATTCCTTTTGCGTCGGCAGTGCGGCCTTCGTAAAGCGCGAGGTCAGAGAGACCTGTGGCAGCGATCGACGCTCCGTACGTCCCGACTTCTTTCGCCTTCTCGTAGTCTTGCCGCGCCTCGTCGTTGTGTCCGAGACCTAGCGCAGCCAACGCTGCCGTGCGCAACGCCTGGTCGAAGGTTGGATTTTCGTCGAGAAGCGCTTTCGACTCCCTCGCTGCAGTGTCAAAGTCTCCCGCGTAGAGCGCGTACATCGCAAAATTAACGCGCTGCAGCTGGCTGTGCGGGGTGACGGCGAGCGCCAATTTCTGTTCTTCCTGCGCTCTATTCATGTTGCGCGCGTAAAAGTACGCCAGCGCGAGGTTGGCATGTCCCGAGGAATCGGCAGGGAACTGGCTCACCAGCGCGTTGAGTTCCTCGATGGCCTTCGTCTGATTCCGCGTGAGCAAGTAGTATCCACTGCGGGTCCGGTACTTCTCGCGATCCGTCATGCGGTCAATGTGCGCCAGCGCGATGGAATAATACTTTTCCGCCTCTTGCCGTTTTCCGGTATTGGCGTAAATGACCGCCATGCCGGAATACGCACGGCCGAGGTTGGGATCGAGATTGATGGCTCGCTGGTAGGCATTGATGGCGTCATGCCATTTGCCGGCGAGCATAAGATCCTGACCTACGGCGTAAGCGTGCGCGGCCTCCAGCGACTGCGTGGTATAAGTCTCTGCCGCGGCCAACTGGGCCGATTCGGGAGTCTCGTCGCCCAATGCCTTGCGAACTCCAGCCGCGAGCTTTCCCATCGCAACCAGGACGTCTTGCTTGGTGACATTTTCCGATTCACGGTTGAGGTCTTTGCCGGTCACAGCGTCGAGAGCATGAATATTCAGCCGGTACGAGTCGCCATTTTTGCTGATCGAGCCGGTAATCACAATGTTGATGCCCTCGCGGGTTGCCACCAGGCGGGCGAGTTGCTCATTCAGTCGAGTGGAACCGGGTTGTAGCTTTGCCGCGATTTTGTGAGCCTGTCCGCGACTGTAGGAGTTGATGAACGATGCGCCTTCCATGGCAACGGTGAACGCCGGCTCCAGGGTTTCGTCGAAGACGCTTTCCGCAGTCTGATTGTCGAAGTCGGATACCAGGATGCCGACCGGGGCATGTTGCGCGGCCACTGGAGCCCAGATCCAGTTTCTGAAAAGCGCAACCGTGAATGCGGCCAATACGAGTGCGCCTAAAGCGACGACCGCATACTTGTAGAGCGGGGTGCGCGCGGCAGGCCTGCGGATGAGCCTGGTTGCCACCGTCGGAGCCGAGGGCTGGTAGGCCTCCAAATCAGCGAGCAATTCCGCCACGCTTTGGTAGCGATTGGCCGGATTCGGCTCGATGCAGCGGCTGACCACGTTGCTCAGATCGCGGGGAACTGTTTTCTCGATGACGTTGACGGGAGTGGCTCGCTCATGGCTCCGCTTCACCAAGCTCTCCACCGCACTCTTGGCCTCGAAGGGCGACTTGCCAGTCAGCAACTCGTAGAAGATCAGCCCGGCTGCGTAAATGTCTGACGGCGGGCCGAGTTCACGCCCCTGGGCTTGTTCCGGCGACATATATTCCAGCGTGCCAAGCAGCATCCCGGTCTGCGTGAGCCCTCCGGTCTGGGCGGAATGCGCCAAGCCAAAGTCCATGATCAGAACCTTCCCGGCCTTGTCGCGCATGACATTGCCGGGTTTCAGGTCGCGATGGATGACGCCTTCGGCGTGGCAGGCATCGAGAGCGCGGCAAATCTGTTGCATGATGCTGACCGCTTCCGGCGGCGTACGCTTTCCGGATTTGCGCAAGATGCTTCGAAGATCCTCACCATCGACGTACTCCATCGTGATGAATTTCACGCCTTCGGCTTCACTCATGTCGTAGATGCGGACGACATTCTTATGCGTGATCTGTCGGGCGAGGATCAATTCCTGCTTAAATCGTTGAAGAATGTCGCGATTGGCGGCGAGGTCGGGCCGGATGACTTTGAGCGCGACCAGGCGATCGACCACGATGTCTTTTGCCTTGTAGACGGCTCCCATGCCGCCTTCGCCCAATTTTTTCAAGATTTCATAACGCGAGCCCAGAATCTGGTGTTCACTGAGGGCAGGTCCGGCGGGAACACCGACAGCAACGGTCGCCCCGTCACTTCCCGATGTGCCGGACGAAGACGCTACTCCGACGGTCGCAGCGTTAGAGACAGACGATTCACTTGAATTTTCAGGTTTTCCGCCCAACATGTCTTTCTCGCAGTCAGGGGGGAGACGCGTTGAAGACTTAGGCCCCGTCCAGTTGGCGACCAGTATATCCCCTTTTGGCGAGTGGCTAGGCGACAATTCTTTCACATTGTTGACTGAATGGAGGCAGAGTGCGGCCAGGGATCGCAGGTCTCCCGGGCCGCTTCGCCAACATCAATTACACAATTCCTGCGTGATCCTCATACGCCTGCAAAAAATATCTTCTTCCACGGCGATTCCCTATGGCACTTTCGCGATCGCCGCATTGACGCCAACCACGTCCGCCCCCAGGTCTTTGCCGTCGGTGCCTGCGCCCTTGTAGGGGCTGCTCGATTGCAGCTGGTAATTTCCACCGCTCCCGCCGTTGTAATTCATAAACTCCACCGCAGACGCAGACGCCGGAAAGAAATTGTGCGTCGGCCATGTCGATACGGGAGCGATGCTAGAAATTGCCACCACGGCGTTGTTGGAAAAAATGTAACTGCTAAAACAATCGTTCAAGGTAATGATTGGAGAATCATGAACAGCACAATTGAGAGTGCCACCATTACCCGTGGACCACACCGGGTAAGCACCGGCGTTTACGATGTTGTTGGTAAAGACAAAGTTCTTCATCGGTCCATTTCGTGAGACGATATTGCCAACATTGAGCAACGTTGAAGAGGGAAAAGCGGTAACGTGATTGATGATCACGTTCTGAAGCAATGGGGCGCCAGCATTCACGGAGAGCTGTGCAAATCCACCCGTACCGTTGTACTTCTTAGCGTCGATATCGTCGATTACGATGTCATGAATGGTGTAGCGCTGCCCATCGAGTGGAGCGCCGCCATTGTCTGACAAGGCATTGGCGATCTGCAGTCCGGCTCCAACGTGGCGAATGACGTTGTAGCGAATGGTCACATCCGTGACCTGGCAGATTGGGCAGAGATTGCTCCCGTTGCTACCCGCCTGATTCTTCGGCGTCAGCAGGATCGCAAAGCCTGACTGCGAGAAACCACCCCACGAGTACTCCATAATGTTATCCTCGAGCAAAACGCGCTGTGCGTTTTTCAGTTCGAGCAGATTTTTGACGATAAATGGATTCCCGTTGGTTGCACCTACATACCCGGCTTGCCCTTTCATCCAAATCAGAGGCTTGAAAAAGTGATTTTGTCGGATCTCAATATCCGTGGGGGTGGCTGTTGCCGCGGCGCCCCCGAATGCAATGTTCTCCCCGGAAGCCTCCAGAAAATTGTCCACGATTTTATAAGGTCCCATCGCACCGTTACCGATGCCACCCGCAATTGCCTGGGCATCAGTGCAGGATCCGGTGCCGAAGATGCAGTGAAAATCCGTAAAGGACGAATCCACGATCGCGATGTAAGTACCCTCGAGCCCGATGCCCCGAGCGGTCTCGCCTTGTGCGGTGCCATGCATCCACAGACGATCGAATGTCAGATGACTGGCTAGACCCTGAAACAGGGCGAGGTTGTAAACCGGGCCCGGGAATGCGGCTCGCGTCACTTCCAAACCAATCAACCGGTAATGGTTTGCACCCGGCGCAAAAATAAGGGGGCCACTGGCTGACGTTGCCATGACGAGCTTCGCCAGAACGTTTCTCGTGGAAACGCAGTGAAAAGCGGGACGGCCGGGCAGGGAAGAAACTCCCGCATAACAGGGAGTAAGCCGGCTGCCTTCCGCTGGCAGCACTGAATCGTCGGCACTGGTTCGGACTACGATCCAATGATTGTCATCGCAGCTCTTGGCTGGAAACGTGAATCGGCCGGTAAAAGTTTCACCGGCCTGCAGTTGGATTGTGTCCCCACATCTGGCGCTGTTCAGAGCAGCCTGCAGATTCCCGCCACTATTCACCGTGATCGTGATCCCAGGAGCCGGCGTATTCGACGTTGCGGTCTGAATTAGGACTCGGGGCAAAGCTGCCGCACCGTCGTAACCACCGGCAGAAGTCGAAGCATTCGCCGCCTGCGAACCGACACTAAGGCTGACGAGCAACATGAAGGCAATGCATCCGATTAGTTTTGACGACTGTGTTCGTGCGGCAGTCGACTCGGATAAAACTGCCCAGCGCTCTCTTTTAGAAGGGAACATGCTCACGTCCTTGGATTAAAATTTAGTGGGACTATCGTTCGAATCCTGCCGCACTCTAGAGCTTTCCAAAGATTGGGCACAGATACCCGTAGACCAGAAACCACTAGAATCCATTAGTTCCACTCAGATCAACTTCTGCGACGCAAGAGTGACAAGCCAGCGCGATCACGAGACTCTCATAGAGAGATTTCCCTTGCGAGAAAAGATGGGTGGATTTGCGTGCTTCCTTGTGCTTCCCGTGGAACCAACAGGTGTCAACACAATGGAGAACAGCTATACGAAAAGGTTTTTCCGCGAAGCCCTTGCCGTCCATGTCTTATCGGCGTGATCGGAACAATCGTCCCAGGCAGCATTAGGAGCCACGATTATTCCATGCGACCGCAGGTCTATTTGTCCCAGGAAGTAAATGTCATCGGCAAGCCAGGAAATGCCTGGGCGTCAGGATTGTATTCGGAACTACGGCGCAAAACGGGGCCCTTCTTGTCGTCGTCGCCCGTAGTACGGCGTAGCACCGGAGAGTGGGACGCGAGCAGGATGGATTTCACCTGTTGAAATTCATCGGTATCCAGAACGTAGTCTCTGCGGGTCGGAAGGAATACGGAGATCTCGGACTGAAGACGTTGAATCCGTTCGTCGGTGAGTGGGTAACTGGCGAAGCCTCTCGCAATCTTGCCGTGGAACGGCAGCCTCGTGAACATATGGTAGCCGGGAATTTTTGCAAGGGTCGCATTCCTTCTTGCCTCCATCGCATGCAACTTCTCCAGTGCATCCAACAATGACTGAGGATCGTATCCGGCGGCGTACGCGTACTCGATGCCAAGCAAGTCCGCCTCGAATTCGGCATCGCGAACGAACTTCTTCACCGAGAGTGGACCCGCGATACCCTCGGCATCCTGAAAGGCCATACCAGCAGGTCCGGCGACAAGCGCCATGGACCCTGCTACGCGCCATAATTCTCGGCGGGTAAGAGCACGCGTCGCATGACGGGCGGCAACGTGAGCAATTTCTCTTGCGATCATGCCAGCGAGTTCGGCTTCTCCATCAGCCGCGATGATTAAAGCGCTGTCCACATAAAGGAAACCACCAGGGAGACCGTAGGCGCGAGGAATGTCGCCCGAATCGATTACCTTAATGGTGAAAGGGACGTCGGCGTCGGAATGGCCCACGATTTTCAGAGCGAGCCGATTTACGTAGTCGTTAACTGTCGCGTCGCTGATGATCTTGGTTTCGCGATCGAATAAGGCCGCAAGATTCCGGCCGAGTTCGTGTTCGCGTCGGACCGAATAGAGATTGAAGCCGCGGCCAATGTCCCGTTGGCCGATCCGGCTGACATCATATTTCTTGATGGCATCTTTTCCGGGCGCAACCTCCTTTTTCGGTGATTCGGCGGAGGGCTCAGAAGGCGTTTCAGAAACCGATTGTCCAAAGGCGCCTAGAGCTAGCAATGGTGCAAGGATGGCGAAGAAAACACACGCTACCAGCCCCCGGTTGAAACGTTGTTCTTGTCGTTTGGATCCAAACAGACTAGAAGGGAATCGCATGGTCCACCTTCCAAAGGCAGGCATCTTACACCGACTTGGCCTGAATGATGCAAAAAAACGATTACGGTCAAACTTGGCAGGAAGGTGTAGGAAGGTGTAGATCGTCACTGCAGCGCGACTTAGTCCACGAATCCGGTGCGAATCTGCCATTTTTCGACTTTGAATTCCTGTAATGTGCAGATTCGAATACGGTTCAGCCTCACTTGTCTTACTTCTAATCCTGCCGGTCACGATTGACCGTAAGAAGACTCCTCGAAAACGGCGTCGGGTTTGTCTTGACTTTCGGCGTAAACGAAAGTAATAGTGTTGACTCGAAATCATTCGAAAGCTTGTATAGGAGGAGCCATGCGTGTCCACCGTCGCAAGTTGCTGTCCGTCGCATCCTTCATTGGTTCATTTTTGCTCACATTGGCCGCTGTGACGGCGGCGTTCGCCCAGGGATCGTACGAGGCGCAAGTGCGCGGAACGGTCACGGATCAGAGTGGGGCGATGGTGGTGAACGCAATCGTCACTATCACTAATGACGCCACGAATATCTCCCAGAGTGCGCGAAGCGACGAACACGGTCAATATTTCTTCACGGGCCTGCGCCCAGCCGTTTACACGGTAAAAGCAGAGGTGTCGGGCTTCCGCATCTCGGAAAAAAAGAATGTGGTTTTGCAGGTCGATCAGCAGACCACCGTTGATTTCGTCCTGCATCCGCTAGGCGTGAGTGAGAGTATCGAAGTCACCCAGATGGCGCCGTTGATGGACACCGAAAGTGCGACTCTGGGCACGGAGATCAGCAACGAATACGTACACGAACTGCCTCTGGCCAACCGCAATTTTTTTGGCCTGACATTTCTGGCGGCTGGCGTGACTGAGGTGTCCGGGTCGGGCACCAGTGACAACTACCCCTCGGGAACAAATTTCACCTCCAATGGGCAGCGCAACGCGACCGCCGAAATACGATTGGACGGCGCCCTGATCAGCGCGCCGGAACAAGGGGAGGGAGGGAATACCAATGTCTACTACGAGCCCCTGATCGAGAGCATGCAGGAAATGAAGGTACAGAACAACAGCTTTTCGGCCGAGTTCGGAAACAACGGTGGCACGGTCGTAAACATGGTGATGAAAAGTGGGACCGATCGCTTCCACGGCAGCGGCTGGTATTTCCTGCAGCGCGCTCAGTTGGATGCCCGCGACTTTTTCAATCCAGCCAACGTCGGCCCAAAACCAGACAGCAAGCGGGACCAGGGTGGATTTTCGCTGGGCGGCCCGATCCTGAAGAACCGCACGTTCTTTTTTGTCGATTTCGAGAAGGTTGCAAGCTCCAGCGCGTCCAGCGGAGTTGTGACCGTACCAACGATGGCGGAGCGGCAAGCCGATTTCTCGGGAACGGCGAATCCTATTTACGACCCGAAGCTGGCGATTTGCCCGAGTGGCAACAGGCCGCAGGTCGGGTTCGACTGCAACGGCAACTCGATTAGTGCAGCGAATGTTATTCCAGCCAACGAGGCGGACCCAATCGGATTGGCCGTCCTCAATCTGTATCCGAAACCCAGCAACGCGAACGAGTTCAACAACTACAACTTCACGACCTTGGCGTCGGCTCCGGACTATCAATTCGACATCAAGATAGACCACCAGATCAACGACAGGAATCGCATCAGCGGCCGCTACAGCCGAGGCTGGAACAATTTTACGACTCCGCTGACCCTGGGAGACGACTTCGATAATGACGGAATCAAGAGCGGTGTGACGGTGGCGCAAAACGCTTCGCTGGAATATACCTGGACCATCAACCCGCGGATGGTCTGGACTAGCCATGTAGGAGTCGACCGGGTGCACGAACTGTCACTCCCGGGTATCCCGACGATCTCCAGTTTCAACGCCTCGCTGCCGGCTGGCGTGCAGGGATTGCCTTCGGTGTTCCAAACGGCCAACGGGATCGACAAGATGCCGACGTTTCTGATGCAGGGAAATTTGCCTTGGACCAATCTCTACGATCAATGCTGCATCAACACTACCTTTGCGCACACCCTGGTCAGTTACTCCACGCAGTTGGTGATTTCCAAAGGGGCGCATCTGATTAAAGTCGGCGGCGAGCAGAGAATTTTCTACAACAACTTCTGGCAGCCGAATTACCCGACCGGCTTCATGACCTTTACGGACAACACCACATCGCCGAATCCGAACAGCGATACAGATGCGTCGGGGAACACGACCGGCAATCCCTTCGCCAGCCTGGCTTTTGGCTACGGCGATAATATCAACGCCTCCAGTCAACTGGTGGTGACTCCCTCGGTCGCGAACCGTTCGCTGGAGACGGGGTTTTATGTTCAGGACGACTGGAAGGTAACCCCGAAACTCACAGTCAATCTGGGCTTGCGTTACCAGTGGAGTTCGCCTTACACGTCGCGCGGCAACCGGATCGAGTTCAGCAATTTCACCGCCAATAGCGGGGTCAATCTCGATATTAGCAGCGTTCAGGCTGCTCTAATACACCCAGCTGGCGCAAGCACCAGCGTAAGCTACCCTGCGTCGCAGGAACTGCTCGGCACAACGCAATTCCCGACGTCGAGCATGAGGACGATTCCGACCTACTGGAAAGACCTTGGGCCAAGGCTGGGTTTCTCGTACCAACTCGGTCAGCAAACCGTAGTGCGTGGCGGGGCGGGCATCTATTTCGGAATGAGCCCGGCCACAAACTTCCAGTATCCCGGCTCCGCGTTCCGCAAGACCGCGAACCTGTTTTTTACGAATGACAATTTCGCCACCCAATCGGCGACGCTGGAGAATCCGTTTCCCGGAGGGTTTACCGGTCCACAAGGTACGCAGTATGGCCAGTTTGCGAACTGGGGTTATCAGAACCCGAACGATCTGGGCACGACGGCAGCGCGAGACGCCAACATCTACCAGTGGAATGTGGGAATCCAGCGGTTGCTTCCCAGCCAGATCGTGCTCGGTGTCGACTACTCCGCCAACCGAAGCACGCATCTGCCGTGGGCCGGCACGAACAACCGCTCTTTCATGCCATCGGCATTGCTGGCCCAGCTCACTGCGGCGGTCACTCCGACGGATTCGACTTGCACCGCGGATGGGTGCGTAAGCAACTTTCTTCAGACGGAAGTGGGCAACCCGTTTTTCTCGATGTTCAGCGCCGGGTGCACTGCTTCGCCGACCCATCCCTGCTTCAACGAACCTAATTCGAACTACGGCAATACCACGCTGCCCTTGGGAACTCTGTTGAACCAGTACCCACAATTCAACGGGGACTTTGAGGCGCTGATGTTGGAGGAAGCGAGTTCCTGGTACAACGCGATGCAGGTTCGATTCCAGAAGCGCACGACGCACCACATCAGTTTTGAGGGCAGCTACACGATAGCGAAGGAAACCGACGATTCGTCGGCGGGCAGGAACAACTGGGTCGGCGCGCTAGGGAACGGCATTCCGCAGCAACTGGATCGACTGTACCTGGAACGCAGCATTGGGGCGAACGACACGCCGCAGCGGCTAGCGGCCGCCGTGGTTGTGGATCTGCCCATTGGGCGCAAGCAATGGATCGGCGGCAATATGAACCGGGGGGTCGACGCCGTTGTGGGAGGCTGGTCGGTGGCGACGATCATCACCGAGCAATCGGGACAACCGATGGCCCTCGCCATGTCCAACGCCCGTCTGGCGAACGGCACCCAGCGCCCCCAAGTGGTGTGCTCCCAATTTAAGACCGGGGTCAGCGTGCACGCCGCCGCCTTGACTTGGCAGAATGCGAATCCCGCCGCCTATCTCAACTCCAACTGTTTTGCCGATCCCGGCGACCAGGTTCCTGGGAATGCTCCACGATACTTTTCCGGGCTGCGCAGCGATGGCATCCATAATCTGGACCTGAATATTTACAAGTCATTTGTGCCCAAAGAAGGCATGCGAATCGAAGTGCGGGTGGAGATGTTTAATGCATTCAACCACCCCCGTTTTGCACCGCCGAATACATCCGTGGGAGATCCGCTTTTCGGGACCATTACCAGTGACAGCGTGAATGGGACAGTACTCGAAAATCCGCGATCCTTCCAGTTTGGATTGAGATTCGAGTTCTAAAGAGCTTGCTCAACCGTAGACGGTAAGGACTTTGCCGCCGCCCTGAAGGGGCGGGTGTGCCTTGATCAAGCCCAGAGTAAATCGCGTTGGTGAATACGGACTCAGGGGTGGGTATGACACGAAAAGTTCTATTCGCATTGCTCTCCTTATTTTTGTTCGCGCTGGGGTTGGTCGCGGCGCCTGATTCCAAAAAACAGGATTGGACGAACTACGTGCGCATCGGCGCGTATGGCCTGAAAGGCGGCGATGCGGACGACATCGTACAACGCGCGCAGGCTAGCGATGTGTTCGGGATTGAAGTCGACAACGACATCCCCGGGCGGTACGAGAGCTTTGTCCATCCCGAAGAGAAACTAAATGCAATTCGCGCGGTGGCGGAAGCGGCGCACAAAGTCGGCAATCACGCTTTCGTTTATATAGCCGGAACGGAATGCATCACCGCGCACGGCGACAGAGTGGCGCACACGCTGGCGAAAGATCATCCTGACTGGCTGCAGCGGAAGATTACGGGGGAGCCGGCAATTTTTGGAGGCGGCACGGCGTTTTGGATTCGACCAGGTGACGAGGACGTTTGGGTAAGTCCGTATGCCACGGAATGGCGCAAGATTTACATGGAGCGCGTGCGGCAGATTGCGGGCACCGGCATCGATGGGATTTACATTGACATTCCTTACTGGATGACGCACTTCGAGGGCTGGGAGGACTCCTGGGCCAGCTTCGATGATTACACGGTTGCAGCGTTCAAGCGGGAGACCGGGCTGGATGCGAAGAAAGATTTGAAGCTGGGAGATTTTTCCGACTCCGCTTTTCGCAAGTGGGTGGAATTCAGGATTCGGACCTTCACGGATTTTCTGGCGGAGATTTCACAAAACGCAAAGGGGGTGAATCCGCAAATCAAGATCATTCCTGAGATTTATCCGGGGATCGAAGAAGAGGCGGTGCGGGTGGGCGCCGATGTCTACAGCCTGTATGCGGTGGTGGACGCGATCGCGCATGAATATGAATTTGGCGAAGGCGATCATATGGCTTCGTCGCGCAAGCCGCTGGATTGGTTTCGGTACCAGGTGGGCATGCATTCGTTTCGCGCGTTCGCGCAAGGCAAGGCAACGTGGATTCTGAACTACTCGTGGGACGGCGATAAGAAAGTGGATGCACGGGAAGCAATGATGAACCTGGCCATGTCGCAAGTGATGGATGGCGCGAACTTCTGGGATGCGCCCGGCCATTCGATGGCGGGATCGAACGATCTGCCGACGAGAAAGAAGATCTTCGAGTGGATTGCCGCGCACGAAAAGACGTTCTATTTGCCGCGTGCGCCGGTGGATCCCATTGGAGTTTATTTTTCTCCGGAGACGCGCGACTTTTTTGCCCGGGAATTTATCGATTCGTACCGCGGGATTTTGATTCTGCTGATGCAGAAGCACCTTGAGTTTCAGATTGTGACGCCGCG
>DATBEI010000180.1:0-5383 GCA_036269595.1 Candidatus Sulfotelmatobacter sp.
TAGGCTCCGAAAGCCCCGGACGCATCCGCGAATCGCGCCGCCCGCAGCTTCAACGTGCGCCCATCGTCGCGCGTGTAAGTGCCCGAAGCCAGGTCGGTGAAGCCGTATTCCTTGAGCACGCCAGCGTTCGTAGAATCCGCAACTGCCGGATCGCCGCTCATCTGCGGAGATCCCTGCAGTTCCCATCCGCCAAACTGCTGCGGAAGCAGCGCTGCGAGCTTGGAAGGATTCTGCCTGGAGGAATCCTGGTTTGAAGAGTGAACGTCGGAAGACCGGGCGGCTGCATCCGCCGCCAAGGCGATTCCCCAAAAACATGTCAAGGTAAACGCAAGTAGAACAGACTGGAAAAATCTCATGAAATGGCCCCGCAGGCGCAGAACTGCTCTACTAATTAGACCACAGACCCGGCAGAAAGGTTTCACAAACCCGAAATCGTAGCGTGGAGTGCTGCAAAAGACGTATCCCCGGACGCACTCGACCGGGGCCCGTTCAATTTCGGCAGCCTGTCAGATAGATCGAACAACCATAACTGCGGAACATCGGTCCGATAGCAAATCCAATGCTAGAGCGACACTTTTTCGAAACGCTGGCTTTCAACAAGGGACCGGCGATGATGGAATCGTGGCGTGTCGGGCTTAGCGAATTACATGAGGCGTCGCTCAACCCCGATACCGTGGAATTTCTACTTTTTGTTATCAGTCGCGAAGTCATGACCGACGACGAATGGCAGCAAAAAAAAGCGTTCGCCCATGTGTCAGCCCATTCGAGAGGGGAAATCGCTGTGGGCAGCGGGCATTGGGTCCAGTTGGAAAGGCCTCAACTGGTGATCGATGCGGTAACGAGTGTCTTACGGGGTGTGCAAGCGAGTAGACATGGTAAGCAATCTCCATTTTCACCGGTCACCCAATATTCATAACTAAGCTACCAGTCCAGTTTGAGCGCCAATATAGTCATCTAAACCCGTTCTCTCTCATGAACATACCGGGAACCATGTTACCTTCGTGCCTCCCCTGCTACACATCGGGGCCATTCCCTCTGGGTTGCTCATGCGGCAAACTAACTTAGGTGATGGCAATGGAGTCGGGAACTGTGGAGCAGCGGCGTGGAAGTCGCACGAAAGCGGTTCTTCCGGTGCGCGTGAAAGGCAAAGACAGCGCCGGTAAGGCTTTCGACGAACTGGTCCACACGCTGGACGTAACTCCCGATGGAGTGCGGTTAGGTTCAGTGCGTCACCAGTTGAAGGTGCTGGACGAGCTTACAGTTTTCTATCGCCAGCGACGCATTCAGTTTCGCGTCGTCTGGACAAAAAAGCTCGAAGGCACGTCGGAATTTCAAGTCGGGCTCAAGGCCGTTACGCACGACAGTGAAGCTTGGGGGCTCAGTTTTACGGACTACAAACGCCAATCCACTTCGCAGTCGGCGGTCCTAAGCAGCGCAGGGGCATAACAGGAGAGGGACTATGAACTATAACTTATGCAACCTTTGGTCGGATGAAGAAGGTCAGGACATCGCCGAATATTCTGTCATGCTAGCAGTAGTCCTGGTGATTGTCGTGGGCACCGTGCGCCTGATCGGCTCCAACGCCTCCAACGTCTTCTCGCAAGTCGGCAGTTCAATCCAGTAAGCGGTCTCCCCTTTTACTCCGCTCGCGAAGCAAACTTGAAAGCTTACTGTCCGGCCGCTTTGTCGAGCTTGCTGGCCACTTTCACGCCGCTCAAGCCGTCTACATACTTGGCGATTCCCCGATAGAGCGATTCGGCGATGCGCTGGCGGTACTCGCTGGTCTCCAGGCGATGCTCGTCAGTGGGATTGCTGACAAAGGAAATCTCCGCGAGGATCGAGGGCATATTGGCGCCAATCAGCACAATGAACGGCGCCTTCTTTACTCCGCGGTCGCGGATGGCCGGGCTCTTCGCCGCCAACCCGCTGTGCAGCGATTCTTGCACGTCTCCGGCGAACTCACGCGACTCTTCAATTTTTTCCTTGAGCGCGATTTTTTTGACCAGATCCCCCAACTGATAAATCGACTGTTCCGAAACCGCGTTCTCCCGCGCCGCCACTTCCAACGCTTCCGGCGACGACGTGAAGTTCAGGTAATACGTTTCCACACCGCGCGCATCCGGATCGTGGCTCGAATTGGCATGAATCGAAATAAACAGGTCGGCTCGCTCTTTGTTGGCGATCGCGGTGCGAGTTTCAAGCGGAATGAACGTATCATTCTTGCGCGTGTAGACGACCTCCGCGCCTAGCCGCGTCTGCAGCAGCTTTCCCAGCCGTCGCCCCACTTCCAGCACCAGGTCTTTTTCCTGCAGCCCCTCCGGACCAATCGTCCCCGTATCGTGCCCGCCATGCCCGGGATCGATCACGATCTTGCCAATCTTCAATCCAAGCGCTCGAATCAGCGACCTGTCGCCGCTGGCGGTAGGTTTGGCCTCGCGCATCGCTAGATCGTCATCGCTCGGGTGGTTTGCAGCCACACGCGACGCTGACTTTCTTTTCGCATGACTCGGAGGCTCAACCTCATCGTCATCGTCGGCCTCGACCACAACCTTCTTCACTGCTGGAGTCGTGCTCTTATCTTTCTTGCCGGCAAGCGCGGAAGAACTCGTCTTGGGAGTTGCAGCATTCTCCTTCGGCGCAACTTTGGTCTCGTCGCCTACGTCTTCGCTCGTGACCGGCGCCTTCCCCGCGTCGGCGCGCAGTTCCCCCTTAACTTTTGCCTCGGCTTCTCTCAACGCCTCTTCCGGCGTCAAGTTATCGGCGCTGGCGTCGGTTCCCGAACCCGCGGTCGGAGGCGCCTCAACATCCGCCATCGCCGCGCTATCTTTCAACAGCTTCGCGTGCATGTTCTTGCGATTATTTTTGCCGTGAATATCGATAATCAAGCGGTAAGGATCGGGCAGCAGAAACGCTTCGTAATCTGAAAGGTTCGCAACCTCGAGCACAACCCGAGTGCGCCCCGGCTGAAACTGCGCCACCCGAATCTTCTTCAGGAAACCGTCATCCACGTCGAAGCTCTTGCCGACCAGCGTCGACGCCAACCTCGTGCCCTTCAGGTCAAAAAAGATTCGGTCGGGATGCGAAATGCGCTGCGATCCGAACTTGATCTCGTTCTCCAGGTCGATGGCCACGCGCGTGTAATCCGGCGTTGACCAGTGCCGGATTCCCGTCACCCGCGCCGCGTGCCCGTCAGACGCTTCCGATGATTCTTGCGCGGTGGCATCGCCCTTACTATCGCCGCTTTTAGCCTCCGCGGGTTTCGACTCCGCCGTGGCGTCCTCTTCCGAATCAGCCTCGTCGCCAGCGGCCTTCCCCGCGTTCTTGCTCTTGGCCGCAACTTCCCTGCCCGCCTTCTTCTGCTTCTGCGCCTCGGCTTTCTTCTCGCGCTCGGCGTCCCGTTGGAGCGCCGCAATCTCCCGCTTCGCATCCTCCGCCTGCCGCTGCTGCGGATAGCGATGCAGGAACTCCTCAAAGACGCTGCGCGCCTGCTCGGCATCGTTCAGGTCGTCTTTATAAATCTCGCCAATGGTGAACAGCGCCTCGCAGCGATACTTGCTGCCCGGATACTCCTTGCGCAAGAACTTGTACTGCGCAATCGCTTCGTTCAAAATCTTGTCATCGTCGAAGCGCCGCCCCATCTCGACCAGCGTCTCCGCCACGGCCACGACGCTCGGATCCGCCTTGGTTGAAGTTGGCGCGCCATAATAAACATTGCGATAGGAGTTGAGGACCCGCTGGTAGTCGCGCCGCGCGCGCTCGGCAGGAGGTCGTCCGTTAAGCGCCTCGCGCATCCGCTCCGCAGTCGCGAAGCGTTCGCGGGCCCAGGCTTCCCCATGATGCACGCGGGCATGGGCCGGCATTCCGGAGAGGGCCAGCACCAGCAGCAGCGCTCCCCAGCGCCAACCGCGCTGGCTCGATTTCATTTTCACAGTCGCCGGTCCGTTACTGTCCGATCCGCCGTTTGCAGTTGAACTGCCCTGATGCCTGAGAGAATTCTAAGTTAAACAGATGCTCGAAACTTAATCTGTGTTGCTGATGTACAACACACCCCGCGCATCTCGTTGAACGCGCACGGGATCGTGGTTGGGCCCAGACGGCGACAGATCGAAGCCGCCGTAGTAAAGATTGGTAATGCGGCGTACGTAATTCTGGGTTTCGGCATAGTGGGGCACGCCGGAACTTCGCGCCACCGCGCCCGACCCCGCGTTATACGCCGCCAGCGTTAATTTCACGTCCCCGCCATAATTTTCCAGCAGCTGTTTCAAATGCCGCACTCCGGCGTCGACGTTCTGCTCCGGGTCAAAGGGATTATTCACCTTCAGCCAGCGAGCCGTCGAAGGCATGAGCTGCATCAATCCCATCGCGCCCTTGCGTGAGACCGCGTTGGAATTGAAGTTCGATTCCACTTTCACCACCGCCCGCACTAGGTTCGGATCAACATTGTGGCGCGCAGCTGCCATCACAATCGATTGGTCAATTTCTTCCTGCGAAGCCTGATGCCCGCGCGCATTGGCGGCTACGATCTTCGCGTTCGCCGATTGCACGGAGTCGTGCCCAAAATATTGAGTGACCTCCGCCGCAGCCGATCGCGCCGCTTGCATCGATACCGCACCCGCCGACGCCACTGGCTTCCACCGGCTTTCTTTGCTGCTCCAATACACCAGCGACGAACGCTTCGCCGGCGCTGCCAGCGTTACCGACCTCGGAGTCGCTGGGGTAGACTCGTTCACATAAACCTTACGCCCGTGTTCTTCGGTCGTGGTGATCGTCTCAGACGAACGATCGCTCTCGGCCGCCCACATGCGGGGAGCGGCAAGAGAACATAAGGAGGTCGCGAGTGTCGTCGTGGCCGTCAGCATCAGTGCGAGTTGCAGGCGCTTTCGCATAGTCCGGGCTTTTTCCTTTCTCCCAAACCTCACCGAAGGGCTCGCAAACATGCTTTGCCCTTCCACCTTCCACCCGCAACCTGACGGAGAATTATGAACCAGAGTAGGACGATTATAGGCGTGAGTTCTCCCAGCGTACAATCTCTCCGAAGGGAGTAGAACCATCGGAGTAATCGTGATAAGTTATTTAAATTGTTAACCTTAGAGAACGCTAGGATTTTCCTTCTCCAATCGCCGGTAACCACCGCGAGGTTACTCTCGCCCGCAATCCTCTGCTGACTGGCCCGCTCGAAGCCAGCCGCGACGCGGCGAAAGAACGGAGCCCACAGCGCAAGCCGTGGGTGATAACCCCCGCAGATCCAGCTCCGAAGGGCGAAAGAAAGATCCGAGACGAATCTTTGAGTTGGCCGAAAAGATTCGTAACTAGGAAAATCCGAAGTACTCCCGCCTGGGACGGGCTCGTGAAAATACCCGGCGTTTCAACGCCCGGGTAACTG
>DATBEI010000204.1:0-9551 GCA_036269595.1 Candidatus Sulfotelmatobacter sp.
CGACTTTCCCACCTCGCTTGGAAATCCCGCAAACTGCGCGGGATTCCCACTTTCCCACAGCCCCGACTGCTGTTGGTTAACTTTGAAACCGGACATTTCACTTGCTACTAAAACCGGACATTTTAACTTGCTACGGACATGTAGGGAAGCCGAGCTGTAAGAAAGCAGGGATGGACGGCGCTTTTTCCCGATTTCGCCGACTCCCCGGACGTGGCGAGCATTCCGGGCTGGCTTGCTAATCCAAGCCTTCGCGCATACTCTCAGAGAAGGACCTTTATTTTCTGCTGCGTAGGGGAGTGTATTTGACCAACGAAGAGATCAAGGCGTCTTACGTCGTTATACGCCACAATGTCCGGACCTATGAGTCGGGCGGAGTAGTCGAGGTGGTCAAGGGACGGACCAGTGCGGAGTCGGCCTTGAAGAGGTTTGAGGGCGAACAAAGCCCGGCGGACCGACATGCGGGATGGCGCTATTTTCTTGAGAAAACCACATTGAAGGCAGGAACGGATCCCGCCGAGGCGACGGAACTGCGGCAGGCTGAACTGGAAAATCGAGAATCCAAAGCGACACGCGAGAACGAAGACCTCAATGGTAGAGGCGGGATCTCGAGATGAGCAGCAGGCTCTCCACTGGCTTCCCCGCGGAGAGTTGCACTGCCTCCTGCTTTATGCCGAACTAGTACTTACGACTTCAGCCTAGCTGTTCGTGATTTCCCTCACTGCGAGGGATCTGTTGCGTTGAAGTCCGCGGTTCCAACTTGCACGATCGTTCCCCGGGGCTGCGGCTTTGCAGGTTTGGTTTCTTCGTTTTTAGTTTTTTCTGCAGGCTTCTCCTCCGGTTCGGGAGCGGGTTTCTTCGTCCAAATGCCGTAGACGCGGCCGCCGAAAGCCGCCATTCCGCTGTAATCACCGAAAAAAACGCCGCTGGCTTCGAAGGCATTGCCGGTCCAGGCATAATTTATGAACGTGTGTCCGGCGTCGGTAGAGCGCGCCAGAACGACGATCTGCTTGCGATTTTGCGGATCGTTGCGGCGATCATAAAAGACCACATTGATGGAGCCATCGGTGGGATCGACCGCAAGCCACTGGAAAAATTGTTCGGCGCCGTTGTGGACCGGATCGTTGTTTACGCGGATCGGTTCTGACCAGTGTTTGCCGCCATTTTCCGAGGTGGCAATGAAAACATCGAGATCGCCGTTGCGGTAATCGCTCCAAGTCACGTACAGGCGCTTACCTTTTGGATCGATCGCAATTTGCGGAAACCCGTTGGCTCGTTCCAGCGTTTGAATGGCAAACATGATGGGCGCAGTGTGAATGATAGGGCGAGCATGGGAAAAAGTCTTCCCGCCATCGCGCGAGGTGGTAAGCATGATGGCATTGTCCTGACTCCAGATGGCATAGAATTTGCCGTCGGGCGCGACCGCGCCGGCAAAGCCCTCGGCGGCGCCGTTATCATCGCGGGGCAGGCCGGGATGGGCATCAATCTCGATGGGCTGAGACCATGTTTTCCCATCGTCGGTGGAACGTGAGAGGACGATTTGCGAATCGGCGATTCGCCAGCGCGTCCAACCGATGTAGAGATTGCCGGCATATTTGCTTTTGGAGTTGTCGGCGACGATGTAGGGTTTGTCTTCAAACGGAATTCCGGGCGAACTGGTTTGCTCAGCGACGGGAATGTGGTCGGCCTCCCAGATCTTTCCGCCATCGAGTGAACGGCGCACGAAGATTCCGTTGCGGGTTGCGCCGTGAGCCCAGTAGTTGAAAGTGCCCAGCTTGTCGAAGGCGATGTAGCAGACGAAGGCGTGGCCCTGGTTGTCAAAAGCAGCCGACACGTCGCCGGAGACGCGGTAATTTTTGGGCGCAACGTCTTCGGCCGCTTGCCACGTTTGGCCAGCATCGGCTGAATAGGCGGCGTGCGCATTGTCCTGGAAAACTGCGACTACCTGCTTCGGATTTGTGGGATTGACCGCAATTCCCGGCTCGGTGAAAGGACCTGGCATGGGAGTGAGGGTGAAAACCTCGGCATGCGGCGCTTTGGGAAGGTCCTGATTTTGCGAGAGCACGGAAAGAGGGCAAGCAAGAACGAAAAGGGCGATGCAACCGAATTGACGAAAATAATGCGTGAAAAACATTTTGGGTCCTTAATATTTGCGATCGAGTTACCGGTTAAGGCCGGTTATCGGAGCAGAGGGCCGCGCCCCCCGCGATTCCTGCGTCTGCGCCGTAGTGGGCCATCAACAGCGGAATGTTGGAGGCATGTGGATTGACGCAGCAACTGGGAAGGCGGCTTTTGATTTCATCGAAAAAGGGCTTCAGCATCGCTGCCACGCCGCCTCCAAACACCAGAACATCGGGATCGAGCAGATCAACTATATTACCCAGCCACGTCGTCAGCAGATGGACGGTTTCCAGAAGAACTTCGTGCGCCAAGGGATCGCCGGCGGCATAAGCTTGGCCCACCAACTCGCTGGTAACGGCGGATATGTTTCCGTTCGCGAAGTCCAGGATTGTGGAGTGGGGCGAGGGGTCGGCGGAGAGTTTGGCGCGGGCGCGAGCCCCAATCGCCGGACCAGCGGCGAGCACTTCGATGCATCCGGGCTTGCCACAACCGCAGAAGGGGCCGCGATAATCGATGCTCATATGACCACCTTCGCCGGCGGACCCGGTATTGCCATGATAGATGCGGCCGTCGAGAACAATGCCTGTGCCAATCCCTGTGCCGATCGTGGCGTAGAAAACGTAGTGAAACCCGCGAGCCGCGCCCCAGCGGGTTTCGGCGAGAGCGGCGGCGTTCGCGTCGTTGTCGACTTTTACGGGAACGCGATACTTGGAAGCGATTTCTTCCGACAGCGGATAATTTCGCCAGCAGGGAAGATTAGGCGGGTTGAGAACGATTCCAGCCTTGGGATCCAAGGGCCCGGGAGCGCAGATGCCGATGCTGTGAACGCTGTCGCCGGCCGCAGAAGATATTAGAGAATCGATGGCGGCGGTGACTGCATGGAGAGCGGCTTCAGCGGTTCCGGTTGCGATCATGGGCTGGCGACCCTGAGCGAGGATCTTGCCGTCGCGATTGACCAATCCAACGGCAACTTTTGTGCCGCCAATATCGACGCCGAGGACCGTGCCGTTAGTTGTTGAGGCTGCGGTCATGGCTGGGGCGCGGACGCGCCCTGCTTCAAGCTGGAAAACTGCACTTTGATTGTCTTGATCTCGTAGGGCTTGGTGTGCAGCGTCACTCGGCCATCTTGCAGTGACCCGATGCCGATCGGCCTCTCCATGAGATCGGTTTCCACGGCGGATTGCGCTCCAGGCGGAAGCTGCAGGGTGACGTCGCCATCTTTCCCGGCCCATTCGTAAAAACGGACAACCACCGCGTTTTCATTTTCGGCTTTCTTCATCGCGGTCACGATGACGTTTTCCGGTTGCGTTTGCAGGAAGGAATATTCCGCCGGCAGAGATCCTTCATGTTTCTCGGAGGGAACAGCAATCAATTTGTAATTCAATTCATAACCCTGTCGGACAGTGAGCGCTTCCTTCCAGCCTCCAGCGTGGGGGTAGAGCGAATAGGTGAACTCGTGGTGGCCCTCGTCGGCATGAGGATCGGGGTACTCTGGGGAACGAAGCAGCGAAAGGCGCAAGACATTGCCTTTCGAGTCGTATCCGTACTTGCAGTCGTTGAGCAGGCTGAACCCGTGTTTGGAATCGGAGATGTCAGCCCAGCGTTGCGCGGGAACTTCGAACTGCGCCTGCTCGGCGGGCGTGTTGCGCGTAGTGGGGCGTTCCACCGAGCCGAAAGGAATTTCAAAAGTTGCCTTGTTACTGTGAGCGCTGAGCGGGAAGGCGGCTTTGAGGAGAATATGCTTTTCGTGCCATTCTGCCTGCATTTTCACATCGACCCGCGTGGCGCCCGCATAGAGGATGACGTCGCGAACGAAGGTCGAGTTTTGGAAATGATTCTTGATTTCGATGATGGCGCGGAGCGGGCCGCTCTCCAGAAGCTTCACTTCATCGGCCTTGTCCAAGTCCCAGTGCTGTTTTTCGAAATCGGCGTCGATGTTCCACGCGTCCCATTGCTTGGGTTTATCCACGAATGTTTGCAGCAAGTTTCCACAGATTGAAGTTTTGGGTCCACCCGTGTCGGTTTCGGCGGGAGCGAGCGCCTCAGTGCCGCTTCGCTTGTCGAAGAGGCTAGTCATGCAGCCAGTTTGCGGATCGATTTTCACCCGCAGGAATTCATTTTCCAGAGTGTCGGGGGACGCCTTCAACATGGAATGGACGGCGGGCGCGGCATTCGCAGCGCGCACGAAGTAGGTGCGGTACCCGAACTGGGGCGTTGTCGAGAGGAGCAGAAAGCGAGCGCGGTGAGTCTCCGCGTCGACTGAAAGCAGTTGCGATTCCGCCGGCTTTCCGTTGGAATCGAGAACCTCGATCTGCCGGGCAGGCGCAGGCAGTTGCGCCTCAAGTTCAGTGACGCCGGTGCGCGGCCACGAGAGGGAATTGAAGAGAATAACTGGCACTCCATCGCCTTGCGTGTTGATGTGCGCGGTGATCTCGCGAAGAGATCTCCGAGTCACGTCATTGGCGGCGCGATCCACATTTTCCAGGTTGCGCTTAGCGTCGAGATAGTTCACGGCGATGCCCGAGCCCGGCATGATGTCGTGGAAATGATCGAACAGCAAATTCTTCCACGCGAGTTCCATTCCATCTTGCGGATAGGTGCGCCCGTAGAGCGACGCGAGCGATGCGAATTTTTCGGCGTTGAGGACGATCTCTTCCGAACGGCGGATTCTGCGCTTGGTTTCTGCCTGGGTAGTGAAGACGCCACGGTGATACGCAAAATAAAGTTCGCCGTCCCAGGTGGGAACTTGCATGCCAGGAAGCTTCTTCTCCATGTCGCTGAAGAAGTCGCGAGCGAAACTGTATTCAAGCTTGGGATAGACCGCTTCGGGAGCCATCAATTGCTGCGCATGGTCGAGCATAATGCGAGTGGGCCCGCCGCCATGGTCGCCGACGCCGTAAAGGTGCATCATCTCGGGCTTGTCGGGGACTGTCTTGCCATAGATTGAGGGCATCCAAATGGAAACGTCGGTGGCCAGAGGTTCGGCATCGATGCCGCCGGCGTAGTCGTGCGGGAAATAAGTGAGGAGGCGGCTTCCGTCGGGCGATTGCCACCAGAAGAACTTGTAGGGGAATGTGGTGAACTCGTGCGCCCACAGCAGTTTTTGGGTAACGAAATAATCCATGCCCGACTTTTTGTAGATTTGCGGAAGTTGATAGTTGTAGCCGAAGGAGTCGGGATTCCATCCGATTTTGACGTCGACCCCAAAATTCTTTTGGAAGTAGCGCTTGCCCACCAGTATCTGGCGAACGAGCGATTCGCCGTCGGGCATGTTCAGATCGGGCTCGACCCACATTCCGCCGATGATTTCCCAACGGCCTTCCTTGACGCGCTGCTCAATTTGTTGAAACAGATCCGGATATTTCTCCTGCATCCATTCGTAGGTGCGGGCGGAAGACATGGTGAACTTGAAGTCGGGATATTCGCGCATCAAGTCGAGTACGCTTTGAAATGTGTTGCGCACAACTTCGACCGTTTCGGTCCAGGGCCAGAGCCACGCCATATCGATGTGCGAGTTGCCGACGATGCGAATGGTGAACTGTTGCAGCCACGGCCTGAGTTCTTCGAGCTTGGATTGTGATTGTTTGAGAGAAGCATCGAAGCCGGCCTGATCGCCGCGATCGAGCGGGGAGAAGTCGATTGCCTTAAGCGCGGCATCAAGTTCTTGTTCGCGCTGGGCTTTGCCCTCTTCATAGGCCGCGATGATCGGGCGCGCAGAAAGAAGTTGGGTACGCAGAAATGCAGGATCGGGCCGCGTGTGAGGCGGTTGAATCGTAAGTTCGCTGTGGGAAAAATTGGATTGAACGTCATCGCCTGCAATTACCCTGGCAGCAATGAGAAATTTCTGGCCCGGCTGAGCATCTTCGGTAAGCAGCATCGGGAGAATGTCGTCGTCGCTTCCGCGGTAGAGAATCGCCCCGTTGGAGAAGACGGTAATCCTTAGAGTGCCGGGGCTACGAAATCGCAGATCGAGCGAAACGCGCGAGCCTTGTGTGGCATAGCCGTTGATCTTGTCGGGCATCTGAATCCAGCGACGCAGGACACGGGTTCCTGTCCAATGTTCTCCGGTTTCGTTGTTGGAGTTCGGTCCAGAGGCATTTCTAACCGCGATTGATCCCCAGTTGGAATCGTCGACTGCGGGATCTTCCGGATGAGGAATGTCGGCGTGCCAGCGCCAATCGGGCTCTGCTCGACGCGTTAGCGAGTCCAGGCGACCGAGAACCGCCTTGTAAGGATCGGACGCGTTAGAGTTCTGCGAAAGGATAAAAGTGGCGTGCAGCAGAAAAAACGTCATTAAAAAGAGAGCGGAACGCTTCATCGAAGTACCTTTCCAGCCAGTAATGCTGCAAATGGCGCAGCCCGTGCAGCAACACGGAGTATCACTCAACAGTTGTTTAGAATTCTAAGTGCCTGATTCTACAGCGAGTGGTCATAGTCTGCACGGGCACCGCAAAAATTATGATGCTTTCGATTCGAATTATGAATCCAAGTTCTTACGTTCGATTGTTGACGGCAGAAGCCGTTCAACATAGAATCTGGACTCGAATGTCAGAGAACTGCAATCTTCGCGCGATGTGCTGCTGCACTTGTTGTTGTTGTGCATGCGTGTGCACTGGCGCGGGGAGGCTGCTGACCTAAGAGTTTTTTCTTAAGAACGGCTCTCATGAACCCATCGCCAGTCAAAGCTGGCGGTGGGTTTTTTATTTTCGGCACTTTTATGACTGGGGACCTATGACAAACGCTGCGAAGGAAACTAAAGCACAGAGGGTCGAGCGCCTGAAGCGCGCCTTCAATCCCTGGGAAGGACTGGAAGAAATCCGGCGCTTCGCTCGGGAGGGATTCGAATCGATTCCGCCCGAATGGATCGGAACATACTTCCGCTGGTGGGGCGTTTACACACAAGGCGATGGAGCAGGGGTTACTGGCGGACAGGGCGGGGAAGGGCGGGCACTGCAGCGGTTCATGGTGCGCATCCGCATTCCCAACGGCATGATGAGTTCGCAGCAACTGCGAGCTATCGCCCAACTGACTCGCCGGCACGCCAACGGAATTGCTGATCTCACCGTACGACAGAACATTCAATTGCACTGGGTAACCATTGAGTCTCTGCCGGAGGTGCTGGAGGGCCTGTGGCAAGTTGGCTTGAACACCACTGGAGCGTGCGGAGATGTGGTGCGCAACGTGACCGGCTGCCCGGTGGCGGGCGTGGATGCTCATGAGATTGTCGATGCCTCGCCGCTGGTACTCGAGGCCTCGCGGTTGCTCGCCGGAAATTCCGAGTTCTATAACCTGCCGCGCAAATTCAAAGTCTCGATTGCGGGCTGTAAGGCGTGGTGCTCGTATCCAGAGATCAACGACATTGGTTTGACCGCGCTAACCCGCGTGGTTGGCGGGAAGCCAGAGGTTGGCTTCTCGTTGCGAGTGGCCGGCGGACTTTCAACCGAGCCTTATCTGGGTGCGCGCCTGAATGCGTTTGTTCGCTGGAATCAGGTGCTGCCGGTGATCAAAGGAATTGCAGAACTGTTTCGCGATTCGGAAGTGCTGCGCGAGCACCGCGAACGTGCGCGTTTGAAATTTCTTTTCCTGCGTCATGGATGGACGGCGGAACGTTTTCTCGGCGAACTGCAGGAGCGCATTGGATTCACGCTCGATCCCGCGGTTGAGGAGCATCCGCCGGACGACGTTTATCGCGACCATGTCGGGATTCGTGGGCAGAAGCAGCCTGGGCTCTCGTATGTAGGAGCGGTGGCGCTGCGCGGACGAATCACCGCCGATCAAATGCTGGTAGCGGCCGACCTTGCGGACCGCTTCGCCGGCGGTGAATTGCGCGTCACCAGCATGCAGAATCTGCTCGTCGTAAATGTTCCCACTATCAATGCCGGGGCGCTAGCCAAGGAATTGGACGCAATCGGGCTGAAAGTTGGAGGGTCGCCGTTTTGGCGCGGCACCGTGGCTTGCAGTGGAACGGAATTCTGCAAGCTGGCCATTACGGAGACGAAGAGCTTTTCGCGTTGGTTGGTTGAGGAGTTGGAAGAACGCTTGCCAGGATTCGATCAGCACCTGAAGCTGCACGTGACCGGATGCCCGAACAGTTGCGGACAGCACTGGATCGCCGACATTGGCATTGAAGGCAAGAAGATCAAGGTTCAAGACCGACTGGTCGATGCTTACTACTTCTGCGTCGGCGGAGCGTTGGGTCTGCATCAGGCTACAGCACGGCCGGTTGGATATCGCTGCGCTGCCACTGAAGTGGCGGATGCACTGGAACGACTTTTGGGGAGATACCTGGCAGAGCGCGGACCGGGAGAAAATCTGCGGCGCTTTTTTGTGCGCCACAGCGATGCCGAGCTGCGGGAATTTCTCGCGGGCGAGATGGTCACGGCAGTGGCGCGTGATCTGCCTGATCCGGCCAGCAGATTGTCGCACTCAGCGGGAGGGATCGGTGACTAGCTTGTTTCCCATGTTCTTGAAGCTGGAAGGCAGGCAATGCCTGGTCGTGGGGGCTGGAAGAGTCGGCGAGCCGAAGATCGGTGGCCTGCTGGAAACGGGGGCTCGCGTCCGCGTAGTGGCGTTGGAGGCAGGTCCTGCGGTCCGCGAATGGGCGCGCGAAGGAAAGCTTGAACTGGAGTTGCGCGCCTTTTCGGCGGACGACTTGGATGGAGCTTTTCTGGCGGTGGTCGCGACGAATTCACGAACTTTGAATGAGCGCGTGTATCACGAGGCGCAGCGGCGCGGCGTGTTGTGCAACGTGGTGGATGTTCCAGATGTTTGCGATTTCTTTTATCCGGCGGTGGTGCGGCGTGGCGACCTGCAGATTGCGGTTTCGACGGCCGGGCAGAGTCCATCATTGGCGCAGAAAATTCGCCAACAGCTGGAAAAACAGTTTGGGCCAGGATACGCGGCGTGGGTGGCGGAGCTAGGCGAGACTCGAAAGTTGATCCTGGCAAGCGATCTCGATAAAGAACGCAAGCTGGAGTTGTTGCATTCGTTGGCCAGCAGGGAAGCGCTCGAAGCGGCTTTAGCCGAAGAGGTCGAACTCAGCGCAAAAGGAGAAGGAGCATGAAGGGAAAAGTTTATCTGGTTGGCGCGGGGCCGGGTGATCCGGAGTTGCTCACGCTGAAGGCGCTGCGAGTGCTGCGAACAGCCGATGCGGTGCTGCACGATGATCTCGTCTCAGCGGAGATCCAGAAGCTTGCGCCTTCGGCGGCCCAAGTGCACAACGTGGGCAAGCGCTGCGGTAAGAAGAATATTGTGCAGGAAGAAATCAACTTTCTGATGATCACGCTTGCCGAAGCGGGGATGCAGGTGATTCGCCTGAAGAGCGGAGATCCAATGATCTTTGGCCGGGCAGGAGAAGAGATCGAGGCGTTGCGGCGAGCCGGAATTAATTATGAGATTGTGCCGGGCGTGACTTCAGCGCTCGGAGCCGCCGC
>DATBEI010000205.1:0-20520 GCA_036269595.1 Candidatus Sulfotelmatobacter sp.
GGGACCACCGCCGCTATCCCCCGTAATCACACGACGCTGGCGGCTTCCTGTTTCAACTTCTCTGCCTGATAGTGCGTCGTGAGCGCCTCGATCAGCGGCTGCAACTTCCCGTCCATCACGGCCTCAAGCTGGTGAATGGTAAATCCGATGCGATGGTCGGTCAGCCGGTTCTGCGGGAAGTTGTACGTGCGAATCTTCTCGCTGCGGTCCCCCGAGCCGACCATGGCCTTGCGTTCTTTCGCCAGCGCCTGCTGCTGCTTCTCCATTTCAATTTCGTACAGACGCGAACGCAGCACGCGCATCCCCTTTTCGCGATTCTTGATCTGCGACTTTTCGTCCTGGCAACTCACCACCGTATTCGTCGGGATGTGGGTAATGCGAACCGCCGAATAAGTTGTATTCACCGATTGCCCGCCCGGGCCGGACGAGCAAAAAGTGTCAATGCGCAGGTCTTTGGCCTCGATCTTGACGTCAACATCCTCCGCTTCCGGCAGAACCGCCACCGTAATTGCCGAAGTGTGTACCCGCCCTTGCTGTTCCGTCGCCGGTACGCGCTGCACGCGATGCACGCCGCTCTCGTACTTGAGTTGCGAGAAAACGCGGTTGCCTTCAATGATGGCAATCACTTCCTTTAATCCGCCGGCCGACGATTCCGACGACGACAGCACTTCCACCTTCCATCGCTGCGTTTCCGCGTAGCGTGTGTACATGCGGAAAATTTCCGCGCCGAAAAGCGTGGCCTCATCCCCTCCCGTCCCGGCGCGGATTTCCAGGATGATGTTCTTCTCGTCGTTCGGATCCTTGGGCAGCAGCAGCACTTTCAGTTCTTCCTCGACCGACTTGACCCGCGCCTCAAGTTGCGTCAGTTCGTCCTGCGCATAGGCACGCATCTCCGCGTCTTTTTCGTCGACGAGCAAAGCTCTACTGTCCGCAATACCTTTGCTCAGATCTTTATATTCGCGATATTTCTCGACGGTCGGCGCGATTTCGGCATGCGCCTTGGCAGTCTTCTGGTATCTCGCCGAATCGTTGACGATATCCGGCGACGCCAGAGCATTAGTCAGCTCATCGTAGCGGCTTTCCATTTGGTCCAGACGTTCAAACATAAGAGTCTTTCGTAGAGACGAAGCTTGCTGCGTCTCGGCACGCCGCAATTCGCTAGAGCGAGAAAGACGTAACCAGTTACGTCTCTACGGCATTAATGTTGTGGGAAGGCGGAGAGAAAGTGTTCGCGGCGGGACCGCTAGGCAATCACCAGTTCGCCGCCGCGCTCTTTTTCCAGCAACATAGCGTGATCAAGGGCGGCGATGGCGCACTGCGCCTGTTCGTCGGACGGTGGCTTGGTGGTGATGCGCTGCAGCCACAGGCCGGGAGCCGTCATTAGCGCGAACAGCGATCCGCGATGTTTGGCGGCGAAGCGAATGATCTCGTAGGACACGCCCGCGATAATTGGCAGCAGCGCGATGCGCGAGGCAAAGCGAGCCCAGAATGTGGTGAACGGGATCATCATGTAGAAGCCGATCGAGATCAGCATCACCGTCATCAGAAAACTCGTGCCGCACCGAGGATGGAAGGTCGAATATTTCTGCACGGCGACCGTGTTCAACGGATCGCCATTCTCAAACGCAAAAACTGTCTTATGCTCGGCCCCGTGATACTCATAAACGCGGCGAATATCCTTCCACAGGGAAACTCCCCAAATAAACATCAGGAACAGTATCAGGCGAACCGCGCCGTCGATCAGGTTGAAAACAATCCGCCCGCCCAGCGCGGGATCGATCTTTTTCAGTTCGGTCGCCGCCAGCAGCGGGATGTACTTGTACATGAAAATAAAAAATGCCAGCGAAATAATAATGTTCACGGCGGCCAGCCAGTTGCTGAGAGTGGCCGCTTTTTCACGGGACTGCGACGCTTCCGCCTCGCTTCGCTTTGGCGGTACAGTCGAGGCAGTCGTGTCTACGTGGTCCTCTTGCATCATGTCTTCGATCGCAACGTTCGCAGAAAAGCGCAGCGCGCGGTAGCCCAGATTCATGGCGTAGCCGAGCGTCATCACGCCGCGCACGATGGGCCACGCCATCCACTTATGTTTCTCCGACGGCCGCTCCAGCGGTTCGCTCATGGTGACCACTTCGCCGGAAGGTTTGCGGCATGCGATCGCCCAGGCGTGCGGAGAGCGCATCATCACTCCCTCTAGCACGGCTTGCCCGCCGACCAGCGTCTCCTCTCCGCTCTCGAGCGCGGGAAGAAGCTGGATGGCAGCTAGGAATCGCAGATAGTTTTTCAGTTTACGCACGACAGTTTAGATGCTCCTGACGAAAGACACGACGCAGACTCTAGGGTAACACGACGCGCAGTGGTTTAGGATTGAGTTCGGCAAGGGTAAGTTTTAGTAGGCGCGAGGGTTAGGCAGGGGCCGAGAGCGAGAGCGATGTGCCCCTCGCGACACCCGGCGCGAAGCCGGCGCTACGAGTGACGATACGATCGTAGCTGTAATTGGAGATTCATGCAGCGGTTGGCGACAGCTTGCGAAGCCATTGCTGGAACGACGAAGAAACTCCTGAAGACGGGCATGGTTGCGGATTATCTGAAGTCGCGGACCACAGAGGAGGCTGCGGTGTCGGCGGTCTTCCTTTCGGGGCGAGCGTTTCCGGCTTGGGAAGAGACTACACTCCAGGTCGGCGGCCGATCGTTGTGGCAAATTGTCGCGGAGTTATCCGGTAGCGACGAGTCTCAACTTAACGCCGCATACCGTCGCCACGGCGACCTGGGAGCGGTGGCAGGCGAGGTTCTTCCCCAGCGTTCCGGTCAGGGGTTGGGCGTGTTAGAAGTGGAGGCGGGGTTCCGTCAGATCGCTGCGACGCGCGGTCCCGCCGCCAAAGCAGGCATTGTGCGCGACCTGATTTCTCGCGCCAGTCCGCTCGAAGCCAAGTACATCGTCAAGGTCATGACCGGCGACCTGCGCATCGGACTGAAAGAGAGCCTGGTCGAGGACGCGATTGCCCGGGCCTATGGCACAACGCTGACGGAGGTGCAACGCGCCAATATGCTCCTGGGCGATATCGGCGAGACCGTGCGGCTCGCGGCGCAGAGTGTGCTCGCTCAAGCGCAGATGCGGTTGTTCCATCCCTTGGGATTCATGTTGGCGAGCCCTATCGAATCGGCGGAGGAGGGGCTCAGCTACTTCGCGGAAGCCGCCGTCGAAGACAAGTATGACGGCATACGCGCCCAGGCTCACGTGGCAGACGGCGAGGTGAAATTCTTCTCGCGCACCCGCGACGAAATCACGGAGTCGTTTCCGGAGCTGCCGCAAGCGCTGGCCGGGTTGCCGCAAGACGCCATTCTCGATGGAGAGATTGTCGCCTGGGACTATCCCAGCAATCCGTCTGATACTCAGCAGGTGGTGGATGAACCGGCATCGGAGGCAAGCGAGCAGAAAGCCGTGAAGCTGGGACGGGCTCGCCCCTTCAGCGTTCTTCAGCAACGTCTGGGGAGGAAAAAAGTCAGCGAGAAAATGCTGAGCGAGCTTCCAGTAGCGTTCCTCGCATTCGACGTGTTATATGCCGGCGGAGAACTGGTGATCGACCGTCCTCTCAGCGAGCGCGCTCGCATTCTGGATGAACTCTTAGCTGCGCCGCGAAATAGCCCTATACGGGGGCGCGGAGTGTCGCACAGTAAAGCTCAAGCGGCACTGGATTTCGATTCAAATGCAGCCGAGCCCGCCACGACTGCGAGCATCATCCGCGCTCCCATATTTCGCGTCGCCTCGGCTGAGGAACTGGATCAACTTTTCATCGCGGCCCAAGCGCGAGGCAATGAAGGATTGATGATCAAAGATCTCGCTTCCCCGTATAAGCCGGGCAAGCGCGGCAAATCTTGGCTCAAGATGAAGCGCGAACTGGCCACGCTGGACGTGGTCGTCACCGCGGTCGAGTACGGGCACGGCAAGCGCGTGGGCGTGCTCAGCGATTACACCTTCGCCGTGTGGGATACGAACAAAGACCGGCTGGTGAACATCGGCAAAGCCTACTCCGGTCTCACCGATGCCGAAATCGCCGAAATGACGCAGTGGTTTCTCGATCACACGGTGGAGGACCAGGGATTCCGGCGGGTGGTTGAGCCGAAGATCGTTCTGGAAGTCGCCTTCAACAACATGATGCAGTCCGATCGTCACGAGAGCGGCTACGCGCTGCGCTTTCCTAGAATCGTTCGCCTGCGGCCGGATAAATCACCGGACGAGGCAGACACGATCGAACGAGCGCGGGAAATCTATGAGAAGCAAGGATCGTCGTGATCCAAGGAAAAGTGAACGCACTCCATCGCGCGTAATATATTTTAAAAACGTGATGTCGTCAAAAATACAGCCCGCTCATCTGCTCCGTAACGTCTTTGGCTCCGCACCATCGAATATTACCCAGGAGCCGTTTGATGCTAACGTCAAACATCTTCGTCGGCTTGCACGCCTGCGTCCGGGTGAGAAAGCCGACGTGAGGGATCTTTGGGAATACACGCAGGATCTGCTTTATACGGATATTCAGGGTCCGCTGTTTACGTATCTGCTTCCGTTTTGCCTTGAAGCGTGGCGCGAGGACCTTCGCGGCACGAGCAATGAATACGGCGGATTTATTGAACAGTTCTATCCTGTGCTGGCAAACAGGCAAGTTTTTGATCGCTTCCTGACGCGAACCCAGAGTGCGGCTGTGTCTGACTTCATGCGTGGTTCAATTCTTGATGAAATCGACGACCAAAGAGGACTGGCCTATTCAGGGAGTGCCGTGCGCCCATATCGGTGGATAACCGCGCTGACCACGCACGGAGTTCTTTTCCCGGATATTTCTATTCTTTGGAACGAATGGTGGTCGATTACGACAGTTGGCCGAGCCGTCGCTGCAGTGCAATATCTGTCTTGCTTGATGTATGAAGAAAACGAGAACCCGATATTCTCCCCTTGGACACCTGACCGCGGGGGCGGACCTCCGAGTCTCTGGGAATTCGCGGGACACCTGTACACGAACCGTTGGCTGGAACCGAACGTGAGTTTTTTGAAGGGTGCCTTGAGCGCTCGGGAAGTGGGCGATGTGTTGAGGCGAGCCGTTGAACACCTGATTGATCAGCCGGAGCACGCCAAAGCTGCGGAAGTGCTTGGAGACCTTCCTTTATGCGAGGAAACTCTCACCGCTCGCTGCGTGGCACTTCCGCGTTTACTTGGAACACCTCAGGAACCCGGCAAGCTTTTCGAATGGTAGCTCTACGCATCGACTCCATCGCAAGGCCGCCCTTTCAGTCGTCCTAGTGGCTGTGATGATGATGATGTTCTTCGCTCTCCACAACCGGAATCACACACCCATGCGCCACCTCGCACTCCGCGTGCTCAAACTGGATAGTTGTGTGGTCGATGCGAAAATCATGTAGCAGGCACTCTTTCACCTCGCGCAGAATTCGTTCGCTCACCGAAGGCGGAATGTCGGCAATCGAAATATGGCAAGATAGCGCGTGCGTCTCCGATCCAATACTCCACACGTGCAGATCGTGAACGTCATTCACTCCGCCAATCGCCCGGATCGCCGACTCAAGCTTCTCCAGTTTCATGCCGCGCGGCGTGCCTTCCAGCAAAATGTTCAACGTCTCGCGCACAATGCCGAATCCCGACCACAGGATCAGCACGGCGATGCCGACCGACAGCACCGAATCGATCCAGTAATTTCCCGTCGCAAGTATGGCCCAGCCCCCGGCAATCACCGCGGCCGTCGAAAGCGTGTCGCCCACTTCATGCAGCAGAGCGCTGCGGATATTCACGTCACCGCCAGAACGGCCCGAGCGCTGAGTTGAGCGATACAGCAGCAGCGCGATCGCTCCATTCATCACGAAGCCAGCCGCGGCTACCCACATCATCAGACTGGCCTGCACTGCTTGCGGATGCTGCAGCCGCCGGAAAGCCTCGTAGAAAATGAAAAACGAAACCGCCACTAGGGATGTCGCATTGACCAGCGCCGCCAGCACTCCCGCCCGGTGATAGCCATAAGTCTTCTTCGAATTAGCGGGACGCGACTGAAAATAAACCGCGACCAGCGAAAGCAGCAGGGCCAGAAAGTCCGAAAGATTGTGCCCAGCCTCGGACAGCAGCGCCAGCGAATGCGCCCGGATCCCGGTCACCACCAGCAGCACGATATAGCCCAGCGTCGCGGCGAGCGATATCTTCAGCACCCGCGTCGGACCGCCCGCGCCATGAACGTGCACGTGCATGCTTCTAGTGTACGGGCGAGGCAATCGCGCTTCAAGCCGCTGCCGGGTTCGAAAACCCCTTTAAAAGCCGAAAGTTGGACCGCAATTCAAGTCCGCAACCACCACTTCCGATGTGCGTCGTGACAGACCACGCGGGCACGTACATCAGTGTGGCATCGAAGCGAAGAATGGTTTGCGATGTGCACGACCTCCAGCGGCTTCGCGAAAAACTCCCATCATGGACGAAATCGTTAAGGATTTTCTCATCGAGAGCAACGAGAATCTGGACCGGCTGGACCAGGAACTGGTGAAGCTGGAATCCGATCCTTCCTCAAAAGAGCTTCTGGCCAGTATTTTCCGAACCATTCACACCATCAAGGGCAGCTGCGGCTTTCTGGGTTTTGCCCGGCTGGAAAAGCTCGCTCATGCCGGCGAAAACCTACTCTCTCGCTTGCGCGACGGCAAACTCATTTTGACTGCGGAGATCACCAGCGGCTTGCTGGCCATGGTCGACGCGGTTCGCAAAATGCTATCTGCGATTCAGGCTTCGGGACAGGATGGCGACGAAGACTATGCGTCTCTCATCGAGCATCTGTCGCGCCTGCAACTGGCGCAAACCCAGGTGCCTGTCCCCGAAGTGTCCGCCGCTGTTCCTGCGACGCCTCCGGCGGCCACTGGGAAGCCCGCAACTCCCTTAGCACCCGTGAACGTCGCATCTACCGTTCCTCCCGCCCCCATTCCTGACGATCTGCTTGCCGACCCCGGCAGGATCGGCGGACTGCTCCTGGAGAGGGGGCAGGTACGTCCCGAAGATCTTGTCCGTGCCCTTGAACAGCAGGAAGCGGGGCGGAGGCGGATTGGCGAGATTCTGGTGGATCAGGGTGCCGTGCGCCAGGAAGATGTGCTGGCGGCACAGCGCACCCTCGAATCCCGCAATCCCGAAGCCGCGGTCGAAACCATTCGCGTCGGCGTTACCCTGCTCGACCGGCTCATGAATCTGGTCGGCGAACTGGTGCTGGCGCGCAACCAGTTGCTGCAGTTTTCCAACGGCAGCCAGGACACGGCTTTCCAGGCCCTCTCGCAGCGTATGAATTTAATCGCCAGCGAGCTGCAGGAAGAGGTCATGCGGACCCGTATGCAGCCCATTGGCAACATTTGGAACAAGTTCCCGCGCACCGTGCGCGACCTGGCCCTCTCCTGCGGCAAGGAAGTCCGGGTCGAAATGGAAGGCAAGGAAACCGACCTCGACCGCACCATCATCGAAGCCATCAAAGATCCGCTCACCCACTTGGTGCGCAATTCTGTCGATCACGGCATCGAGTCGCCCGAAGACCGCAAAAAAGCGGGAAAAGATCCCACTGGCCGGCTGGTGCTGCGCGCCTTCCATGAGGGCGGACAGGTCAATATCGAGATCTCCGACGACGGCGCCGGGCTGAACCTGGAACGCATCCGGCGGACGGCAGCCGATCGCGGCGTAGTCCCCGCCGACCAGGCGGCCCGCATGCAGGACCGCGACATTTTCAATCTCATCTTCCTTCCTGGTTTTTCTACCGCCGAAAAAGTGTCGAACGTTTCCGGACGGGGCGTCGGTATGGACGTGGTGAAAACCAACGTGGAAAAAATCGGCGGTACGGTAGACGTGCATTCCACTCCAGGGAAGGGCACCACGGTAAAAGTCAAGATTCCCCTCACTCTCGCCATCATTCCGGCCCTGATGGTGATCTCCGGCGGCGAGCGCTTTGCAATTCCCCAGGTCAGCCTGCTGGAGCTGGTGCGCCTGGAGGCGGGCGAAGCCGAAAAAGGCATCGAGATGGTCCATGGCGCCCCGGTCTACCGCTTGAGGGGCCGCCTGCTGCCGCTGGTGTATCTCAACCGCGAATTGCAGATCGCCTCCCCGCCGGGCAAGCCGGCCGACGGCCATGCCGCCATCAATATTGTTGTGGTACAGGCCGACGGCCGCGAGTTCGGCCTGGTGGTCGATGAGATCACTGATACCGAGGAGATCGTGGTTAAGCCCCTGGGCAAGCAATTGAAGGGCATCAGCGCCTACTCCGGCGCCACCATCATGGGCGACGGACGCGTGGCACTCATCCTCGACATTCTCGGCCTGGCCCAGCGGGCGCAGGTGATTGGCGAGGCGCGCGAATCGGCCTTGAAGGAAAAAGACAAAGCCACCCAGAAAGAGGAGACGGCCACCGATCGCCAGACCTTGCTGCTGGTGCAGTGCGGCGAGCAAGGCCGGATGGCCATCCCGCTCTCGCTGGTGTCGAGGTTGGAGGAGTTTTCCAGCGCCGCCATCGAACTTGCCGGAGCGCAGGAAGTCATGCAATACCGCGGACAGATCATGCCCCTGATCCGTTTGTCGCGGCTTTGGGCCGGGGCGGCCGCCGAAGCAGTCCCTGTTTCGACAGAACAACGCATGCAGGTGGTGGTGTACTCCGAAGGCGGCCACAGCGTCGGGCTGATCGTGGACCGCATTGTCGACATTGTGGACGAGAAACTCGTGATCCAAAGCCCCGCCCAGCGTCGCGGCGTTCTGGGTTCGTCCGTCATTCAGAGACGTGTCACCGACTTGTTGGACGTGCCGAGCGTCGTGCGCCACGCAATTCCCAACTTCGGGGATGCGCCGGCAGTTAACTAGGAGATCGAACTCATGGCTTCCTCGCAGCAGTTTTGCACGTTCTTTCTTGACGGACATTTCTTCGGAACTCCGGTGCCCCAGGTGCAGGAAGTCATTCAGAACCAAGTCATGACCCGTGTGCCTCTGGCGCCTAACGTGGTCGGCGGAATGATCAACCTGCGCGGCCAGATCGTGTCGGCCATCGACCTGCGCCGCCGGCTGGGCTTGCAGGATCGGCCGGACGGACAGCTGCCCATGAATGTCGTGGTGCGCACCAGCGACGGGGCGGTCAGCCTGCTGGTGGACGAGATCGGCGACGTGATCGAAGTCGATGAAGACACTCTCGAAAGTCCTCCGGAGACGCTGCGCGGCTTCGCCCGCGAGGTATTGCGGGGAGTCTACAAGCTGTCGGGCCGGCTTCTGCTGGCGCTGGATATTGACCGGGTGGTTGATCTCGGCGACTTCAACAAGCTGAAAAACAATCAAAAATTTTGAATTTAGGCGCAATTCACGGCTTCGCCGGAGCGCGGAGTTCGTAAGGAGAATGGAATGAAGAGCGAGCGGGGAAAGAAAACCAGCCAGGCAGAGCAACAACGGATCAACGACGAGCATGCGCAGATCGCAGCCCTCAATAGGGCGCAGCCAATTAGCACCTACAGTCTGGAGGGCACGGTCCTCGAGGTGAACGAAAACTTTGAAAATCTTCTCGGTTTCGGCAATGCGGAGCTTATCGGCAAGCCCGTCAGCTTTTTCGTGGACGAGCAGACGCGGCAGAACCCCCAGTACCAGGCTGCACAAAAAGATCTTTGGGAGCGGCTCAACCGCGGGGAAGCCTGTCACGGCGAGGCACAGCGAAAAACAAAACAAGGGAAAGAGTTTTGGATTGACTACTCCTACAATCCCATCCTCGATGGAAGTGGCAAACCCTATAAAGTGGTCAACTATTTCAAGGATATTACCCAGCAGAAGTTGATCAATGCCGACTACCAGGGCCAGATTGCGGCGATCAGCAAGGCGCAAGCCGTAATCGAGTTCAACATGGACGGAACCGTTGCCACCGCTAACGATAACTTCCTGAAGGCTCTGGGCTACACGCTGGATGAAATCAAGGGCAAGCACCACAGCCTCTTCGTCGAGGAGTCCTACCGCCAGAGCGCCGACTATACCGAATTCTGGGCCAAATTGAGACGCGGCGAATATCAGGCGGCCGAGTACAAGCGCATTGGCAAGGGCGGCCGCGAAGTCTGGATACAGGCCTCCTACAACCCGATCCTCGACCTCAACGGCAAGCCCTTCAAAGTCGTGAAGTATGCCACCGATATCACTCCCCAAAAGGCAGCAGTGAATGCCATGATTGCCGACGCCATCATGTTGTCGCAGGCGGCCGTGGAGGGCAAACTTGCAACCCGAGCCGACGCCAGCAAACATCACGGCGATTACCGCAAGGTGGTCGAAGGCGTGAATCTGACACTCGATGCGGTGATTGGGCCGTTGAACGTATCGGCAAAGTACGTAGGCGAGATCTCCAAGGGTTTGATCGAAGCTTCCGACGTATTAAAATCCATGGCGGCCAACGATTACACTCACCGCCTCTCCGACTCGAACCAGCGCGTCAAAATTACCGACACCTACAACGGCGACTTCAATACCATCAAAAACAACCTCAACGACTGCATCGAAGCTCTCGCCGCCGTGGGGTCCGCCACCAACAAAACCGCCGACACGCTGCAGGCCAGCATGAAATCCATCGCCCAAAATTCGCAGGCCCTCTCCAGTTCGTCCGAGGAACTGTCAGCCACCAGCCAGCAGATGAGCGGTAATGCCGAAGAGACTTCGGCCCAGGCCAACACCGTCGCCAGCGCCACCCAGCAGGTCACCACTAACCTCAACAGCGTGGCCACCGGCGCGGAAGAGATGACGGCGACCGTGCAGAGCATTTCCACCAATGCCGGCGAAGCCGCCAAGATAGCCGGCGAAGCGGTTAAGACGGCGAATGCCGCCAATGCCACGGTTGCCAAGTTGGGCGAGTCCAGCGCCGAGATCGGGCAGGTCATCAAGGTCATCACCTCGATCGCTCAACAAACCAACCTTTTGGCTCTCAACGCGACCATCGAAGCCGCTCGCGCCGGAGAAGCGGGTAAGGGGTTTGCCGTGGTAGCCAATGAAGTCAAGGAACTGGCCAAGCAAACGGCCAAGGCTACCGAGGACATCAGCCAGAAAATTACCGCCATTCAGGAGGACACCAAGCGGGCGGTGGAATCCATCGGCAGCATTACCGCGGTCATTAACCAGATCAACGACATCTCCAGCACCATCGCTACGGCGGTCGAAGAACAGAGCGCGACCACCAATGAAATGTCCCGTAACGTGCAGGAAGCGGCAAAAGGCTCGGCAGAAATTTCGAAGAACATCCAGGGAGTGGCCACGGCCGCCGAAAGCACCACCCACGGCGCGCAAGACAGCCTGAAGGCCGCCGAACAACTAACTGAGATGTCGAGGGAACTGCGCAACATGGTTGACCAGTTCAAACTCGAAGCCGACGAAGATGCCGTCAGCGCGCCAAAAACCAAGCCGGCAAAGAGCCGTGCCGCTCACGCCTCCGCCAGCTAGTTCCCTGGAGGCCGCGGAGAGGTCCCCTTTCTCCCGGCCTCCACATCCTTCTCCTGACGATCCGAGAAATGCCGCTGCCTTTCCGGGGGAGACGATAGATGGAGAAACCTGCCAAGAAGCGAGTGCTCATCGTCGACGATGCGGTCGTGATGCGCAAAATGCTCTCCGATGCGCTTACCCGTGATCCCGCTCTCGAAGTAGCCGGCACCGCCAGCAACGGCCGTTTTGCGCTAGCAAAGTTTCCCGCCCTCAAGCCCGACATCATCCTTCTCGACATTGAAATGCCCGAGATGGACGGGCTGGAAACCGTGCGCCAGTTGCGCAAGCTCGACGCCCGCATTCCCATCATCATGTTCAGCACGCTCACCGAGCACGGAGCTTCCGCCACGCTCGAAGCCCTCGCCCTCGGCGCAACCGACTATGTCACCAAGCCCAGCAATCGCGACGTGGCGGAAACTCTGGAGACAGTCTCTCGCGAGCTGATTCCGCGAATTCATGCGTTATGTCATCTCCCAGCAGCCTGCGCGGTCGTCGTCCCCAAATCGCCCGCGCCCTCGGCAAGGTTATGGAGACCGCCCTCGTTAGCGCCGGTTCAGGTGGTTGCCATCGGAGTTTCCACTGGCGGTCCGGACGCGCTGGCCCGGCTTCTGCCATCTCTGCCAGTGGATCTGCCTGTGCCGGTCTTGATCGCCCAGCATATGCCGCCGATCTTTACCGCACTGCTGGCAGCAAGGCTGTCGGCGAAGTCGGCGATTCCAGTGCGGGAGTGTGTGTCGGGAGAACCACTCCAGCCGGGTTGTGCCGTTCTCGCTCCCGGAGACTTTCACATGGTAGTCAGCAAGGAGGATGTGACGCGTCTGCGCGTGCATCAAGATGCGCGCGAAAACTATTGCCGTCCTTCGGTAGACGTGCTTTTCCGCTCGGTGGCTCAAGTCTATGGAGGGCGCTCGCTCGCTGTGATTCTCACCGGCATGGGCCAGGATGGGCTGAAAGGATGCGAATCGCTACGGGCATTAGGCGCTCGCGTCTGCGTGCAGGATGAAGCCAGCAGCGTAGTCTGGGGCATGCCCGGCTTCGTTGCGCGTAGCGGCCTCGCCGACAAGATCCTGCCGCTCGACCAAATCGCCGCGGAGATCGTTCGCGCTACGACGCTGCAAGCCGCCGCCCGTTCTCACTCCTAAGTATTTCTTCCGCAGGAAATCAGTTCTTGGTCAGGCTCTTGAGATAGCGGTTGTTGTAAAACGTGGTTGTGTTCTGCACGAATTCCAGAATTTTTAACATGCGCTCGCGTCCCTCGCGATTCAACTCGCGAAACTGTACCGCAACTCCCGATCCGGGATCGAGCCTTGCCACCACGCCCTCTGCCGTCAGGCTGGTGTCATCCATCGAAAATCCCACCTTGAGCTTGCTGCCCGGCGCAAGAATGGTGCTGGTTTCGATAAAACATCCGCCCATACTGATGTCGATCAGGTTGGCGAAGAGCGGAGTCCCACCCGCCTCGGTTTGCATTTCGATCGTGACCCGACACTTCAGGCGGGGATGCGAACGCCGATCTTTGTAGGAAACCTGCTTCTGCTTTTCCAGGTACATGCGCCGGTCAGCTTCGGCGAGCAGTTGTTCCGCATCTTTGCCGTCGTCGGGATAGAGAGCCCGCCCCACGCTCAGCGATAGAATGTCTTCGCCGCAGACTTCGCTTCCGGCCTGCCGCGCCAGGGCGCGCATTTGTTCGGCTTTCTTGCCTGCCGCATCGGTGGTCAAGCCCGGAGCAATGACCACAAATTCGTCACCGCCCATACGCGCCACATAGTCGTACTCGCGGCAACTGTCTTTCAAAGCTTGGGCGAACAAACGCAGCACCCGATTGCCCTCGAGGTGACCGAAGCGGTCATTAATCTGTTTGAAGCCGTCCATGTCAGACACCATGACGGTCACCGCCAGGTTGTCGCGCTTGCAGCGCGCCAATTCGCGATCCAGTTGCAGGAAAAGCGAGCGGGCATTGGGTAAGCCGGTCAGATAGTCGGTAGTCGCAGAATCTTCCGCCTGCTGGTACTTGAGCGCATTCTCAATGGACAGCGCCATCTTCCCGCTGACCGCCAGCAAAATACGCAGGTGGTCCGATGTAAACGCGTCGCGTTCTCCGCGATACAGCGCCAGAACTCCAATCACTCCCGCAATGCCCTCGAGCGGAACCGCCAGCGCCGAACGCAGCGTGCTGAACTTTGAAGGATCGTTCAAGTATCCCGGTTCCACCGACGGGTTGCCGTTGATGATCGGCTTTCGGTTATGCGCCACCCAGCCCGAAAGCCCTTGCCCAATGGGAATGCGCAACGAAGAGAACAGGCGATAGTTGTCGCCATTTACATATTCAGGGATCAATTCGGCTTCGCGCTTGATATAAATCGCAATCGCGTCGTAGGGCACCATCGGCTTCAGTTTCACCGAGAAAACCGATAGGGTTTCGGTCAAGCTGAGCGAAGCGCCGAGGTCCTGGCTCAATTCAAACAAAGACTGCGCCTCCTGCCGTGCCGCGGCAATAGATGACAGGAAAGTGTTTTCGCGGCCTACGTAATCCGGCGAGGTTGCGTTCTCGAATCCCGCCGCTGGTTCCAACCCGCGTTCAATTTTGATCGATGTAGAAAGTGGTCCGTTGGGATCCTGCCCCACCTTGGCCACCGCCAGCCGCTCCAGATATTGGTAGCGTTTTTGCAGCACATCGACCACTTTCGGGTCGAACGACTTGCCCGACTCGGCAGCCAGCTTTTGCATTACATCCCGCAGCGGCAAAGCGCGCCGGTATTGCCGATCCGATGCCAGCGCGTCCAGATAATCCACGGCTGACAAGATGCGCGCGCCGATCGGGATTTCCGCGCCCTTCAATCCCATGGGATAACCCGAACCGTCCCACTTCTCGTGATGTGCGCGCACGATCGGCACCACCGGATAGGGAAATCGCACTCGCTCAAGAATCTCCGCGCCCACCAGCGTATGAATCTTCATCTTCTCGAATTCTTCCGGCGTCAGGCGCCCGGGCTTCGAAATAATGTGTTCCGGCACGGCCAGCTTTCCAATGTCATGCAGCAACGCCGCCGCGTGCAGCGCTTCCAGTTCTGGCCCCTTTACGCCCAATTCTTTCGCGACTTCAATCGCATACACTCGCACTCGTTGCAGGTGCTCGTGCGTGGTGTGATCCTTGGCTTCAATCGCCAGAGCCAGCGCTTCGATCGTTCGCAGGTGCAGGTTCGCCATCTCCTCGACGTGCCGTTTCTCGTCTTCCAGTTTCCCCAGGTAAAGGCGATAAGAGCGGTAGATCAGATAAACCGCTGGCACCAGCAACAACGACATTTCCCAGTTGAACGTGTGATTCAGCCACGCAATTGCGCCCGCGATTCCAGCGCCCACCAGGTAATACGGGAACGACCAGAAATAACAATCGACCAGAATCCGAATCAGCGGCCTTCGCTCCGTCAACGAAATAACCGCAGCGATCGAACCCGCATTCGCAATGAAATAAACTGTCGCCGACAGCCCCAGCAAAATCGGTCGATTCGGAATAAATGAGTTTGTCAGCGGATGGTGATAAACGATATAGGCAAGCGCCGTCGAAATCGAGCCCGCGCATACGTTGAACGCTACCTGCATCCCCCGCGGTCGCTCCGGATACATGCACTGGGCCAGCATGGAAGCCGCGCCCAGGATCAGCGTCTCGGCGAAACTGAGTTCCAGCACCCCGATCAAAATAAAAAGGAAATTTACCGATAGCGTTCCGGAGATTCCCGGCAGGCTCACCTTCAGCCGCGATGCCAGAATCGCAATGCCCAGATAGCAAATGAATTCTGCGATGTTCTTGCTGCTCTGATGAATCCCGCTATAGATCAGCGTGGCCAATCCCGCCATGACCACCGCGGCAATGTAAACCTTGGCGAAGCCAGACAGTCCTCTCCACGACCGCGATTGCGCGGGCAGACTTCCAGCAACACTGGTGGCGCCAGTCATTTGCATAGGTGCTTTCGTCCGCACGAGGGCGAAGTCGGACCCTTTATGAATAGCAGCTAACGTATTTAGAAACAATGATTTGGATGAATTAGCGAAAACTTCGGTAACCTTTGGGGAGTGACCATTTCAATCTGGCAGAGCGGGGCGGGAGTGAAGAAAACTTACGAACGAGTAACTGCAAGAAACAGAAGCTTCAGGGCTTAGGCTGACGAGCCCGATGCCCACTTAAACCGAGTGCGATACATCCTCTTCGGCCACATCCTCATCCGAAACGGGCGCCGGACTCCCGGTTGACGCCTTCCCCCGCCGCATGGCCACAATCCCGGTGCGCACCATTTCCAGCACGCCATACGGCCGCAACACTTCCAGCAGCCCGTCAATCTTGTCTTCGGCCCCGGTAATTTCAATCGTCAGCGACTCGGGAGCCACGTCCACCACCCGCGCCCGAAACACGCTTGCCAGCTCCAGCACGTGGGACCTCGCCTCATGCGTGGCCGCCACCTTGATCATCGCCAGATCGCGCACGATCGCTGGCTGGTTCGTGATGTTCTCCACCAGCAGCACGTTCACCAGCTTATAAAGATTCGCCTCGATGCGCCGCGCCTGATCATAATCGGCGTCGACGGTGATCGTCATGCGCGACACTTCCGGCTTCTCCGTCCGCCCCACCGTCAGCGAATCGATGTTGAACGCACGCCGCCGGAACAGCGACGCCACCCGCGTCAGCACACCCGGCTTATTTTCCACGTACACCACGTAAGTGTTCAGCATATTTTTTCTACTCGTCGGCCGCAGTCTCGACAATCTTACTCGGCCGCCGGATCATCTCATGCAATGACGCCCCTGCCGCCACCATGGGATACACCGTGTCCTCTTGTTCCACCTGAAAATTAATCAGCACCGGCCCATCATGTTCCCGCGCCGCGCGCACCGACGGCACCACCTGCGAACGCTCCTTCACCGTCATGCTGCGAATTCCGTACGCCTCCCCGAGTTTGGCGAAGTCCGGATTCAACAGCGGCGTCGCCGCATAATTCCGCTCGTAAAAAAATTCCTGCCACTGCCGCACCATCCCCAAAAATCCGTTATTGATGATCGCAATGTTCACCTTCAACTTCTCCTGCACAATCGTTGCCAGCTCGCACAGCGTCATCTGAAATCCGCCGTCGCCCACAACCACCCAAACTTCTGCCTCCGGCCGCGCCACCTTCGCGCCAATCCCTGCCGGCAGCGCGAATCCCATCGTCCCCAGCCCTCCCGACGTGATCAAACTGCGCGCCTTCTCGTGCTTGTAATATTGCGCCTCCCACATCTGGTGCTGACCCACATCGGTAACGACGACAGTGTCGCCGTCGCGCGTTTCCCGCCAAAGATCGTTGATCACATGCGCCGCATACAGATGCCCGCTGTCCGGCAGGTTCTGAATGTCGCGCACCGCCGCATCGCCTTTCAGCTTGTCGATCGAGTCCAGCCACTCGCTGCGGTCAATGGATTCCACGTGCGGCAACAACTCATGCAGTACCTCGCGCAAGTCGCCCACCAGCGGCACATCGACTTTTACGTTCTTGTTAATCTCCGCCGGATCGATCTCGATATGAATCTTCTTGGCATTCGACGCGTACGTCTTCAAATTTCCCGTCACCCGGTCGTCGAAGCGCATGCCAAACGCCAGCAGCAGGTCCGCCTCCTGGATCGTATGATTCACCCAGGCCTCGCCGTGCATTCCCATCATCCCCAGGTTCAGCGGATGCGATGCCGGAAACGCCCCAATCCCCAGCAACGTCAGCGCCACCGGAATGCCCGCCCGCTCGGCAAACTCCCGCACTTCATTCATCGCCCCTGAAATGATGATGCCGTGCCCCGCCAGGATCACCGGACGCTTCGAGTTGCGAATCAACTCCAGCGCCTGCTCATACTCCTTCTTATCCGGCGACAGATCCGGACGGTATCCCGGCAGCTGCGGCTTCGCCGCTTCCCAATCGAATTCGCACGTCGACTGCTGCGCATCTTTCGTGATGTCCACCAGCACCGGCCCCGGCCGCCCCGAACGCGCAACATAGAACGCCTCGCGAATCGTGCGCGCCACTTCGCTCGCATGCGTGACCAGATAATTGTGCTTGGTAATTGGCAGCGTCACGCCCGTAATGTCGGTCTCCTGAAACGCGTCCGACCCGATTAGCTTGCTTCCCACCTGCCCCGTGATGCACACGATCGGCGACGAATCCAGCATGGCCGTCGCAATGCCCGTGACCATGTTGGTCGCGCCCGGCCCCGACGTTGCCACCGCCACTCCCACTCGCCCGCTCGCCCGCGCGTATCCATCCGCCATGTGCGTCGCGCCCTGCTCGTGCCTCACCAGAATGTGATGGATCTTGCTCCCCTTCAGCGCGTCGTACGCCGGCAGAATCGCTCCGCCGGGATAGCCAAAAACCTGCTTCACGCCCTCGCGCTCCAGGCATTCCCAAAGAATGCTTCCGCCCGTCATGCTTCGCCGTGTCATGAATGTCGTCCTTCCTGCAACCCCTGCTTCCCGCGAATCTTTCTTCTGCGTTGCGCCGCTCCTAAAAAGCAAAACCCACCGAGCCAGCGTTTCTGGCGGGGCGGGATTCGGGAGCCTTCAGGATTTCAAATTGCTCAGCTCACTGGTTCCCTCCACACCGGACAGGATACAAAGACCCGTACCCCGCAAACTAAGACACGAATTCGGTGCAGATAACAGAGATTCATAGCCATATCAGAATGCAGTGATGGTACCGAAGCCCAGCCCCCGTCGCAAGCGCAAAGTAAGTGCAAGCATGCTCACGGGCGACAGCCGCGTCGGCCGTCCAGGTTTACCCCGAAACCGAGACGTGGGGACGCACGTGGAAGAGCGGCGCTTCAGAACCGCGTCAGCTTTTCAAAAGCGCTCACGGGGACGACCCGCCCTCGGCCGTCCGGTCGAGCGACGCCCGACCGCCTATGCCGATGCCGCCCGACCCAAATCGACTTCTTCGCAGCGTACGTGATCCCCACTAACACCTGGTACATCCCCCCCTCAAAGCCACCCACAACCAACCCGACATCCTCCTAACCCCGCACTCCAAGAATGCGAAATATGAGTACGAAATATGAGAAGTACAAAAAATATGAGAAGTACAAAATATGAGAAGTACAAAGAAGCCTGGCACCTCCTGAAGCGCTGATCTCCTCCCAAGCCTTGTCATCCTTCGGCCCGCGCTCTTCGCGGGCCGAAGGATCTACGGACTTGTCAGCAGCACCGGGTGGCGCCGGCAGATTGCATAGATCCTTCGGCGCCAAAGAAAGGCGCCTCAGGATGACAACGGGTGGCAGTTCGCGCGCAGGTTGGCGGCGGGGCGCTCGCGGTACTCGGGGCGGCGCAGGAGGGCGTAGATGTAGTGAAAGATGTCCGGGTGCCGGGTGCCCCGTTTCTCGCGTGCTTTGCGAGAAGCGGGGAAGTTCGCCGACATCACCACGAACCGGGAAGGAAGAGGGCTCGACTTCAGCCGTGGCACCAACCATTGGGGCACGTGCGAGCGGAACGGCTGGTGTCCGCACCAAATCGGTAAACTTATGCATTTTTCAAATTCATGCTTGCAATTTTTCGCATTCATCTGCTATAAACAATCCACCGAGAGCAGAAGTGTGGCAGCCGGTCGTATTTTGTTTGAATCTCTCGTGTCCGTCCGGCATCTAAGATTCAAGAGGGTGAAAAGCCCTTAATCGTCCCGGCCACGGGACTTGATTCGGAAACATCTTGTAGGTTTCTGAAGGGTACCTTCAAAGCAAGGACCTCCAAATAGGATCTTTTCTTAATTTTCTGTCTTCTGCTTCGGCGTGCGCCGAATATTTCGGCGTCTTTGTAAAACCAGAGCGGAAGGCAATATCGTTGCGCGCTTTTGAGCTCCCGAAAAAGCAGATTCCTCGCGATAAGGCCGCTCGGGATAACAGGGCTTTTCGGTTGATTGAGCTCTCCTGTGTTGCGTTCGGGCACCCCCCACATGTGGAAATCACGTGGAAATGCTGTGGGATGCATGCGTTGACAGGGTCTTGCGCGAACGATATGGTTAAAAGGTTTCGAGGACAGCCGGATTCACTCTTGTAGTGAGTCCGTCTAGAACTGAAGGCGCGCCGCTCAGGCGGAAGGCGATTCGGTCTTTGACAACTCGGTTGAACGTGCCAGTCGTGAGAGAGCGGATTCGGGCATTAGTCCGAAACGATCTCACAAGATAGGCCACTGTGCTTCTTAGCGGAGGCATGAGTGGTCGCCAACACATCCCTTTCGAGCGGATGGAGTTGGCAGCCTACCTTCTACCCGTCGGTAGGCGAACTAGGTTTCAAACGAGAGTTTGATCCTGGCTCAGAATCAACGCTGGCGGCGTGCCTAACACATGCAAGTCGAACGAGAAAGTGGAGCAATCCATGAGTACAGTGGCGTACGGGTGAGTAACACGTGACTAACCTACCCTCGAGTGGGGAATAACCTCGGGAAACCGGGGCTAATACCGCATAACATCTTCGGATCAAATGCGTAAGCAGCTTGAGGAGGGGGTCGCGGCCGATTAGCTAGTTGGCGGGGTAATGGCCCACCAAGGCAATGATCGGTAGCCGGCCTGAGAGGGCGCACGGCCACACTGGAACTGAAACACGGTCCAGACTCCTACGGGAGGCAGCAGTGGGGAATTTTGCGCAATGGGGGAAACCCTGACGCAGCAACGCCGCGTGGAGGATGAAGTCCCTTGGGACGTAAACTCCTTTCGATCGGGAAGATACTGACGGTACCGGAAGAAGAAGCACCGGCTAACTCTGTGCCAGCAGCCGCGGTAATACAGAGGGTGCGAGCGTTGTTCGGAATTATTGGGCGTAAAGGGCGCGTAGGCGGCGCGGTATGTCACCTGTGAAATCTCCTGGCTCAACTGGGAGCTTGCAGGCGAAACTGCCGTGCTGGAGTATGGGAGAGGTGCGTGGAATTCCCGGTGTAGCGGTGAAATGCGTAGATATCGGGAGGAACACCTGTGGCGAAAGCGGCGCACTGGACCATAACTGACGCTGAGGCGCGAAAGCTAGGGGAGCAAACAGGA